>SFJQ01000045.1 GCA_004555855.1 [Eubacterium] saphenum | reverse complement strand
ATTACAACTCTGTCTGCCAAAGGTCTGATTGTCATAATTTATTTCCTCCTAATTAATATACACATTATTATAAAGAGCTCGCGCATTTTATTGTTAGCACTCGAACTCTTTGAGTGCTAATTATATTTTAACCCATATTTGAAAAAAATCAAGTGGTAATTAACGTTTTTTTGCAACTTTTGTATATTTGCATAAAGAAACATTTTTTCGACATCGTTTTGTTGGCTATTTTACCATAATTTCTGATTATTATTTGACCGATATTTTAGAGAATACATATTGAAATGTTATTTAAAATATGATATAATCAAATTATAAATTCGGTTTTGGCATTTTATTCTATTATAATAGGAGGATAAATATGTTTGGTTTTCCGAAAAAAAATAAACTCTCCGAGGAAGAAAAGTATGCGCTTTCGCTTCCCAGAACGAAAAAAGTCCAGTTTAATGCAATGCCGCTCACTCGCGTTGAAAACGAGCTTAACACCGATATCAGCGCCGTTTTGAGCTATACTCCCGCGAATTATTACGCGTCAAAGGACAACTATCTTCAATGCGTTTTCTATTTCACAGAGGACTATTCCGAGGTCTTTATGCAGTTTGAAAACCGCGTGGATGACCAGCTTAAAGGTAAAACAAAACTGTGGAAAATAGACAAGGTTTTGCTTCGCGATATTTTGAGAAAATTCGGGCAGCAAATCCAGATTTAACGAGGAAATTTAATGGAAAAAATCGGAATTTTAACAACGCCCGTCAGCTTCGACAAGGGCGACTATCTCAGCCTTTTGTCGCTTGCGGTCGGCGCGGCTGTTTCTCGGCAGAAGAAAATGGGAGAGCTGGTTATCGGCGAAAACGGCTGGAATGTCGATGTCAAAAACCGCAGAATAAAGTTCGGCGAAAGCGAGTTCGACTGCGGGATAATCGGCTCGGAGAGCTATCAGAGCAACACTTGGCTCTGGGGCTGGGCAAATACCGAAAGCGGCGTTCCCGAGATTTGCTTTGCGCCGTCACGCCGTGCAAAGCGTAATCTTCCCGAATGCGAGGAATTTCTGACGGGGAAATTTATGCTCGATGAAATCCACACGGGGCACAATCTCTCGATGATTACCGTGGCTGCGTCCGAGAAAAACGCCTGCTATTATCGCTGCCCTTATGACGGGGGAGCGCTTTTTGTGCAGATTGAAGGCTTGCCCGAGAGCGTTTTCGCGCCGATTTCTCTCGATGAACTTGCGCGCGAATTTCTCGAAATTATCCGTTCGTTTTACTGCGACCACAAGCTCCTTGCCGCGGGTTTTCTCCACCAGAACGGCTATTCCTTCGAGGACGGGGGAGATTTTATTTCGGCTGCCGGCGGTACGAGAACAATTCGCTTCGATTTTGAGGAAATCGATGGGATTTTTCGCGTTGTCAACATTTCTTTACAATAATTTCACACAACTTTCACGCGAAAAACTTTGTGCTGTCATAAAAAGCTGTTATTATATAAATGTAATAAGCAAGCAGAGGCTTATTACAAAAAATTGCCAACCACCCTTTTCATAAATTACCAACCAAGCGTTACAGCCTCGGGGAGTCAAATCCTCGGGGCTGTAATGCTTTTGTAAACAAAATCACGGCTCGGATTTTTCACCGAGCCGTTTTTTTATATCATCTTGATAAGTTCATCGTAAATCGGTTTGCGAATATCGTCGATAAAGCCGAAATCCATCTCCTTGTACGACCAGACAGAACGCGCGATATTCAGCTTGTCAAAGGTGTCGCGCATATCGCGGTGCCAGCGAAGCGTGTCCTCGAGCGGCGCAACTTCGATTACGCCGTATTCTCCGCAGTAAAGCGGCGCGTTCATTCTCTCGGCAAACTCAACCGCTTCTTTCATATAAAACTCGAAAAATCTCGCGTCAACGATGTCCTCGGTGTACCCGTCAAAGACTTCCCAGACCTTCTTCTCGGGGAACTGCTTTGATTTTTCAACATACTCGGCTGTCGGAGCAGGATAGGACATCACATAATCCGCAGGCATTCCGTCAAACCAGTACGCTTTCTGATGCGTGAAAATCAGCGGGTCGTAGAGGTGGAACGTGTACACAATCTTGTCGTCAAGCGGCTTCTCAAGAAGCGCAAGCCCCTTGATGCTGTTGTTGTGTATTCCGCCGTAAATGATGTAATTCTTCGGCGCAATTTTCCGGATTTCCCCGATAACGCGCTTTGCGATTTTATTCCACGGCTCGGCAAATTCATCATCGGTGATTTCGTTCAGGATTTCATAAGCGATGCTGTCCGATTTGTCGGCGTAACGCGCGGCAACCGATTTCCACAAATTTACGAAAATGTCCTGATATTTCTCGTTTGAGAAAAAGCCGATTTCTTTTTCGCCCGGGTCAAAGGAATAGCCCATCGTCTTGTGAAGGTCGAGGATTATGTTCAAGCCGTGCTTTTGCGTCCAATCGACAGCGCGGTCGAGATATTTGAAAGCGTCCGATTTAAGCGCGCCGTTTTCATCGAGCAAAATATTGAAATCAAACGGCAGACGAACGTGGTCCGCGCCCCAGCTTGCTATTCTCGCGATGTCCTCTTCCTTGATGAAATTCTCAAGGCGGTCAGGCGAGTAGTCGCACTGCGAAAGCCAGCCGCCAAGGTTTACGCCCTTTTTAAATCCTGTGAAATCCCTCATAAGTCCTCCTTTTTACAACTCATAGTTTTTGTTTGCGAAATCAAATGTTGCGAAATAATCCGCGGGTGTTTCGGCACGGCGGATTAACTTCACGCTTCCGTCCTCACGGAGCAGCAGCTCTGCGCTTCTCAGCTTGCCGTTGTAGTTGTAGCCCATTGAGAAGCCGTGCGCGCCGGCGTCGTGGATTGCCAGATAATCGCCGATTTCGATTTTCGGGAGCATTCTGTCAACCGCGAATTTGTCGCAGTTTTCACAAAGTCCGCCCGTGATATCGTACTTGTGGTCGCAGGGAGCGTTTTCCTTGCCGAGCACCGTGATATGATGATAAGCGCCGTAAATCGCGGGGCGCATAAGGTTTGCCGCGCACGCGTCAAGTCCGATATATTCCTTGTAAATGTGCTTTTCGCGGATTGCCTTTGCAATCAACATTCCGTAAGGAGCAAGCATAAATCTGCCAAGCTCCGTGAAAATCGAGATGTTTCCAAGTCCCGCGGGAACGAGAATTTCCTCGAATTTTTCGCGAACCTTTTCGCCGATTACCGCGATGTCGTTTGCGGGCTGGTCGGGCTTGTAGGGGATTCCAACGCCGCCGCTCAGGTTGATGAACGAAAGCTCAACGCCCGTCTTTTCCTTGATTTCAACCGCTGTTCTGAACATAATTCCCGCAAGAGTGGGGTAGTAATCGTTTGTCAGCGTGTTGGAAGCAAGGAACGCGTGCATTCCGAATTTCTTCGCGCCCTTTTCCTTCAGGATTTTGTAGCCCTCGATAATCTGGTCGTGCGTGAAGCCGTATTTCGCGTCCTTCGGCGTGTCCATTACGTTCGGTGAACCGTCTGTCTTGAACTCACCGCCCGGATTATATCGGCAGCAAATCGTTTCGGGAATGCCCGTCAGCTTGTCGAGAACGTCAATGTGCGTGAAATCGTCAAGGTTGATGATTGCGCCAAGTTCATACGCTTTCTTGAAATCAGCGTCGGGAGTCGCGTTTGACGAGAACATAATGTCGTGTCCTTTCGCGCCGACGTCGTCCGAGAGCATAAGCTCGGTGTACGAGGAGCAGTCAAATCCGCAGCCCTCGCTCTGCAAAATCTTCATTATAAAAGGGTTCGGGGTTGCCTTTACCGCAAAATACTCGCGGAAGCCCTTGTTCCACGAAAACGCCGCTTTGAGTCTGCGCGCGTTCTCGCGAATACCCTTTTCATCATATATGTGAAAGGGCGTGGGGTAGGTTTTCGTTATCTCTTCGATTTGTTCCTTTGTAACAAATGGGGTTTTCATAGATTTCTCCTCTCTTTACTGTAAAATCGGCAGCGACAGCACAAAAATCGCCGCCATAAGAATCGTTTTCGCGACAATCAAGCCGCAGCGCGTTTTTCTGAACGACGCCTCGGTGATGTTTTCGGGTTTGTCGAAAAGGTTTGTGTGCTGCGGGAAAATTGAGCATAGCGTGAAAGTTCCGTATATCACAAGCATCACCACAACCAAAATCGAATTTCCGCCGTCCGTCTGTCCGAGCGACATCATCGCTGTCATCGCCGCCACAAACGCCGCGCACGTCCCCGCGCAGGCTATCTCCGCGACCTTTTCGCCGCGTGTGTAGATGAGTTTATCCGGAATTGTCATTCTCCAACGGCTCCTTTTGTTAGCTTCGACTAACTGATTGTATTTTACTTCAAATTCCACAATCAGTCAAGGCTTTTTTGCAAAAAAACCGGTTTTTCTGCGAATTTTGTCAGTTTGCACATTTTCTCCGTGTTTAAGCGAGTTAGTCTTGACTAATTTCACACATTCATATACTTGTTCAAAAACTCAATCGACAGCTTTATCCAGCGTCTGATGTGTCCGTCAATGTCGTTTTCTCCGCGTGCAACAGTCTTGTCTGCCGTGGAAATTCCGTGCGGACCTTCGGCGTACATGTGAAGCTCAACGGGAACACGGTTCGAGATACAAGCCTTCGCCATTACCAGAGCATTGTGCGCGGAAACGCTCTCGTCGTTTGCCGTGTGCCAGATGAATACAGGCGGCGTTTTCGGGGTAACGCGGTTTTCAAGCGACAGCCTCGACAAATCGGAGCGGCTTGCTTCTTCGCCTAAGAGTATCTTGAAGCTCCCGACGTGAGGCGCAGTCACGCCGCTGATAACAGGGTAGCAGAGCACCGCAGCGTCCGGACGCAAATCCTCAGGCTCGCAGCCGATTGCTTTCACAACCTGATTGTCGCTCCACATCGTCGCAAGACAACCCGCAAGATGTCCGCCCGACGAGCAGCCCAAAACCGCGATTTTCTTCGGGTCAATGTGAAATTCTTCCGCTCTCATTCGGATTTTATAAAACGTGTACGCAGCGTCCATAAGCGACGTCGGAAACGCCGCGTTTACCGAATAGGTTACAACAAATGCCGCGTATCCCGCCGCGAGATACTGAAATGCTATCGGCTCTTGTTCGCGAACGGAGCAATGCTCGTAGCCGCCGCCCGGAAAAATCACAATGGACGGACGTTTTTCGGTAAATTCAATCCCCGGTATAACATCGGGCAAAAATGCCTTTACATAAGCTGTTTTTTCGGGATTTATGGAAAAAGTCTTGACAGTCATAGCGCACCTCTTACTTTATTTTTTACATTTTTCGACAACTGCTGCAAAAATTACTCGCCCTCTTCGTCATCGTCAAGGTCGGACATTATTCCGTATTTGTCATAAAACGCCTTGATATCCTCATCGTCCCGCACAAGCTCGGAATAGACAAGCTTGTTCTGCTCGGTGCTGAAAAATCCGATTGTCTTTTCGCCCGTGCAGACGCTCTGCTCAATTCTGATATCCTTCGCGGAAAAGCCCTCGGGTATCGGCAAAACTGCGTTCTTTTTCGAGTTTTTTCGCGTTTTTGTCTTGTTCCGGCGCTTTTCTTTGGTTTTCTGGCTCTTTTCTTTGATACCCGTCGGTATGCTGCGGATTTTCTGGATACTTTTCGTCACGTTGTCCATTATCACGAAAAATTCCTCCGTGACAACTCCCTCGCGCCGCTGGGTTTGTCCCTTCATACAGCGCTCGACAACCTCGGGATAACGATTTACCGCGTTTTTCACCGCGTCTTCCCACGAAACGTATACCTCGTTCATCGCCGTTTCGCCGAACTCGTGAGCTTTTTCGCGGTTTTTGACTGCAAACTCCATCTTGTTTGCAACGTCAACAGCGTCCGCTTTGCACAAAATTCCCGTTCTGCCGTCCGTGATGCCCTCCGCAGCGCAGCTTCCCTCAATCAAAATCGAAGCCACTCCGCAGGCTGCCGCCTCGCGCACTACAATTCCGTTTGTGTCGTATTCGGAAGGGAACACGAAAAGCTCGCCCGCCGTGTAATAAACGCGCAGCTTTTCACGGTCGGTCACAGCTCCCGTGAATATGCACTTGTCGTAAATGCCGATTTCCTTCGCGTATGCCTCGATTTCCTCGCGCTCAATTCCGTCGCCTACTATCATAAAGCGGAATTTCAGGTCCTTTCCGGCGAGAATTTTTATCGCGTCAAGTATGTAACGAAGGCCCTTGTACCACAAAAGCCGTCCCACGAACATAAACAAAAATTCCTCGGGCGCAACTCCGTATTCGCGGCGCAGCTCCTCGGCAGCGTTTTTGTCGGCGCGCCCTCTCGGGAAATCCACGCCGTTTTCCATTACCACAAAATCGCCCTTGTAGCCCAGACTGCGCAGATTTTCGCCCGCGCCATGGCTTACCGTCCAAACCTCGTCGCAGGCGCTGATGTTGCTCACGACAAATTTTATCGCCTGTTCCGCCATCAGCTTGTTCGAGAGCGAGCGGCGTATATCTATATCAAATTTCGTGTGATAGGTGAGGACAATCGGAACGTTGCTCTTTTCCCGCAAAACGCGCGCCATAAGCGTTGAAGCGAAAGGACAGTGGCTGTGGATTATGTCGAAATCCTGCCCCGCGAGTGCGTCCAGCTTGCTGCTCGAGAACGGATAGCCCGCGCGATATCCGCAGATTTTTTGCGTGATGTTCATACTGCGATAGCGCACGACGTCAAAAGGATAGTTGTCCTCCGCTCCGGGTAAATTCGGCGTAACCACGGTCGCTTTGCCGAGATTATCCGAAGAAATTATGCTTGCGTAGTTCATAACGGCATTCGCCACACCGTCTATTATCGGCGCAAACGAGTCGTTCATTAAACATATATTCAGTTTGTCTGACATATCAAAAAGCTCCCTGACAAATAAACTTATATACTGTTATTGTAACATATTTTGACCGTAAAATCAAGGGCTTTTATATAAATAGGAGAATTTTTTAGGTGAGCTTTTCGCGCAGTTCCTCCAGAATTTTTCTCTCGCGCCGCGATACGCCGACCTGCGTGCAGCCGAGCAATTTCGCGGTTTCGGCTTGGGTTTTGCCTCGGAAAAACCGCATTATGATAAGCGCTCTGTCTTCATCAGAGAGCGCGTTCAGGCACTGCCGCAGAGCAAGTCTGTCGATAAGCGCGGATTCCTTGCTCTCGGCGGGTATCGAAAGCTCCGCGCCGTCCTCGCCGCAGGTGAGCGACACGGGCGGCTGCCCCGCGGAAATCGCTTCCGAAACGTCCTCCTCCGAAGCGCCGATTTTCGCGGCAATCTCGCTCAATGTCGGTATTTTTCCGTCAACGGAAAGCTCGTCGTGCGCCCTTGCCGCTTTCATCGACAATTCCTTGAGAGAACGGCTCATTTTGATTGCCCCGCCGTCGCGGAAAAGCCGCTTTATTTCGCCCAAAATCACCGGAACCGCGTATGTAGAAAACTTCAGCCCGCGGCTCTCGTCAAAGTTGTCGCAAGCCTTTACCAGCCCCACGCAGCCCGCCGAATAAAGCTCCTCGTATTCAATCCCGCGCCCGCGAAAACGGTTTGCCAGAGAGTGGACGAGAGGCAGATTTTTCTCGATAAATTCGTCCCGCGTCATTTCCCAAGAAGCGTTTTTTCAAGGGTTACGCAGGTGCCTTTTCCCTCGGCGGAGCGCACGCGAACCTTGTCCATAAAGCTCTCCATAACCGTAAATCCAAGACCCGAGCGCTCCTCCTCGGGCGGCGCTGTCGAATACTCCGGCTCCATCGCGGCTTTGATGTCGGGGATACCGCAGCCCTTGTCCTTTATCATAATTTTCACGAGATTGCCCTCGTACAGCCGCATTATCATCTCAACTTCGCCTTTTCTGTCGCGGTAGCCGTGGACTATCGCATTCGTCACCGCCTCGGAAACTGCGGTTTTTATCGCGGCGGTTTCCTCAACGGTCGGGTCAAGCTGCAGCACAAAAGCTGCCGCTGCAGAACGCGACAGGCTCTCGTTTCGCGAAATCGCGGGAAAGCGAAGCGCGCATTCGTTAATCGGTATTTTTTTCATCTTTACTCCTTTTAGTTCGTGGTTTTCGTGACGATAAGCGAGGAAAGCCCCGACAGCTTTATCATTTCGGCGATTTCCCCGCGCGCGTTTTTGATGAGAATTTCACCGCCGACATCGTTTACGGCTCTCATTCTCCCCAGAATAAGCCCCACGCCCGAGCTGTCCATAAACCCGACATTTTCCATATCGAGAACCAGAAGCTCGGGGCGGGAACGCGCGATAATCTCATCGAGCGCCGTTCGGATTTCACGGGCGGCATGGTGGTCGATATCGCCGTAAAGCGCGGCGGTTATCCTCTTTCCGTCGTTGTAGATTTTCAGCATTTTTCTCCCCCTTTATCAATCTTTCCCGCGGCGCGCCGAGTCAAAATCGCCCGGCGGCGCGGATTTCCGCAGTCCTTACTCCTTTGTTTCCCGATAAAACGCGGGCGCGCGGTGAGCGGATAAGGCAGGCGCGCTTTGGCGAACGCGTTTTGCTGCCTTTGGTTAAATTATAGCACGGTTGTTTTGCGAAGGTTGTCGGTATGTGTGAGCAGAAATGTACTATTTTAGCAAAAACTGCTCGAAATCAAAAAAATCCCCGCGAAATTAATCACGGGGATTGATTTTTGTTTGATTTTTTGCTTACAGAAGTCGTTTCCACTCCTCGACAATCTTCGCGCAAAGCTCGATATCCGTGGTTTCGGCGGCTTCTTTCGTTTTTTGAACAGCTCCTTTTGATTATCGGGGAAGTGCATTTTGCCCATTTCCTCGACAGCTTCGTCAACCAAAAGAGTGTCGAAATTTTCTAGCGCTTCTTTCACGTTTTCAAGAATTTCTTTCACTTCGTCGGGGCTTGTCAGGAGGTTTTGCTCGTCGGTTTCGGCGGCTTTTTTCCACGCTTCCACGGCTGCCGCGCACGCTTCAATATCGCTCAATTCGGCGGCGGATTTCAGGTCGCTGAAGCACTTTTCCTGCTCTCCCGAGAAGGTGTATTTTTCCATCTTCTCGATAACCTCGTCCCGTCAGCGGAACGCCGTTTTCATCTGTCGTAAGCGACGCCATTCTCGCCATCTTGGAAAAAGAATCCTGAATTTTCTGGGGCGTTTCCGGCGGGATAAGGTCCACAAGGCGAATTTCGTTTTCTGATGTTTTTATATATTATACAATATTTTCCTTTAATTGTCAATTGTTTTGGTTAAATTCAATAAATTAATATCTATAACAATGTAGCGATATTTGTAAAATGGGTTGGTAAAAGTACACAAACTATTTGTGGAATATTGCCAAAAATATTTAAGCAATATTGACAATCCTTGTAGAAAAAGTTATAATAAAGGTATGATAATGCTAAATTGTGTTTATTTTTTGAAAAGGGGGGTATGAAAATGATTAAAAAAATGAAATTATCAACGCTGATTTCGCTTAGCCTCGGCTTGATTTCTTTTCTGTGTATGACCGTTCTGGTTATCTTTATCAGTACACGCGTTTCGGGCGTTGTCAGGGAACAGGCTGTCGGTAATATGACCACTGCGCTTGAGGGACAGGCTAACCTTATTGAGCAGTTTGTCGCGGACTCGGAACTTGCTCTCAAGGAGTACGCAACCGCGTCCGATATCAAAAAGCTGCTCTCCGACCCCGAAAACCCCGAGTACATAGAATCCGCTCAAAAGTACACGGAGCGCTATTTTGCCAACCTTAACGAGTGGGAGGGCGTTTATCTCAGCAACTGGGATACAAAGGTGCTTGCTCATTCCTCGGCGGGAGCTGTCGGAATGGTTACAAGAACCGGCGACTCACTCGAGCCATACCGCAAGACTATGACCTCCTCGAAGGACGGTTTCTACAACGGCGGCGCCTTCGTATCGCCTGCATCAAAGCAGCTTATCCTTAATCTGCGTATGGCTGTGTATGACGATAACGGCAATCCTATCGGTCTTGTCGGCGGAGGTCCTTTCCTGTCCGGTCTTAACAAAACGCTTCAGAAGGTTCAGGTTGACGCATTTGAAAACGAGCAGTATGCTATCCTCGATACTGTAAACAAAATGTACACCTACCACTCCGATAACAGCTTTATCACAAAGCCCGTTGAGGACGAGGTTATGCTGAAGATTATGGATATGGCTGCCGGCGGAAGCAGCGACGGCATGCTTTACGAGGATACCCATATTGTTGCTTATCGCTATATCCCGAAGGTTAATCTGATTATTACTATGCAGGACAATCTGAGCGATCTGCTGAGCGACAGCAACTCAATCAGCACTACGCTTATTGTTATCGTCTGCATCGTCGAATTTGTCATTATTCTTGCGACAATTCTGATTTCAAAATTCGTCACAAGACCGCTTAACCGCGTTACTCACGCCGTTAACAATCTCGGGGAGCTTTCCCTCAAAAACGACGACAAAATCAAGAGCTATATCGGCAAGAGCGAGGTCGGCGAAATCGCACGCTCCGTCAACACGCTCACCGATACCTGGCAGAATATCGTGGAAACCCTTTCAAACTGCTCCGAGGATTTGGGCAGGGTTTCCGATAAGATGATATCAACAATGTCCGAGCTGTCCGACTGCGCTTCCGACAACACTTCTACCACTCAGAAGCTCTCAAGCGAGGTTTTGTCCGCAACCGAGGCTATCCGTAAGGTTGACGAGGATATCGGCAAGATGAACGGCATCATGAGCGACAGCAAGTCCTCAAACGGAAAGAGAATTGACGCGGCGAAGGAAATGATGACAAGCGCAGAGGCTCTCTTCTCGGAGATTTCCGGTAAGGCAGAGAAAACTCAGCGCGATATCGACGAGTCTGTCGAGTACCTCAACGCGCTTTCCGATATCAACAACAATGTTAAAATTATCCAGAATATCGCTAGCAAAACGCATCTGCTTGCAATAAACGCGTCGATTGAGGCTTCGCGCGCGGGTGCGGCAGGAAAGGGCTTTGCGGTTGTTGCGTCGGAAATCAAGAGCCTTTCCGAAAATTCCTCCGCAGCAGCAAACGCTATCTCGGACGTCTGCAAGGAAATGAACGCCAACATCGCGAATATCAAGAGCTGCTTCGGCGAAGTAATCAGCTTTATGCGCGAGGACGTTTCCACAATCTTTACCGATATGAACGAAATTTCCGAAAAGCTCAAGTCTTCTATGGAAGAAGCAAATGCCGACCTTGACGCGATGGCGACAATCGTCCGCAACATCAAGTCCGAAACCTCTCAGCTCAGCTCCATTATCGCAGATAACGAGAGCTATGCCGGCAGTATCCACGAGAAAACCGAGGCTACCCGCGATATGATAAACGAGCTCGACGGCTTTATCGGCAAGAATATGGAAACGGTTAAGGATATCAACAATATTGTTTCCAGATTTGAGCGCTGAGATAACTTAACAAAAATGCTCCTCGTCAACCGACGGGGAGCTTCTTATTACAAAAAAAGTTACAAAAAAGCGCCCGCCAAAAAGCGAGCGCCTGATTGCAATAGGGGAAGCGAGATTAGCGCTTCGAGTTTTGAATAGCGGTTCGAGCGCTTTTGTGCAACCTGCCGCAAACCGCATAACAATGCGGATTTTCGGACACCCTATTCAGTTTTATTTTGTGGCTTCTTGCAAGCTGCTGTAACATTAAAGACCAAATAAAGACCAAGTAAACCTGTTGTGACTGCCCTCTGCAAATAGCTTTTATCAAATCATTTTTATTGGAGGTTATCATTATGAGCAATAACATAATCAAGGAAGAAGAACTCACAATCGGTCGCTGGGGCACAGCTTGGCAGAGGTTTATGCAGGAAAACTACCCTACCGAAGCCGAGAAGCTGATGAACACCGCCCGCTGGGACGAGCTTGCTCTTGAGATTGACAGGGAAGCATACAGCTTATGGGAACTGCTCCGTAAGCAGTACGCAAAGGCAAATCCTCGACCGACTTCCTTTATGGAAACTATGAAGTGGGAGAACGCACGAGGTTTCTATGTTGACCACGAGGTTATGGAGCAGGTTGTGCTGCGGTTCAGGGAATGAGAAGCCACATTCACCCGTGCCGGAATGCGTCAAGGCGAGTATAGTAAAAGCCGACCTACGAGAGTAAGTCGGCTTCTTTGATTAACCTATTTATTGGCTATCGGTTTTCTTGTTTTAACATCGGGACGAGGTGTGTTTATCGGGATTCTCCACGGGCTTCCTGAAGCATCCTGCTCTGCTTCTATTCTCTTTTCGCGGCACAGTTTTGAAATGGTTTGCTGCGGAATGCCCCATTTTTCAGAGGCTTCCTTTGTTCCCATAAACTCCATAGTTACACCCTCTGAATCTTCGTTTTAAGCGCTGCGATTTGAGCGTCTATCTCACTCATCCGAGCCAGCGCTTCTTTTTTCTTCCGTGCGCCCTCGCCGAAAATTTTGTTCTTGAATTCTTCATAAATTCGGCGCTGGTTTG
>SFJQ01000162.1 GCA_004555855.1 [Eubacterium] saphenum | reverse complement strand
CCGAAGAATGGGAGCTTGTTCAGCGTTTGATAACCAGTAGGAAAAAGACTCGCAAGGTTGAGAAAAAGTACGACAATATCTTTTCGGGCTTGGTGAAATGTGCCGACTGCGGCTTTGCGCTGACCTATGTGAGAGCGCACCGAAATTGGAACAGCGAAAACATACTTGCGAATTACGACTATCAATGCAACAACTACCGAATGGAGGGCAAGTCGGTTTGCACACAGCACAGAATAACTGCTCTGAACCTTTACAATGCGGTTTTAGCGGACATTAAGCGGCTGGCGAACGAGGCTCTCGGAGATGACAGGCAGATGATTTCGTCAATCGCCGAACGGCTGGGCAAAGCTGAAAAGGACACGGTACGGCAAGCCGAGCGTGAACTGAAAAGAGCGAACAAGCGGCTCTCGGAACTCGACAGGCTGTTTGCAAAGCTCTATGAGGAACACATCAACGGCAAGGTGAGCGACCGCAATTACAACAGCCTTTCAGCCGCCTATGAAACGGAACAGACCGAATTGGAAAGCAGAATTGCTGAGCTTAATTCGGTGATTAAGGCGGAGCGAGAGAACGGCGAGAACGCAGAGAATTTCGTTGATTTAATCAAGCAGTATGCGGACATTGACGAGCTTACGCAGGCTCTCCTCAACACTCTGATAGACAGAATTGAGGTTCACGAGCCTGAAGATGTGGACGGAGAGTTTATTCAGAAGCTCGATGTTTACTACAAGTTTGTCGGCAGGCTTGATTGATGATTGTGATGATTTAATTGAATGTTCCGTTGGAGCAGGTCAACAGAAAACGAGCAGAGGGTTCGCGAGCAGCTCAGACAGCAAAACTCCGATATCATCAAGACGATTGTCCGCATAATCGACGCGATGGACAGATACACGAACGGACATTCGCAGAGGGTTGCCAATTATTCTCGTGAAATCGCGCGGCGTTTGGGCAAATCCGAGGAGGAGCAGCAGGACGTGTATTACGCGGGACTTTTGCACGATGTGGGAAAAATCCGCGTTCCCAAAGAGGTTATAAATAAGCCCGGAAAGCTGAATGACGAGGAGTTCCGGCAGATTAAAATTCACACAATCACGGGGTACTACATACTCAAGGAAATCTACAAAGACGGCGCAATCCTCAACGCGGCAAAATTCCACCACGAGCGTTATGACGGAAAGGGCTATCCGATGGGACTTTCGGGGGAGAATATACCCGAGGTTGCGAGGATTGTCGGGGTAGCGGACGCGTATGACGCGATGGCGAGCGACCGAAGCTACCGAAAAGCGCTCCCGCAGGCTATTGTCCGCCACGAAATCGAAAGCGGCAAGGGAACGCAGTTTGACGCAGGAATTGCCGAGATAATGCTCAAGATGATTGACGAGGACAAGGGCTATACAATGCGGCAGGCGGAGCTGCGAAGCAAGACAATTCTCGTTGCGGACGAGCAGGTGTTCACCATCAGAATGGTCGCCGATATCCTGAGCGAAAGCACGGATTACAGCATTATCGGCACGCAAAGTCAAGAAGAAATGCAAAAGCTGCTGGGTGAAATGAACGTGGATTTGCTGGTAATCGACTCGAAGATTTGCGGCGATATCAAATCGGAGATTGCAAAAATCAGACAAATCCGCGATTTGCCGATTGTGCTGCTTGTTTCGGATAAGCACGCGCTGTCGCTGTCGGAGCTTTCGGACATCGGCGTGACCGATTTCGTCACCAAGCCGATTTCTTCGTATGTTTTTCAGGAGATTATTCACGGTATTCTGGATTGATAAAAAAGAACTGCGCCTTTTTCAACAGGTGCAGTTTTTGTTATAGAAAAACCAGTATCGCCTAAAAGTTGGGTTAGCAGCGCGGATTTTGTCAATTTCGTGCTTGCGCGAAATTGGCAAAAACGCAGAAGAAAACTCGGGCTGAACCGCGCAAAAATCGCCCCTGGCAGAAACTAGTGGCAAAATGGACTACATCAAAGCGTGATTAACGAGCAACCCGCGGATTTCGTGCGTTTCGTGCTTGTGCGAAACGCACGAAAACGCAGAGGAAAACTCTAAGGCACGGTCTTTTAGACCGTGCCTTAGAGTTTTTGGCGGAAGCGGTGGGATTCGAACCCACGGTACGTTGCCGTACAACTGATTTCGAGTCAGTCCCGTTATGACCACTTCGATACGCTTCCATATACTGTTGAAATTGCAACATAAATATTATACACGAAAAAAAAGCATTTGTCAAGGGGGTTATCAAAATTTCATAAAAAATCTCAAAAT
>SFJQ01000161.1 GCA_004555855.1 [Eubacterium] saphenum | reverse complement strand
ATCACGGCTGAAACTGAACTCTCCCGAGCCTATATCTATGTTGTTTTTGAGCGCTGTTATTCCGCTGATTTCGGATTTTCCCGAGCCCTGCGCGATTTTTGCGCTGTCAAAGCTGCATCTCGGTATTTTGATAATAACTTCCTTCTTGGTAGAATTTCCGCCGAAAATCCAGCCGATATCAAAATTGAAGATGGAGTCGTTTTTGATGCTTATTTTTGTGGTGTCGTCGCCTCTGCGCTCAAGGTCGACCTTGAGCGCGCTGTTGCTCGTGTTTTTCACCTCAACGCTGATATTTACTCCATCATAAGGCTCAACAATCGCGTTTACATCGGCAAGATTAAGCTCGATATTCGGGTTTGCGGCAATTTCGGTAGTGAAGGTTTCGTTCTTCACGGTACGGGAATAGCTCCAGTTCTTTTCACCGTCGTCCTTTGCCGAAAACGAACCAAATTCGGTTGTGGTAACCGTTCCCAGAAACATTGTTGAAATCCAGAATCCCACAAATCCGATTATGCAAAGCGGAATAAATGTTGCTAATGCTTTTTTCATCTCTTTTCCCCTCCCTTATATATCGTAGATAGCCTTGACGTGAAGCATCGCGATATGCTTGAACAGTTTTATCAAGGGCTTTACAAGGTTTACGGAAACAGAAATGAGGAGTGCGCCGAGCGAGCAGAAACCGATACACAGGAAAATTCTGCTTATCAGATGATAGCCGAAATTAATCGAGCCGGTTACAGAGCCTACGCCGTACTGAACGATAACGCTCAGTCCCGCGGTGAAAAGTGCAACTATTCCCGCGACAATTACCGGTACAAGCCAGCTCCACAGCAGCAAATCCATAATAATCGCGCCGATGAGCTTTCCACCGTTTACGTTCGGCTCTTTGCCCTTGATGCTCTCAAAGGTGAAAGCGTCCTTGGACTTTTTGCCCTTGCAGCAAGCCGCGCCCTCGGGGATTGTTCCGTCGTGAGAATAATTTGTGTTCTCGCGGAAATCGTCGTTCGGCGTGGGAACGGAATTGTGCTTGTGCGTTGCCTTTTTAACAGCGTCTGCGGCGTTTTGTCCCGCCATTTTTACAGCGTCTGCCGTGGTTTTTCCCGCGTTGATAACCGCGCCCTTAACGCCGTTGCTTCCGAAAGCCTCGGCGAGCGCCTGACCGGTTACCTTTGCCGCTTCGCCGATTGCTTTTCCCGCATTTGTGAAAGCGTCTGCAATTGCGTTTGTGGAGTTGTTTTCGGTTGTCGTGCCGGAATTTGTGGTGGAGTTATTGTCGGAGCTTGTGTTTGAATTGTTGGTTGAATTGTTGGTGAAATAAGAGTTGGGAAGAGAAGTTGCATTTGAATTGGATTGTGTGTTTTCCGCGGAATTTTCGCGGGTCGGATAAATTTCCTCGGAGATGTGCTCGGGAGTATATTCGCGAACGCAGTCCGTGTTCTGAATATCCTTCCCGTTCATCAGCGACAAATCCGCGGGAACGCTCTGTCCGGGCTTTGTCAGGCTGACTTTTTTGCCGGTGTTTTCAACATCTCTCGCGATTATGCTGTTGAGCCGCTCGCTCTCGAGATTGAGATAATTTCTCGCAATCTCCTTTACATCGCCGAGCTTAAGCGCGGTTTCCTCCTCGGGAATGCCCTGCTCAGCGCTGTCTGCGAAGTGCTGTTCAAAATCACCCTTGATTTCTTCATAGTTCTCCACGCCTATTCTTTTAAGCTCAAATTCAAGCAGCGTGAAAAATTCTTCCTTATTGTTCGCTGTCATTACCACCAAACTCCCCTCTTAAAAGCTTATCTATGCTTTGTGTAAATTCAAACCATTCCTCCGACAGTCGGGTTAACTCCTCTTGTCCCGCCTCGGTCAGCTTGTAGTATTTTCTTGGCGGACCTTCGTTCGACTCAACAATGTAGCTGTCGATAAGTCCCGAATCCTTCAGCCTTTTCATCAGCGGGTAAATCGTTCCCTCCGTTATTTCCATACACTTGGAAATGCGGTTTACAAGCTCATATCCGTAGCAGTCGCCTCGGCTTACCACCGACAGCGCGCACATTTCAAGCGTTCCTCTTTTCATCTGGGAATTCATCTTTATCCCTCCCGTCTTGGTTGGTTTTTTCTGTAATCTTATTCTACCACAAGGTACATTGTTTTGCAAGGTATAAAGTGACCAAAGATACTGAATTTTTTTATGTTTTTGTTGTATATATTTTACAAAAACGCTGACTTTCGCACTTTTTCGGGCAAAATTCGGCGAATTATAATCAATATGGCGA
>SFJQ01000044.1 GCA_004555855.1 [Eubacterium] saphenum | reverse complement strand
AAGGTGATTTTCAATGATGATGTGTTCAAGATGCAAAAAGCGTCCTGCGGTTATGTTTGTGTCAACGATGAGCAGCACCGAGCGCAAAAGCGAAGGACTTTGTCTGCAATGTGCAAAGGAGCTTGGACTTCCGCAGGTAAGCGAATATCTTAAACAAATGGGTATTTCCGAGGACGAGCTGGAGAGCGCGTGCGACTCCATTTTCGGTGAAAACGGGGAGCTTGACAGCGATTTTCTCAAGCAGCTCGGTCTTGACGGAAAAGACGACGATGATGACGCTATGGACGAGAATTTTCCCGACAGCGATGAAGAAGACGTTCCCGGGGAAGAGGATAATCTTTTCGAGCGCGGCGGCGCGGGAACAATGCCGAATTTCCTGAAAAACCTCTTCGGCGGCGGTTCTTCCGACAACAGCAAGAATGATGCTGAAACCGAGAAAAAGCCCAAAAAGAAAACCGAAAAGCCCGACAAAAAGCGCAAGTGCCTTGAAACCTACTGTACAAACCTTACAAGACGTGCCAAGGAGGGCAAAATTGACCGCATAATCGGGCGCGAGAAGGAGATTTATCGCGTTCTGCAAATCCTTTCAAGACGCACGAAAAACAACCCTTGCCTTATCGGTGAGCCGGGCGTTGGTAAAACCGCGATTGCCGAGGGAATTGCGCTTAAGCTGGCGAGCGGCGATGTTCCGTTCAGGCTGCGCGGGAAGGAGCTGTACCTGCTTGATTTGACGGCTCTTGTTGCGGGAACGCAGTTCCGCGGGCAGTTTGAGAGCCGCGTGAAGAGCCTTATTGACGAGGTGAAAAACGCAGGAAACGTTATGCTTTTCGTGGACGAGGTTCACAATCTTGTCGGTACGGGCGGCGACTCCGAAGGCTCGATGAACGCGGCAAATATCTTCAAACCCGCGCTTTCAAGAGGGGAACTTCAGGTTATCGGCGCGACAACCTTCTCCGAGTACAGAAAGCACATCGAAAAGGACAGCGCGCTTGAACGCCGTTTCCAGCCCGTTACCGTAAACGAGCCGACAATTGAGGAAACGATAGAGCTTCTCGGCGGTATCAAGCAGTACTACGAGGAGCATCACAAGGTTCACGTTTCCGATGAAATCGCGAAAATGTGCGCGACGCTTTCCGAGCGTTATATCAACGACAGATTTTTGCCCGACAAGGCGATAGATTTGCTTGACGAGGCGTGCGCGTGCGCGTCTTTGGGCAACGCAGACATTACGGAATATGAGAAACTCAAAACCGATTTGTCCGACCAGCGCCGCGAGGAAAGCGAGCTGGCGGGCGACTCAAACATCGATTACGCGCGGCTTGCCGAGTTAAAGACGACAATTGCTCAGACTGAGCAGAAAATTGCCGAAATCAAGCCGAAAGCCGAAAATGTTGAAGTTACCGTGGACGATTTGTCGAAGGTAATCGAGCTTTGGACAGGTATTCCCGCAAACAAAATCCGCGAAACCGAGTACAAGAGAATGTCGGTTCTCGAGGACAATTTAAAGTCGAAAATCATCGGACAGGACGAAGCCTGCGAGCTTGTTGCAAAGGCGATAAAGCGTTCGCGCGTTCAGCTTTCCGACCGCCGCAGACCCGCTTCGTTTATCTTCGTAGGACCGACAGGCGTTGGAAAAACCGAGCTTGTAAAGGTGCTGGCGAAAGAGATGTTCGACAGCGTTGACCCGCTGATACGGCTGGATATGTCGGAGTATATGGAAAAGCACAGCGTGAGCAAAATCATCGGTTCGCCTCCCGGATACGTCGGCTATGATGAGGCGGGACAGCTCACAGAGCGCGTTCGCAGAAAGCCGTATTCCGTGATTTTGTTTGATGAAATCGAGAAAGCGCACCCCGATGTGATGAACATTCTGCTGCAAATTCTCGATGAGGGCAAAATCACCGACTCGCAGGGCAGAAACGTGAGCTTTGAGAACACGATTATCGCGATGACGTCAAACGCGGGTTCATCGAACGGAATGAACGGCGTGGGCTTTGCGAAAACGCAGAGCGATGTCACGAAGGAACGCGCTATGAAAGGGCTGCGCGACTTTTTGCGACCGGAGTTTCTGGCGCGCGTGGACGAGGTTGTTGTGTTCAAGCCGCTTTCCGAGGAGGCTTACGCGAAAATTGCAAAGCTCAATCTCAAGGAGCTGCGTTCGCCGCTCGCGGAGAAGAAGCTGGAGCTGAATATCTCGGACGAGGTTTATGCGGCGGTTGCCAAGAAAGCGTTTGGCGGAAAGTTCGGCGGGCGCGATATCCGCAGAGTTATTCGCTCGGACATCGAGGACAAAATCGCCGAAATGCTTATCGAAAACAGCGAAAAGCAGTTTGAGCGCGTTGAAATAACGGCTGACGGCGATGAAATCAAGGTTGAGCTGAAATGAGAGTGGTTTTGATAACAGGCGGCACGGGTGCAATCGGCGCGGCGCTTGTCGAGGAATTTTCACGAACGGATGACGTTGCCTTCACTTATTTGAATAACGAGGAACACGCTCGGGAGCTCTCGCAAAAATACCGCGCGTTTCCAGTGAAAATGGACATCGCGGACAATAATTCCGTGCAGTTTGCGGTTGAAAGCGTGCTGAAGGAGTTTTCGAGGATTGACATTCTGGTGAACAACGCAGGCATTTCGCTTATCAAACCGTTCACGGATATAACGGACGATGACTGGGAAACGCAGCTTTCCGTGAATCTCACGGGCTGTTTTCGGGTAACAAAAGCGGTTGTGCCGCAGATGATTAGGCGAAAAAGCGGCGCTGTTGTGAACATTTCCTCGGTTTGGGGAGTTCACGGAGCTTCGTGCGAGGTTGCTTATTCGGCTGCAAAAGCGGGCGTAATTGGCTTTACAAAGGCGCTTGCGAAGGAGCTTGGCTTGTCGGGAATAACGGTAAACGCGGTAGCTCCCGGAGTTATCGACAGCCCGATGAACAGCGCTCATCTGAACCCCGATGAACTTGCCGAGCTTTGCGATGAAACACCGCTTGGACGTCTTGGAAAGGCAAGCGAGGTTGCGCGAGCTGTTCGTTCGATTGCAGAAAACGGCTTTATAACGGGGCAAATTCTCGGCGTTGACGGGGGATTTTATTAACTTCGTCAAATTGCATAAAAACCTGTAAAAATTGTTGAAAAATCTCGTGAACACTAGTTTTGGGATTTTTATTGAATTATTTAGGAAAATATAGTATAATTATTATGTTTGTTAAATAAAATAACTCGTTTTTCGAGTGAAAAAGGAGATAATTTATGAATTTGTTTCTGAATTTATTGTCGGAGGGCGCTGAACCAAGCGTAATCGACAGACTTCTGTCGTATGCGGGGGACGCGGAGAAAAGTGTTGCTCAGCAGCAGATATCCGACCCGGACTACTGGGGAAGCGTTGGAATAATCACGCTCACGGGTATTTTGGTGGTATTCCTGATACTTGCCATTCTGATTTTCTTCTTCTGGCTTTTAGGTACTCTTTTCAAGGCTGTCGATAAGTCGAAGAAAAAGAAACAGGAAGCGGCAGCTGCTGCAAAGGCGCAGGAAGTTGTTCAGAAGGTTGTTGAAGAGCCGGCTGTTGAAGAAATCGACGAGGTTGACGATGGCGAGCTGATTGCCGTGATAAGCGCGGCGATTGCGGCGTACACCGATGACGAGGGCTTTACGATTAAGAGCGTAAGAAAGCACGATGGAAAGCGCACGCGTTCGGCGTGGAGCGCTGCCGGAATAACCGAAAACACTCGTCCGTTCTGAAACGGCTGAAAGGAACAATATATGGAAATATTTGTAAATACTGTCAACGGACTCGTTGAAGGGTCCGGATTTATGGGGTTGACATGGCAGAACGGACTTATGATTTTGCTGTCGTTCGTGCTGTTTTTCCTCGCGATTGTAAAGCAATACGAGCCGCTTTTGATGCTCCCGATTGCATTCGGTATGCTTTTGACCAACCTGCCGAACGCGGAACTTTACCACTCGTATCTTTGGGATCCCGCGCTTAACCCCTATTTCGCTCCCGAATATATCGAGCAGGGCGGCACTATTGTAGCGGAGTTTACAAAGCACGTTTCGCTTGATTACGGTCGTGTTCTTCACGAGGGCGGACTGCTGGATATGCTTTATCTGGGTGTAAAGCTCGGAATTTACCCGCCTATTATCTTCCTCGGTATCGGCGCGATGACGGATTTTGGTCCGCTGATTGCAAACCCGAAGAGCTTCCTTCTCGGTGCGGCAGCTCAGGGCGGTATCTTCTTCACGTTCCTCGGCGCTTGCTTGCTTAACCTTACCGGAGTTGCGGACTTCACGCTCAAGGAAGCGGCTTCGATTGCGATTATCGGCGGCGCGGACGGTCCTACGGCGATTTACCTCACATCAAAGCTTGCTCCTCAGCTCTTAGGTCCGATTGCGGTTGCGGCGTACTCGTATATGGCGCTCGTTCCGGTAATTCAGCCGCCTATTATGAAGGCTCTTACCACGGAAAAGGAACGTCAGGTTAAGATGGGACAGCTCCGCGAGGTATCGAAGCTTGAGAAGGTTGTTTTCCCGATTGCGGTTACTATTATCGTTTCGCTGATTGTACCGTCGGCGGCACCGCTGGTAGGTATCCTGATGTTCGGCAACCTGATGAAGGAGTCGGGCGTTTGCGGCAGACTTGTTAATACAGCGCAAAACGAGCTGATGAACATTATCACGATTTTCCTCGGAATTACGGTTGGTGCAACAGCGGTTGCGGAGAACTTCCTCTCTCCGAAGACCTTGTTCATCATCGCTCTTGGATTGATTGCATTCTGCGTTGGTACAGCGTGCGGCGTTCTGCTCGGCAAGCTGATGTACATCATCTCGGGCAAGAAAATCAATCCGCTTATCGGTTCGGCGGGCGTTTCCGCTGTACCGATGGCAGCGAGAGTTTCGCAGAAGGTCGGCGCGCAGAGCAACCCGTCAAACTTCCTGCTTATGCACGCTATGGGTCCGAACGTTGCCGGCGTTATCGGTTCGGCAGTTGCGGCGGGCGTATTGCTCAGCGTTTTGGGATAATTTAACAAAAAGGCAAGAGGGCGGCTTCAGGCGAGGTCAACATCTTGCCTTTGCTTTAACGAAAGGAGTTTTTTATGTCGGGAACAATCACGGTAAAAGGCGTCGGAACAGCGAAAACAAAGCCGGATTACGTTGAGGTAATGCTCAATCTGAACGGCAACAATATGGATTATGTTGCCGCGGTGAACGAGGCAAACGAGAAAATCGAGAAGCTGAAAAATGCGATTTCTGCGGTTGGATACGCGAAGGACGATTTGAAAACGCTGAATTTCAGCGCGAACACAAACTATGAGTACGACCACGGCAAACAGCAGTTCAAGGGCTACGTCTGCAATTACAGATTGAAGCTCGGTTTTGATTTTAACGCAGAAGCGCTTGCGAAAACGCTTACTGCGATTGCCAACAGCGGCGCGGATGCGGAGTTTTCCGTGGGATTTTCGGTGAAAGAGCCGGAAAAGGTTTCGGAAGAATTGTTGATTTCGGCAACCGAAAACGCGCGTAAAAAAGCCGAGGTTTTGTGCAAAGCCTCGGGGAAAATACTCGGTGAGCTGGTTTCGGTTGATTACGACTGGGGCGAAATCGAGGTATTTTCGCAGAGCAATTACGCGCTTGCAGCCGCTCCGAGAGCGATGGCAATGGACGCAGCAATTCCCGATTTTACCCCCGATGACATAAAATCAAGCGACACCGTGACCTTTGTCTGGACGGTGCTCTAAATTAGAATAATGAATAAAAATTGCCCGAGATTTGCTCTCGGGCGTTTTGCTTAATGAAGTAAAATTCGTTCGTCGCAGTACTCGCAGATTAAAATATCGCCGTATCTCATGAAGCTGTGCGGGAGATATTTTTCGGTTTGTGTGACGCATTTCGGGTTTGTGCAGCTGATGTTGTTGTGGATTTCGCCGAGCAAAAGCGGCTTTGTTTTGGGAGTGAGGTTCATCGTGGTGAGGATAAGCGCCATTCTGACGTACATTCCGTTGTTTGCCTGACGGAAGTAAGCCGCGCGCGGGTCGTCGTCCACGGCAACCTCAATCTCGTTCACTCTCGGCAGCGGGTGCATAACAATCATATCCTTGCGCGCGTATTCCATTTTCGCTTTTGTGAGGCAGTAGACGTTTTTCTGGCGCTCGTATTCCTCATCGCTGTCGAAGCGCTCGCGCTGAATTCTTGTCATATAGAGCATATCAAGTTTCCCGATGCACTCGTCAATGGTCTTGACCTCGACAAAGCTGCTTTTGTGCGAGTCGATAAAATCCTTGACGTAAGAGGGAAGAGCAAGCGCAGGAGTTGAAATCAGCACAAATTTGTTGTTCGGGTAACAGGAGAGCGCTTTCACAAGCGAGTGAACGGTTCTCCCGTATTTCAAGTCGCCGCAAAGCCCGACAGTAAGGTTGTCCAGCCGCCCAAGCTCGCTTTTGAGCGTGAGCAAATCGGTGAGCGTCTGAGTAGGGTGAAGGTGACCGCCGTCGCCCGCGTTTATGACGTGGCAGTCCGCACAGAGAGCCGCGGCCTTCGCCGAGCCTTCCTGATTGTGCCGCATAACGAGAATATCGGAATAGGTGCTAACTATTTTGATGGTATCCTTGAGATTTTCGCCCTTAGCAACGGAGGAATTTCCGGGGTTATCGAAGCCGATAATACTTCCGCCGAGCCTTATCATCGCCGCCTGAAAGCTCATCTGGGTGCGAGTTGACGGCTCATAAAAGAGCGTTGCCATAATCTTTCCCTTGCATTTTTCCGAGTACTCCTCGGGATTTGCCTTAATTTTTTCGGCAAGAGCAACGATTTCGTTCCATTGTGCAACGGAATAATCGTCCATATCAATCAAGTGATTAAATCGCAAAAATATCGCCTGCCTTTCTTTCCCTATAATTATATCAAAATGAGCGCGAATTTTCAAGATGTTTTGAAAAAAATATTGAAATAACAGGAAAAATGTGATATAATAGTAGCGTTTTGGGGGTTGGAAAAATGAAGATAATTCTGAAATTCATAAAGCGCGAAACCGTGCTTTGCATAGCGTTTGTGCTGGCGGCACTTTCGATGATACTCACCCCGCCGAGCGCGGAGTATTTGAGCTACATAGATTTTTCGGTGCTGGGGATTTTGTTTTGCCTGATGGTTACTGTTCAGGGCTTCGGGAAAACGGGGCTTTTTGACTTTATCTCGTCAAAACTCACCGCTCGTTTCAGGAACACGCGTTCGCTTTCGGCTGCGCTTGTGGTGCTGTGTTTTGTAATGTCGATGTTCATCACAAATGACGTGAGCCTGCTGACATTTGTTCCGCTCACGCTTTTGCTGTTCAAGGGCAGGGAAAAGGTGACAATCCGCTGTATAGTTCTGGAAACGGCTGCGGCAAATCTCGGCTCAATGGTAACTCCCATCGGCAACCCGCAAAATCTCTACATCTATTCCCATTACAACTACAATCCCGCTGATTTTTTCGCGGTAATGCTCCCGATAAGCGGTGTAAGCCTCGTGCTTATTCTGATTTCGCTGATTTTGATACCGTCCGAGAGCGTTCAAAAGAGCGAGAAAACCGTTTCTTTCAAGCCGTCGCGGAATTTCTTCGTTTACGCGGTGATTTTCGCCGTTTGTATCGCAACGGTAGCGCGCGTTCTCGATTATCGGATAACGCTCGGCATAACGCTTTTAGCCGCGCTCATCTTTGACCGAAAAATTCTCGCGAAGCCCGATTATGCGCTGCTTTTCACGTTCGTGTGCTTTTTCGTTTTTGTCGGGAATATCTCGGCGGTGCCGCAGGTGAGGGAGTTCATAAGCTCGGTTTTAAGTGGCAGGGAGCTGCTTTTGGGCTGCGGTTTGTCGCAGATAATCAGCAACGTTCCGTGCGCTATTATGCTTTCTGGCTTCACGAACAACTCAAACGCGCTGCTGCTCGGCGTAAACATCGGCGGAATGGGCACGCTTATCGCATCTCTCGCAAGCCTGATTTCGTTCAAACTTTACGCGCGCTCGGAAAATGCGAAAAAGGGAAGATATTTCGCGGAGTTCACCGTGTACAATTTCGCATTTCTGGCGCTTTTGCTCGGATTTGAGCTGCTGACGGGGCAGATATAAAAATTACCAAAAAGCCGTGTTGATAAGCGGCTTTTTTTTATATATAATAATTGCAAAAACACTTGAAAAAAGTCGCGTTTTGTGGTAAACTTAATATGAAGTATTTTTCTTTTGAAAGGAGTTTCTTATGTACAACGATTTGGTGGACACTATCGGATTTCTCGGCGGTTACGACAGCGAGGTAGCCGACGCAATGGGACTTGAGCTGAAGCGTCAGAAGCGCAATCTCGAGCTGATTGCCAGCGAGAATATCGTATCTCCTGCGGTAATGGCGGCAATGGGCAGCATTCTCACGAACAAATATGCCGAGGGTTATCCCGGAAAGCGCTATTACGGCGGCTGCGAGGACGTTGATATTGTCGAGAATATTGCGATTGAGCGTGCAAAGAAGCTGTTTGGAGCGAATTTTGCCAATGTACAGGCTCACTCGGGCGCGCAGGCAAACGAGGCGGTTTATCTCGCGCTGCTGAACACCGGCGACACCGTTATGGGAATGAGCCTTGCTCACGGCGGTCACCTCACCCACGGTTCTCCTGTAAATATGTCGGGCAAGATGTACAACTTTGTTGCTTACGGCACAAACGATGACGGTTTTATCGATTACGAGGAGCTTTACAAGCAGGCGAACAAGTGCAAGCCCAAGCTAATTGTAGCGGGCGCTTCGGCTTATCCGAGAGCGATTGACTTCAAGAAGCTGTCGGCGATTGCAAGAGCTGTCGGAGCGTATCTTATGGTTGATATGGCGCATATTGCGGGACTTGTTGCCGCAGGTCAGCACGAAAGCCCCATGCCTTACGCAGACGTTGTTACAACGACAACTCACAAGACTCTTCGCGGCCCGCGCGGCGGTTTGATACTTACCAACAACGAGTACATTGCAAAGAAGATAAACTCCGCGATTTTCCCCGGACTTCAGGGCGGCCCTTTGATGCACGTTATCGCGGCAAAGGCGGTTTGCTTCGGCGAGGCGCTCAAGCCCGAGTTCAAGGCATACGGTGAGCAGATTGTGAAGAACGCAAAGGTTCTAGCGGATACCTTGCTCGAAAAGGGCTTCAATCTTGTTTCGGGCGGCACGGATAACCACCTGATGCTCGTTGACCTTCGTCCGTTCAACATCACCGGCAAGGAACTTGAAACCAACCTTGACGCTGTATATATCACCGTCAACAAGAACGCTATCCCTAACGACCCGCAGAAGCCTGCTTACACAAGCGGCGTAAGAATAGGAACTCCCGCAGTTACCACGCGCGGCTTGAAGGAAGAGGATATGAAGGTAATCGGCGAGTGCATTTACCTCACTGCAAAGGATTTCAACGGTACCGCGGACAAGGTTCGCGAGATGGTAACCGAGCTTACGAAGAAATATCCGCTTTACGAGTAATGTAGGGCAAAGAAAGGATAAACAGATGACAACTGTAAAAAATACTGAGGTTCTTTATCAGGAGTATAACGAGGTTGCTCCTATCGGATTGATTGCAATGCGCGGCACTGAGGAGCTTGCTGCGCGGATTAACGGCTATCTCATGCGCTGGGCTGACAGAAACGGCAGACCGCAGCGCGAGTTTATGATTGAGGCGGAGTGCCCGAGATTTTCTTCGGGTGACGCGAAAGGTCTTATCAAAAATACGGTTCGCGGCAAGGATTTGTTCATTCTCGTTGACGTGGGCAACTACAACTGTAAGTACCGTCTTTTCGACAAGGAAAACTATATGTCGCCCGATGACCACTACGCTGATTTGAAGCGTATTATACAGGCGGCAAGCGGCAAACCTCACAGAATAAACGTAATTATGCCGCTGCTTTACGGCGGCCGTCAGCACAGACGTTCTTATCGTGAGAGTCTGGACTGCGCTGTTATGCTTCAGGAGCTGCACGCGATGGGTGTTGCGAACGTAATCACCGTTGACGCACACGACCCGCGCGTTTGCAACGCAGTGCCGCTGATGGGCTTCGATAACGTTATCCCGTCTTATCAGGTGCTGAAGACGATGTTCAAGGCGTTCCCCGACCTTGTTGTCAATAAGGAGAACTTTATGGTAATCAGCCCCGACGAGGGCGCGCTGAACAGAAATATGTTCTATGCGTCGGTACTGGGAGTTGAGATGGGAATGTTCTACAAGCGCCGCGATTATTCGCAGATTGTAAAGGGCAGAAACCCCATTGTTGCTCACGAATATCTTGGCTCTGACGTTGAAGGAAAGACGGTTTTCGTTGCCGACGATATCATTTCGAGCGGCGAGTCTATGCTCGATATTGCAAGAGAAGTACACAAGCGCAAGGCAAAGCGTTTCTTCGCTTATGCAACTTACAGCATCTTCACAAACGGTCTTGAGCAGTTTGACAAGGCTTATGAGGAAGGTCTTCTTGACGCGGTATTCGGAACGAACCTTACATACCGCTCACCCGAGCTTTTAAAGCGCGAGTGGTTCAAGGAGGTTGACGTTTCAAAGTATCTTGCGTATTTCATCGCGTCGCTTAACCACGACACTTCCGTAAGCGCAGTAATCGACCCGGTTGAGAAGATAAACGCGCTTCTTCAGGAACACAGAGGACTGTAAAATGCCACTTGCGGATAAAATCCGTCCGAAAACGCTTCAAGATGTTGTCGGACAAACGCACCTGCTCGGCGAGGGAAAGCCGCTTTTGAAAATCATTCAGTCGGGGAAAATCCCGAATATGATTTTTTACGGACCATCGGGAGTGGGGAAAACCACGATTGCGCGGATTATCGCGGAGTCTGCGAATATGCGGCTTCACAAGCTGAACGGCACGTCCGCGTCAACTGCGGATATCAAGGAAATTGTCGCGGAAATCGACACATTTCTCGGCTCTAACGGGATTTTGCTTTACCTTGATGAAATCCAGTACCTCAACAAAAAGCAGCAGCAAAGCCTGCTTGAATACATCGAAAACGGCTCGATTACGCTGATTGCTTCAACCACCGAGAACCCGTATTTCTACGTCTACAACGCGATTTTGTCGCGTTCAACTGTGTTCGAGTTCAAACCGGTTGAGCCGGAGGAGCTGAAAAAAGCGGTAAAAAGAGGCTTCGCCGAAATCTCAGCAGAAATCGGCGAAGAGCTTATTGTTGACGAGGAAGCTGTTGAATACATTTGTCACGGCGTTGGCGGCGATGTGAGGAAATGCCTGAACACCGTGGAGTTGTGCGCGGTTTCCGCCGATAACGGCAGGGTAACGCAGGAGCTTGCAAAGGAGCTTACCCAGCGCAGCAATATGCGCTATGACCGTGACGGCGACCAGCATTACGACCTGTTATCCGCGCTGCAAAAGTCAATTCGCGGCTCGGACGAAAATGCTGCGCTTCACTATGCGGCAAGGCTGATGGACGCGGGGGATATAATCTCGCTGTCGAGAAGGTTGCTTGTAATTGCCGCAGAGGACGTTGGGCTTGCGTATCCGATGGCAATTCCGATAGTCAAAGCGTGCGTTGACAGCGCGATGCAGCTTGGGCTTCCCGAGGCGAGAATACCGCTTGCGGACGCGATTGTCTTGCTTGCAACCTCGCCGAAATCCAACAGCGCCTACAAAGCGATAAACGAGGCTCTTGCGGACGTGCAGAACGGCGTGACGGGTGATTTTCCGCGCCATTTGCAGAACAAGCACTGCGACGGCGAGGACGCTTTGGTTAAAGGTCAGCATTACCTCTATCCGCACGATTACCCGAACCATTATGTCAAGCAGCAGTATCTTCCCGACTGCCTGAAGGACAAAATTTACTACGAGTTCGGCGACAACAAGCTGGAAAACGCCGCGAAAGAGTATCGAAAAAAAATCAAGGGAGAGTAAAATCCGTTTCGATACATTTCGGGCAGAGCGGGGAAGAGTAAACCCACTTGTCGATATGTCCCGAATTTATGAAATATCTAGGCTCATTGTTGTGAAACGCGGTATCTGACGTGTTCACGATGATGAGCTTTATTTTCATCTTCTCGGGAATAATCGCCTTTATGTAAACCGAAGCTCGCTGATTTACGGAAACATCTGCCCGCGGTTCAGCAAGCCCCGCAAGATTTGGCGCGAGTTCAACGAAAATGCCGTACTCCTCAACCGAGCGGACAATTCCCGTTACCGTTTCGCCTTGCTCGAAAAGGGAAGCGTTTTCTTCCCAAGTGCCGAGAAGTTCCTTGTGTGAAAGGCAAATCCGGTCGCCGTCAAGCGCTTTGACAACAGCCTTGATTTCCTGACCGACGGAAAATCTGTCGGATGGGTGAGAAATGCGCGATACCGAAATCAGGTCGATTGGAATGAGCGAGGGAATACCGCAGCCGATGTCCACGAAACAGCCGAATTGCTCGAGATGCGTGACCTTTGCGGGTATAACATCGCCCGCCCTTAGCTTGTCGAGATAGTTTTCTTTGCACCTGAGCTGAGCTTGACGGCGCGATAAAATCGCGTATTCCGAGCCGTTTTCATCGACAGCAAAGCCGTTTACAATAAAGCACACGGGTTTGTTCACCCTTGAAATCAGCGCGATATCCTTAGTTGCACCCTCGGAAATACCGAGCGCGCCTTCTTCGCGTGAGATAACGCCTTTCATACAGCCTAAACCGACAATAAGATTGTGTTTGCTGTCGCAGACAAGACAGGGCGCTTCGAGGATTTTACCGGTAACCTTAGCTTCATAAAGGAGAGCGCGCGTTGAAATGGTAACGATATTGTCGTCAGTTGTGAGCAAATAGCCTTCAGGCAAATATTCT
>SFJQ01000160.1 GCA_004555855.1 [Eubacterium] saphenum | reverse complement strand
CGTCGGACTCAGTCAAAACGGCGCAAACAACCTCGCGAAATACTGGGGCTGGGATTATCGGCAAATTCTTGAGTTCTATTACACCGGTACATACGTTGCATAACAAAAACCCCTCGAAGCTAATCGAGGGGTTCTTTCTGCTTATTGCCGGATATAAATGCCCTGCTCTTCGATGTAATCCTCAAGCTCCTGCTTCATATCCCAGATTTTCTCTTCATTCTCCTTGATTTGTTCTTCAGTCAGCTTAGGAGAATTTTTGTTCTCGGCAACATTTTTTTCTTTTTCGTCCATAAGAACACCTCCTCAGATTTATTGTAACATAAACCCGAGGAGGTTGTCAACACTTTTTTTACATTTTAAGGAAAAATTCCATCAAACGAAACCGACTATTGATGAAACGAGAATTACCACCATACAAACAGGAACGACAAATTTGATTACAATGTTGTACATCTTCTTTACCTTGAATTTGCCCGAACTTTCAACCTCGTCCGAAACATATTTCGGTTTTACTATAAATCCAATCAGAATTGCCGTCAGAAGCGCCACAATCGGCATCATAATATTGTTGCTGATGAAATCGAAGAAGCTCAGAATATCCTTTCCGAGTATCGTAAAGCCCGACCAGACGCCGTTTCCGAGCGATGACGGAATTGCCATTGCAAATGAAATAACCATTACTCCCAAGCAGATAAGCTGCCTGTTCCAACCGAATTTGTCCGAGATAATCGAAACTATCGTTTCCATAAGCGATATCGCCGAGGTAAGCGCCGCGAAAAATACCAAGAGGAAGAAGATGAAACCGATAATATTTCCCGCGGGCATCGAGTTGAATACCTTCGGCATTGTCACGAACATCAGAGTAGGTCCGGATTTCAAAGCGTCGGGGTCGCCGCCCGAGAACGCGAATACTGCGGGAATTATCATCATTCCCGACAAAAACGCAATTCCCGTATCGAAAAGCTCAATGTTGCGGACAGATTTTTCGAGATTGTCCTCTTTTTTCATATACGAGCCGTATGTGACCATTATTCCCATCGCAAGCGACATCGAGTAGAACAGCTGTCCCATTGCCGCGACAACGGTTTTCAGAGAGAAATTCTTGATTTCAGGCTTGATGTAGTACAAAAATCCGTCCATCGCGCCCGGTATCGTGAGCGAATAAATCGCCATTCCAATCGACATCAGAATAAGCAGCGGCATCAGAATTTTGCTGATTTTCTCGATGCCCTTTTGTACACCGAGAAGCACGACAAGGGCTGTCAGAAACAGGAAAATTCCAAGGCAGAGGATAGGCTCTTTGATTTGACCGATAAATTCGACGAAATACCCGTCAACAGCCGAAGCCGCGCCTTGTCCCGAAATATAAACGCCGAGGAATTTCACAACCCAGCCGCCGATTACGCAGTAATACGGGAAAATGATAATCGGCACAAGCGCCGCTATATAGCCGAGAAACGAGAATTTTTTGCTAAGTTCCGTGTACGCCATTATGCAGCTTTTGCCGGTTTTTCTGCCTACCGCAACTTCGGTTATCATCAGCGCGAAGCCGAACGTTACCGCGAGAATTACATACACCAGCAGGAACATTCCGCCGCCGTACTGCGCCGCAAGATACGGAAACCGCCACAAATTGCCCAAACCAACAGCCGACCCAGCAGCTGCCAAAACAAATCCCAATCGGCTTGAAAAGCCGGATTTCGCTCTCTTTTCAGTTTTCATAAAATACCTCTTTATCTATTTTTTTCAAGCAAGGTCACGCATTCAACATGCGTGGTTGCTATGAAATGAACACAACGGATTTTCAAGTTTTTCTATATCCGTATCTTCTTCCATATTTCCATGTGGAGCGTATCTGACACCGCCGTTTTCAACTAAAATTCTCGCGTCGGTACTCAGATTCAAATGATTAAGGTGAACGTGTAATGCCTTCGGGTCATCTACACCGTCTGAACGTTTTCCGCCAACACTAATGTCAACAACCAGCAAGTTAAACAATTCTTCATTGAAACCATCTGCTTTGCCCTCGCAAATTAGCTTAATTGCCTGACTTCTAGTCTTGTCCTGTTCATTTTGATAATTAATGTCCGAAGTTAATTCGTGCAATAATTCTTGCATAGAAGCTATCTCATTGTCAATTTTCTCCTTTCGTGCAATATATTCTTCTTTTGTCATTTCGCCATCTAAGTAATTGTCAAGCAAGGCGTCTTTCTTTTTGGTTTTTGCCTTAAGATTTTTTTCACATTTCTTTATCTGTTCAAGCAATTTGTCTTTATGTTCTTCAGACTGCTTCAACAAGGAGTTCAATTGCTCTTTTG
>SFJQ01000159.1 GCA_004555855.1 [Eubacterium] saphenum | reverse complement strand
AAATGATACCACAAGTTGAACAAAAATGCAATAAAACATTGACAAATTGTCAAAAATATAATAAAATAGTGAAAAAGAGAAGGGAAGAATAACAAATGAAGAACAGACAAAGATACTTATAGCCTGCGGAATTGTTACCGCATTATCAACCTCGCTACTCGCGGCAGGGCAGCTCATGACGATTGATGTAGACCCGTCGATAAAGATTCTCGTTGATTCTGTATAAAAAAGAGCCTTTCGGCTCTCTTTTTTTTGCTTTTATTCGATTTCTTCCCAGATATATCTGCCTTTTCCGGAATTCCGCCACTGTCCGAAACCGCTGTATTTGCCGTAGTCAAGCCATTCGCGGACTGCCGGCTCTAACTTTTCATCGAAAAGCAGGATTGTGAATTCGACGGATGAACCGGCGGGAAGTGTTTCCGACGCGGCAAGGGCTGTTCTTTCGCCGGTCGCACCGTTGGTTCTCAGCGGTCGCTCGCATATGCCAATCTCACCATTGACTTGATACGGAGCAAAACGCGGCTCGACGAAAATAAGCTTGTCAATGACCTTTTTATAAGCCTTGATTTTGGCTGATTCCGTCGTTTTGACGCGGGAAAGTCCTCCGCAGGCGTCCTTAAACGCGCCTTTTATTTGATAATCCCAAACGCCGGGCTTACCATCCTGCTTCGGGAAAACTGTCACGCCTTTGTTGTCTTCTTCAGTGCTGATTGCTTCAATCTCGTCTTCCGTATCGAGCGGGTCGGGTGCTTTGCTCGCGATGTATTCGCTGTAAATCTTCTCACTTGACGGAGAAGAGCCTAACACTTCCTCGATAAATGTTAATCTGACTTTTAGTTCCTTTGCTACAAAATCTGCCATGTTTTTAGTCCTTTCTTTTCCTTTTCTGCGCGAATTCGTTTCTTTGCCAGCGTATCAGTGCCTTTGCGTTTCTGTGCCGGACAAATCAGTACCCAACTAAGCCGAGCCGTTGCTGTGCGTCGTGATGCGTACGCTTTTTTCCGTTTCTGCGTTTTTTTCAGTTTTCCTCCATCACCTCCTTAATTTTCGAGGACAGCACATCCGCCGCCAGCAGCTCAAGGACGTAGGGCGGCGGCGTTCGTTCGTCCACATCCCAATGCTCTATGGTTCTTCTCGGGATGCGGTACTCGCGGACAAATTCCGCTTGCGTTAATCCGCTGATAGCGCGGAGCTTTCGGAAATTAAAGTCGTGTGAAAGCTCCCAGATGATCCTTAAAATTTTGATTGGCGCGTCCCCGCTTCCGTCGGCGGGATAGCATTCCTCCGGCAGGCTTCCGCCTTCCTCGGCGATAAACTCATCAAGTGATGAGCAGTCCTCCGCGTCGATGCGGAGTCTGTGGAAATCTGTTAGTAGCATGATTGTTTAACTCCTTTCGTGATTCATTCGTTGATCTCTGTTATTCGCTCGTTCGCGGAGTTGTCAAAGTCGAGTGTTGCGGGGTTTTGAAAGCCACCACATTCGACTTTTCCGCGCTTGATATCTTTCAAAAGCCGGTCGAGCTGATTTCCCGTCACGATGTATTCGCGGCGGGGTATTGAGATGATGTGCTCGGCGTATCTCACCCGATATTTCGCGGGTTCTCCTTGCTTGATATCCAGTTTTGACTTGAGGATATCGCGCTCTTCTGCGATTTTCGCGAATGCTTCCTCGAGATGATACGTTGTCGCGGTTTCCGCTTTGCCATTTTCGGCTATTTTGGTTCTCACGACCTCGTATATTGTGAGGGGGATGAACTTTTGCAATTTATCTCCATCTCCTTTCCGGCTTAAATCTCGAAGCAGTTGTACAAGCACTCGCTCGCCAAGTCTTCGACGATGCCGATGTAGAAATACTTGCTGTGCTTTTCAGCTGCAAGGCGTTTAATGCAGTTCTTGTAGCCGTTAATGTCGTCGTCTTCGCCGTCGGAAACTTCCGCCAGCTTTTCGAAAACGTCAGTTTCGTAGCCGTGGCGTACGGCTTCAACTGCGGCGTTTGCTACTTTTTCAAAGCCGTATTTCTCAATAGCGTCTTTGGCGGTGATGTACTTTCCGCCGTCGACCACTATTTCCTTCGCCAGCTCGTCGAAGGAACGGCAGAAAATGGGGTGGATGTCGTCGAGAATTTCAGCGAGATTTGTTCCGTCTTCGTCCTCGTCAGTGAGGTCTTCAACGATTTCGCCGTCCCAGCGATAATCGCAGAAGAGGTTTTTGGGGTTCTTCGGAATTTCGACGTCGTCGGAAAAGTGAATTTCCCAAGCCTGTACGCAGCCATCTTTGACTTTCGGGTCTTTTTCGCGTGCCATTTCGCGAGCATCGGAAAGAGCCT
>SFJQ01000158.1 GCA_004555855.1 [Eubacterium] saphenum | reverse complement strand
CAAGCGACACCAACAGTTTCATGCCGGCGTCAATTATAAGAGGTATAGAGTCAATAACCGCCTTGATAACCTCGTCGATTATCTTCGGAATAACCTCAACAATTGCAGTAATAATGTCGGGGAGAGCCGCAACAAGCGAGGTAAACAGAGCTATTCCCGTTTCGATAATCTGCGGTATAGATCCTACAAGAAACTCAACAATTCCTGTGATTATTAGAGGTAAAGCCTCAATCAGCACGGGCATTGAATCAAGAAGGCCTTGGGCAAGCCCCATAATAAGCTGTAAAGCGGCATTGAGAATAAGCGGAAGATTTCCTATAAGCGTTTTTGCAATTTCAACAACTACTTTTACAATTTGTGGAATTAACTTCGGGATAGTGTCGGAAATGCCTTTGATGAGCGACAGCAGAATTTTTGCTCCCGTTGACACAATTTTGGGCAAAAGTTTGACGAGCGATGAGATTATCTCGGTTACGATTTTCGCAAGGGAAGGGGCGAGCTTGGAAATTGCCGAAAGTAGACCGTCTGCAAGCGACTTGATGATATCGGGTGCGCTTTCAAGAACCGCCTCTGCGATTGAGGACACAAGATTTACGGCTTGCGGGATAAGGCTTTTTATTGCGCTGATAACGCTCGAAACACCGTTTTTCAGTTCATCGGCGGCATTATCGTTTCCCGCAAGCAGGTCGGCAAGTCCGTCCGTAATCTGCGTTATTCCGGGCAGAAGTTCGCCTACCATACGATTTTTCAGACCACCCGCCGTGTGCGACAGCTGTGTAAGGCTGTCCTCAAAAGCGGCAGACGCAGCTACAGCTTCGTTGCTCATCACCATACCGTAGTTCTCGGCTTCTTGTTTCAATTGTTCGGTTTCCTCTGCGGTGATGTTCAGAACGGCAGCCATATCCACAGCAGACTTTCCGAGGAGGTCGTTTGCGGCGGCGGTACGCTCCGCTCCCGATTCCATTCCTTGCAAAGCGGAAATAACAAGCGACAACTGCTCGTCTTGGCTTTTGCCGTTCAAATCCTCGATAGACAGCCCCACAGCAGACAGCTTTTCGGCAGCTGAATCCGAGCCATTCGCCGCGTCCGTTATGACGGTAGACAGCTTTTTCATTCCCGATTGAAGATTGTCCACATCAGCGCCGCAGCGTTCAAATACATAGCCCCATTTCTGATAGCTTTCGGCGCTGATACCGATTTTCTGCGAGGTCTTGTCGATTTGGTCACCCGCCGAGCCGACTTCGTTCGCCATGTCCCACAGCTTTTTTCCTGCGGCGGCACAGGCTGTTCCGACTGCCGCCGCAGCCGCCCCGAGAGCCGCGCCTATTTTCTTTGCGGTATCTCCGAGTTTGCTCAGCTTTCCGTCAGCGTCCTCGCTTGTGTCGGCGGCTTTCTTGACGGAATTTGAAAAGTCCTTTGCTTCATCTCCCGCTTCATCAAAGCCCTTGTCGGCATTGGCGAGGGCGGTGTTGTTGGAGTTCAGTTCGCGCTCCATTCCGTTCAGAGCCGCCTGCGCGTTGTTCAGCTGAATCTGCCAGCTTTGAGTGCGGCGGTCGTTCTCGCCGAATGACTCTGCGGCATTGGCAAGGGCAGAACGGAGCGTTTCTATCTTCTGTTTCTGCTGGTCGATTTCCTTGTTCAGAACTTGGTTTCTCGACGTGAGCGCCTCGGCAGATTTGTCGTTCTTGTCAAACTGCGAATCCACAAGCTTCATTTCAGAGCCAAGCACCTTGAAAGAATTGTTGATTTCAGCGAGGGATTTCTTGAATTCCTTTTCGCCCTCAAGACCTATTTTCAAGCCGAAATTCTCGGACATTCTGCGTCACCTCCTTGGAAAAAAGGGTATAAAAAAAGAGGATGCGCTCACACCGAACGCATCCGTATAATTTCCGTATTATTGGTAAAAAAATAAGCCCCATGATGGGGCTGTGTTATTGCAATATTTTGTTAATCCATGAGCAATGCGACCACGCAACAGACAGTTTCAAGATGGCAGATCGATACCACTTTTGAACGGAATCCACGCTTCTGTCCATGCGCTCTGCGGCAACCTCCTGCGTCATGCCGCGCAGACCGCATAGACGGATCACTTCTTCCTCCTGCCATGTCAGGTTTGCAAGAGTAAGCGCAAACTCAACCAGAGGCGCTGACGGATAGCGCAGGAACTGCTTTACGGATTCCTCGCTCATCGTATCACCGCCCATACCAGTAATAAGAGGAGCGCCAGTATAGCGCCCCTCTGCACACGGATGACCACACGATAATGCTTGATCATGTCATTACATTCGGTAGCCATCATCTCAGCAACAGATTTCCAATCCATGACCAAAATATCTGACC
>SFJQ01000002.1 GCA_004555855.1 [Eubacterium] saphenum | reverse complement strand
CGAGGTTAAGGAAAGCACCGAAAAAATTATAGAGGGGCTGACCTTTGAGGATTTGAAAAGAAAAATTCCGACAAAGCGAAAAGAATACCTGAAATCGCTGAATGTGGTAAGCACAGATGAAGAAGCAAGCTGGCTTATTGATTATTGGTGCAATAAGGACATTCGCGGGCTTGTTCAGATGCCGTTTTCAAGGCATTGGATAATGCACGCGGAAGCCTGCCTGCGTGTCAGAAAAAAGCTGAATAAATAAAAATCTCCCGATAACGTTGCTTGTTATCGGGAGTTTTTTTGCATTTTCACTTCTTCCAAGTAGACGGCGTAAAAAGCAACAGCATAGGGAAAAGCTCTAGTCTGCCCGCGAGCATATCGAAAATCAGCACGATTTTCGACGGTATTGAGAAGAACGCGAAATTCTGCGTGGGACCGACAAGTTCAAGTCCCGGACCGATGTTGTTTATTGAAGCGGTTACGGCGGTGAAGTTTGTAATCAAATCGTGGTTGTCGAACGACACGATAACCAGCGATATCACAAAAACCACGATGTACGCTATCATAAACACGCTCACCGAGCGCACGGTTTCGTGCTCGATGGGGTGAGAGCCGATTTTGATTTTCTTGATTTGCTTCGGGTGAACCATAACTTTAAGCTCTTTTCCGAGGCTTTTGAAAAGTATGATAATTCGCGATACCTTGATACCGCCGCCGGTGCTTCCCGCGCACGCGCCGATGAACATTATGATAACGAGAATTGTCCTCGAAAGTTCCGACCAAGCGCTGAAGTCAACCGTCGAAAAGCCCGTTGTCGATATCAGCGAAGCTACCGTAAACGCGGAGTTGCGAAGCGAGTCGCCCGTTTCGGGATAAAGCGCGCGGTTGTCGATGGTGATGATTGTGACGGCGGTTGTGACGATGATGAAAAAAACGATGACCTCGGTGTTGAACGCCTCGCGGAATTTTCGGTTGATGAGGAAGAAGTAGGAGTTGAAGTTTACCGAAAACAGCAGCATAAACACGGTAACGACAACCTGTATGTACGGCGAGAAATTGCCGATACTGCTGTTGTAAACGCCGAAGCCGCCTGTGCCTGCTGTGGCGAAAGCGGTGTTGAGCGCCTCAAAGCACGTCATTCCGCCGCAAAGCAGCATTATAAACTCAATCAGCGTGAGTACAAAATAAATCGAGTAGAGCAAAAGCGCGGTTGTTTTGACGCGGGGAACCAGCTTGCTCACGGACGGTCCCGGCGACTCCGCTTTCATTATGTGCATATTCTGACCGCCCGACAGCGGCAAAAACGCCATAACAAATACGAGAACGCCCATTCCGCCGACCCAGTGCGTGAAGCTGCGCCACATCAGCATCGATTTCGGGAGCGCTTCGACATCGGTTAAAATGGAAGCTCCTGTTGTCGTGAAGCCCGAAACCGTTTCAAAGAGCGCGTCGATGAACGTGGGGATTGTTCCCGACAGGAAAAACGGCAGCGCGCCGAAAACCGACAGCGCAATCCAGCTCAGCGCGACTATTACGAAGCCTTCGCGTGAAAAAAGGCGCTTGTTCTGCGGTTTTTTGACGAGAGTAAGCAGCCCGCCTATGATAAGGCAAATTCCCGCGCAAACCCCGAACCAAACCGCCGAGCTGCCTTCCGCGAACACGGCGCAGGTTATCAGCGGAACCGCCATAAAAGCCGCCTCAAATATCAAAATCCACCCGAGGACGTAGCTTATCATTCTGTAATTCATAAATTATCCGTCTTTCAAATCATTTGAGAATATCTGCGATATCGTGAAGTCCAACGATATTTGACACGATAACAACCGTATCTCCCGGCAAAATCACGTCCGAGCCGCGCGGGATAATAACCTTTTTGTCGCGGAGAATTGCCGCAACAAGCACTCCCGACTTTAGCGTGAGCTTCATCAGCGGCGTGTCCGTAATCGCGCTTTCATCGGTAATCGTGAACTCCGAAGCCTCGACCTTGCCCTTGATGAACTGATACACGCGCTCAACGTTGCTTCCCTCGGTTCTCTTGAACGAGCGCACATAGCGGATAATCGTATCGGAGGTGATGTTTTTCGGGTAAATTATCGTGTCGAGGTCAAGGTGCTTGATAACCTCGTCAAACTCAATTCGGTTGATTTTTGTGACGAGCTTTGCGCTTCCGGAACTCTTTGCGAAAAGCGACAGCATAATGTTCTCCTCGTCGAGATTTGTGAGTGCAACAAAAGCTCCCGCTTCCTCCAGTCCCGCTTCAAGCAGGACGTTCTGGTCGGACGCGTCGCCGTTTATCACGGTAACATCGTCCCAAAGCTCCGATAGCTCATCGCAGCGCTTGAGATTTTTCTCGATAATTTTGACGGAAATTCCCGATTTGAGCAGGATTTCCGTGAGATAATGCCCAAGCTCACCGCCGCCCGCAATCATAACGTCCTTGACGGAATTTGTCTTGTAGTTGATTTTGCGGAAGAAATCGTTTGCCTTTTTCGGCGAAGCAACGATTGAAATAACGTCCTTTTCCTCAAACACGAAGTCGCCGTTTGCTATATACGCTTCATCGCCGCGCTCGATTGTACACACAAGGACATCGCACGCGAGTTTTGACGAGATTTCCTTGACGGCAAGCCCCGCGAGCGGGCTGTCCTCGGGAAGCCTGAATTTAAGCAACTCAACGCGCCCTCTCGAAAAGGTTTCGATTTTCATAGCCGACGGGAAACGCAAAACCCGCGCGATTTCCTGCGCGGCGGCAAGCTCGGGATTTATTACCATTGCAAGCCCCAGCTCGTCTTTCAGGAACGGCGCTTCACTGCTGTACTGCGGGGAGCGCACTCGGGCGATTGTACGGCAGTTTCCGGCTTTTTTCGCGATAAGACAGCACAGCAAATTCAGCTCGTCCGAACCCGTGACCGCAATCAGCAAATCCGCGCGCTCGATACCCGCTTCCTGCTGAATGAGGTGAGTTGCGCCGTTTCCGACAACGCCCATAACATCGCAGCGCGAAGTGACAGCGTTTATTTTGTCCGCTTCAAGGTCGATGACGGTGATGTTGTTGCCCTGCTCGTTGAGCTGTTCGGCAAGCGCCTGCCCGACCTTTCCGCAGCCTACTATAATTATATCCAAGAGGCACCTCATTTCTTTCAAAACAACTGCATTTACAGTCGCATATAAATACCTATTATATACTATACTACTTTTTTCCCCGCTTGTCAATCACCTTTGTGAAATTGACCGAAGCAGGCAGAATTTCGCGCAAAAATTGCCGCCGAAAATATCTTGACAATTGTCGAATATTATGCTAAAATAGATAAAGAAACGCAGAACGTTTTTCGGGGAGCACCACCGCTGCCGATAGGGAGCAAGGTACTGTTACGGGAAAAGTGTCTGCTTTTTTTGTGCAAAAAATTATGCGGGGTGAGAAAATGGCGAAAATAAACGGCGAGGATTTTTCTGAAAAAATCACAATCGGCGAGTATCTCAAAAAAACGGGATACACGGCGGCGCGCGTTGCGGTAATGGTAAACGGCGAGATTTTGCCGAAAAACGATTACGACAGCACCGAAATTCAGCCCGACGACGAGGTTGAAATTGTCGGGTTTGTGGGAGGCGGCTGATGAAGATAAGCGAAAGGGAGTTTGCCGAGGCGGTAAATTCCCGCTCAAAAGCGCCGATTTACGAGAAGATGAAAGCCGCTTGTATCGGAATAGCTGGGCTTGGCGGGCTTGGTTCAAATATCGCCTTGGCGCTTGTCCGAAGCGGAATTGGGCGGCTTGTTCTGGCAGATTTTGACCGAGTTGAGTTGTCGAACATCAACCGACAGGCTTATTTTCTGCGTGATATCGGCAAGCGAAAAACCGAGGCTCTCGCGGAAATTCTGCGTGATATCAACCCCTTCTGCGAAATTGTCACGCACGATGTTCGCGTTGACGAGAAAAACTGCCTTGGGATTTTCGGGGAATGTCCGATTGTCTGCGAAGCGTTTGACGGCGCGGAGGAAAAAGCAATGCTTGTGAACGCGCTTTTGTCCGAGAACAAAACCGTGAAAATCATCACGGGAAGCGGAATGGCGGGATTCGGGCGCGCAAACGAGATTGTCACGAAAAAAATTTCGGAGCGGCTTTTTGTGTGCGGCGACGGAAAAACCGACGTTGCCGACGGCGAGGGCTTGACTGCTTCGCGCGTGATAATCTGCGCGGGGCATATCGCAAGCAAAGCGGTTGAAATGATATTGACTTGACGAAAGGGAAAAATATGGAAGATAAACTGATTATTGCGGGACACGAGTTTAATTCAAGATTTATTCTGGGTTCGGGAAAATTTGACCTCGACCTGATAAACGCTGCGGTGAAAAACGCGGGCGCGGAGATTATCACGCTTGCGGTACGCAGAGTGAACAGCTTTACGGGCAACATTCTCGACCACATTCCCGAGGGCGTGACGCTTTTGCCGAACACATCGGGCGCGAGAAACGCGGAAGAAGCCGTGAAAATTGCACGGCTTGCGCGTGAAGCGGGCTGCGGGGATTTCATCAAAATTGAGGTTATCCACGACTCAAAGTACCTCCTCCCCGACAACTATGAAACCGCAAAAGCCTGCGAAATGCTCGCAAAGGACGGCTTTATCCCGATGCCTTATATGTACCCCGATTTGTACGCGGCGCGCGATATGAAAAACGCGGGAGCTGCCGCAATAATGCCGCTTGCTGCGCCGATTGGCTCAAATCAGGGGCTTTCGACAAAGCAGTTTATCCGCATTCTGATTGAGGAAATCGACCTGCCGATAATCGTTGACGCGGGAATCGGAAAGCCCTCGCAGGCGTGCGAAGCGATGGAAATGGGCGCTTCGGCGATTATGGCGAACACGGCGATTGCGACAGCGGGAAATATCGTGCAGATGGCGGAGGCGTTCAAAAACGCGATTATTGCGGGAAGACTGGCTTATCTCGCGGGTACGGGGCGCGTTCTCGACAAGGCAAGCGCGTCCTCGCCGCTTACGGGATTTATCGCGGAGTAATCTGAGGAGAGCAAAATGGAAGAAAGAATTGACCATATGAAATATCTGCCCGGAATGGAGGTTATCGAGTCCGACATTCAGGAGCAGGTTATCAGCCGAATGAACGCGTATGATTACAACCGCTACACAGAAACCGACGTAAAGCGCGCGCTTGCCGCGGAGTATCTCTCAATCGAGGATTTTGCAGCGCTGTTGTCGCCTGCCGCAGAGCCGTTTCTCGAGCAAATGGCGGCAAAGGCAACCATAGAAACGCGCAAGCATTTCGGCAACAGCGTGTACCTTTTCACGCCGCTTTATATCGCGAATTACTGCGAGAATTACTGCGTTTACTGCGGCTTCAACTGCCACAACAAAATCCGCCGCGCAAGGCTGGATAAAGACGGAATCCGCCGCGAAATGGAAGCGATTGCCAAAACCGGAATGGAAGAAATCCTGATTTTGACGGGAGAAAGCAGGAAGATGTCGGACGTCGAGTATATCGGCGAGGCTTGCTCGATTGCACACGAGTATTTCAAGAACGTGGGAATTGAGGTTTATCCGATGAACACGGACGAGTACAAGTACCTTCACGAGCACGGCGCGGATTACGTCACGGTTTTTCAGGAAACCTACAATTCCGACAAGTACGAAACCTTGCATCTCGCAGGACACAAGCGCATTTTCCCGTACCGCCTGAACGCGCAGGAACGCGCAATTCGCGGGGGAATGAGAGGAGTTGCGTTTGCGGCGCTTCTCGGCTTGGACGATTTCAGAAAGGACGCGTTTGCGGCGGGAGTTCATGCTTATCTTATCCAGCGCAAGTACCCGCACGCGGAAATATCGTTCTCTTGTCCGCGTCTGCGCCCGATAATCAACAACGACAAAATCAATCCAAAGGACGTTCACGAAAGGCAGCTTTTGCAGGTAATGACGGCATTCCGCATATTTATGCCGTTTGCGGGACTTACGATATCAACGAGAGAGCGCGCGGGCTTCCGCGACAACGTTGTGGGAATGTGCGCGACAAAAATCTCGGCGGGCGTCAGCACGGGCATCGGCTCTCACACCGAGGAAGAATCGCTCGGCGACAACCAGTTTGAGATAAGCGACGACAGAACGCTCGAGCAGGTTTGCGACGCTATCCGCGCGCGCGGACTTCAGCCGGTGATGAACGATTATGTTTATGTGGGCTGATGAAATGAGCGGGAATTTCGATAAAATTATCTGCGTGACCAACCGAAAACTCTGCGAAAAACCGCTTGAAGAGCAGCTCGCTTTTCTGACAAAAAAAGGAATTTCTCGGGTAATTCTCCGCGAAAAGGACTTGCCCGAGGAGGAGTACGCGCGGCTTGCAAAGCGGGTTCTCGGAGTGCCGGAAATCGAGCTTTTTATCCACAATTTCCCGAATGTCGCGCGGGAGCTTTCGGTGAAGAAAATTCATCTGCCTCTTGCGAAACTCACGCGGGAAATCTGCGCGGAATTTGAGGAAGTGGGCGCGTCTGTTCATTCGCCCGAAGAAGCCGCCCTTGCGGAAAAACTCGGCGCTTCTTACGTTACCGCGGGGCATATTTTCGCGACCGACTGCAAAAAAGGCGTGCCGCCGCGCGGACTTGATTTTCTTGAAAACGTCTGCAAAAGCGTGAAAATTCCCGTCTATGCAATCGGCGGGATAACCCGAAGTAATATGCACCTCGCGCTCGAAAAAGGCGCGGCGGGAGTTTGCGTGATGTCGGGGTTGATGAATAATGCTTTCTTTGAATAAAGAAGAAGCGTTCCCGCGCGGAACGCTTTGGTTTTAATATTTTAGGTTTCACGAACAACCCGCGGATTTCGTGCGTTTCGTGCAAGTGTGACATTTTGTCACCTGCGAAACGCACGAAAACGCAGAGAAAGTCGGGATAAATGGACACAAAAGTTGCTTGCGGGCACAAAAATTGCCCGATAATTACACTAAACCGAGATATAGCGCGGCTTTCTCCGTTTTCGTGCTTGTGCGAAAACGGAGAAAACGCAGAGGAAAACTAAAAAGCACGGTCTTATAGACCGTGCTTTTTAGTTTTTGGCGGAGAAAGAGGGATTTGAACCCTCGCGCCGGTTGCCCGACCTACTCCCTTAGCAGGGGAGCCTCTTCACCACTTGAGTATTTCTCCAAATGCTGATATTCCGTATTAATCACAAATGATATTATACCACAACATAACCCGTTTGTCAAGACCTTTTTTAAAAATCTTATAATCGGTTGTTGACAAAACGGATTATTTGTACTATAATTAAAGTTGATACGATAAAAAAGGAAGGTCTGGGAATTATGCCTATAAAAATAGCCGATGGGCTGCCCGCGCAGGAGATACTTGAAAAAGAACACATTTTCGTGATGACGGAGTATCGCGCACTTCATCAGGATATCCGCCCGCTGAAAATCGGGATACTTAATCTGATGCCGACGAAAATTGTCACGGAAACGCAGATTTTGCGCTGCTTGTCGAATACGCCGCTTCAGATTGAGGTAGAGCTTGTGGGAATGGTTTCGCACAGCAGCAAAAATACTTCTCATGAGCATTTGCTGGAGTTTTACAAGAACTTTGACGATATAAAAGACCAAAATTTCGACGGATTTATCATCACCGGCGCGCCCGTGGAGCAGATGCCGTTTGAGGAGGTTGACTACTGGAACGAGCTTTGCGAGATTATGGAATGGACCACAACTCACGTTCACTCCACGCTGCATATATGTTGGGGAGCGCAGGCGGGGCTTTACTATCACTATGGCATTCCGAAATATCCGCTTCCCGAAAAGGTTTCGGGCGTGTTTTTACACAAACTCCTCACACCGAAAGCGCGGCTTTTCCACGGCTTTGACGGGGAGTTTTACGCACCCCATTCGCGCCACACGGAAACCCGTGCCGAGGATATCCTGAAAGTGCCGGATTTGAGGCTGATGGCGGTATCGGACGAGGCGGGAGTTTACGCTGCGGGAAACGAGAGCGGAAGCCGCTTTTTCATCACCGGTCACTCGGAGTATGACGCGGGAACGCTTGACGCGGAGTATCGCCGCGACTTGGAGCGCGGGCTTAACCCGAATGTTCCCAAGCACTATTACCCCGACGACAACCCCGAAAATCAGCCCGTGCTTCGCTGGAGAGCGCACTCTACGCTGCTGTTCACCAACTGGCTCAACTATTACGTCTATCAGACAACTCCGTTTGATATCAGCAAAAAAATCTGATTACTGTAAAAATACATAAATAATCGACTCAAAAATTGTCGAAAATGCTAAAAATCTCGCCTGCTGTTGCAAATGTAATCATTTTGTGTTATAATGTAAAAAGAGAAAATATGCAACAATTGGGAAAAAATATGGAGAGGGGGAGCTGTTATGTCAGAAGAGATAGTTCATTCCACAATAGATGTTTCCGTAAATCCGAATAAAACAACTGCATTCGTGTCGTTCTCGAAGCCTGAGAACGGCGGAATTGACGTGACTTTGGATAAGGTTATGAGCGCGCTTTCGGAAAAGAATGTGTCCTTTGGCATACTGAAGGACGAGTTGGAGAGAGCCGTTGAGCAGAAGAGATACGATGAAAACATCTGCGCGGCTTGCTGGGAAGCTCCCACAGACGGCGTTGACGGAACGATAAAGTATTTTTACAGAACCGACCAGTGTACTGCTCCCGTTGAAAACGAGCATGGAGTTGTGGATTACAAAAACCTCGGCTTGGTTCGCAATATCACGGCGGGAACTCCCATTGCCGAAATCACTCTGCCCACGGACGGCGAGCCGGGGCGCGATATTACGGGAATGGTTGTTCAGCAGAAAAAGGGCACTCCCGTTAATCTGAACATCGGCGCGGGCACTTCTCTCATCAATGACGGAACGCAGCTTATCGCCGCAGTTGACGGAAATCTTGTGTTCAGAAACGGCTCTTTCTGCGTTGACGAAACTCTGCTGATAAACGGCGACGTTGACGTATCGACGGGAAACATCGATTTCATCGGAAGCGTAACCGTCAAGGGAAGCGTTTTCGAGGGATTTCGCGTTACATCGAAAAAGGACATAAGCGTGCTTGGCTCGGTTAACGGCGCGGAGCTTATGGCTGACGGCAACATTAACGTGAAAATCGGCATTATCAACAGCAGGGTTGACTGCCGCGGTGACGTTAAGCTCGGATTTTGCGAGAACTCAAAGGTTAGCTGCGACGGAAACGTTGACAGCGCGTCGTTTGTCGGCGGAGAGGTTTTCGCGGGACGCGATTTGATTGCCTCGGGCAAGGGCGTTATTATGGGCGGAAAGTACACGGCGCTGAACAACGTGGACGCGTCGGTTATCGGCTCGGATAATTACGTCAAGACCGAGATTACGCTCGGCAACAACGCGGTTCTGATGGAAGAACGCGAAACGCTTGACAAGCAGATTAAGGATATGGAGGATAAGCTCGACCAACTCGGAAAAATCCTCAATACTCTTACGGAGCTTGCGAAGGTATCGAAGCTGCCGCCCGAGCGCGAACAGCTCAAAGTGGACGCGCTGAGAAATCGTTTGAAATTCCAAGCGGAAATAAAGAAAGCGAAGGTGCGTATGTCGGATATTGACGAGGCGCTCAAACTCACGCAGAATTTGTCGGTATCGATAAAGCGAATGATTTACCCCGGCGTAAGGCTGAGGATAAATTCGAGTATGCTTGCGGTGAAAACGACGGAAAACCGCTGCCGCGCGACCGTGGAAAAGGGCGAGATTGTTTTTAAGCCGCTTTAGTTCACTTTTTGAATATGGGAAGCAAGGAGAACACTTCTTGCTTCTCTTTTTCCTTGTTTAATTTCACAATTCTTTCACATTTCTTCTTGTTTTTGTCGGTTGACATTTTAATATGAATGTGTTATAATTTATTCATAGTGCAAAAATAATCAAAGGCTTTTTTGTTGAAAACAGCCAATTTTTGTCAAATATACAACATATTTAGTGTAAAATGGAGAGGATAAAAAGCTATGAGGCGAGTGGGACTTGATATAGGTTCGACAACCGTAAAGGCGGCGGTTCTCGGGGAGAACGGAGAGCTGCTTCACAGCCGTTATCAGCGGCATTTTTCCGATATCAGAAAGACTGTTGCCGACATAATTTCCGAGGTTGGCGAGAAGTTTTCCGGCGAAAACGCGCTTGTCGCGGTAACCGGCTCGGGCGGAATTTCCGTGTCAAAGTGGCTCGGGATACCGTTTGTGCAGGAGGTTGCGGCGGGAACGGACGCGATAAAAGCGCTTATTCCGCAAACCGATGTCGCCATAGAACTCGGCGGCGAGGACGCGAAGATTACATATCTCACGGGCGGTCTTGAGCAGCGTATGAACGGTACCTGCGCGGGCGGCACCGGCGCGTTTATCGACCAGATGGCGGCGCTTTTGAATACGGATATCGGCGGCTTGAACGAGCTGTCCAAAAAGCACACGACGATTTACCCGATAGCATCGCGCTGCGGAGTTTTTGCGAAGAGCGATATCCAGCCGCTGCTCAACGAGGGCGCAAAACGAAGCGATATCGCGGCGTCCGTTTTCCAGTCCGTGGTAAATCAGACGATAAGCGGACTTGCCTGCGGAAAGCCTATTCGCGGAAACGTTGCTTTCCTCGGAGGACCGCTGCATTATCTCTCGGAGCTGCGCCAGCGCTTTATCGAAACGCTTGACCTGAAGCCCGAGAACATCATTATCCCCGAAAACGCGAATTTGTTTGTCGCGATGGGCTGCGCGCTGTCCGATGAAGCGGAGGAAATGTCGATTGACGAGCTTTGCGAAAAGGCGGGAAATCTCGGCGAGAACCAGCTTCGCGAAGTCGAGCGCTTGTCGCCGCTTTTCGAGAGCGAGGACGAGCTGAAAGCGTTCCGCGAAAGACACGCAAAATCGGTTATCCCGACAGCGGATTTGAGCAAACACACCGGCGCGTGTTATCTCGGAATTGACGCGGGTTCAACGACAACAAAGGCTGTTCTTCTCAACAAGGACGCGGAAATCCTCTACTCCTTCTACGATAATAATCACGGCGACCCGCTGAAATCGGTTATCGGTATCCTTAAAGAGATTTACTCGATGCTGCCCGAGGACGCGTACATCGCGAAGGCTTGTACAACGGGCTACGGCGAGCATCTGATAAAAGCGGCTCTCGGCGCGGATTACGGCGAGATTGAAACGATGGCGCACTACAAGGCTGCCGACAAAATCCTGCCCGGCGCGGAGTTTATCCTCGACATCGGCGGTCAGGATATGAAATGTATGCGCGTGAAAAACGGCGAAATCGAGAGCATTCTGCTCAACGAGGCTTGCTCGTCGGGCTGCGGCTCGTTTATCGAAAACTTCGCAAACGCGCTTGGAATGACTTCGGCGGAATTTGCCGTTCTGGGACTTTCCGCGGAGCACCCTGTTGACCTCGGCTCGCGCTGCACGGTATTTATGAATTCGCGCGTTAAGCAGGCGCAGAAGGAGGGCGCAACCGTTGCGGATATCTCGGCGGGACTGTCCTATTCCGTGTGCAAGAACGCGCTGTTTAAGGTTATCAAGCTGCGCGATACCGCTTCAATGGGCGATAAAATCATCGTTCAGGGCGGCACGTTTATGAACGACAGCGTTCTGCGCGCGTTTGAGAAAATCGTCGGAAAAGACGTTGTTCGTCCTGATAAAGCGGGACTTATGGGCGCTTACGGCTCGGCTCTCGTGGCTCTTGAACGCGACGACGGCGAGAAAAGCAAGATTGCGCCGTTCGATAAACTCGACAGCTTCAAGGCGGAGAAAACCGCGGCGCGCTGCGGAAAATGTTCGAACAACTGCCTGCTCACAATCACGAAATTCCCCGACGGAACGCGCTACATCAGCAACAACCGCTGCGAGCGCGGCGCAGGAAACGTATCGACGGGCGAGAAACTCCCGAATTTGTATGATTATAAATATCACCTCTTGTTTGACCGCGAGTGCCTGCCCGAGGACAGCGCGCCGCGCGGGGTAATCGGACTGCCGAGAGTTCTCGGAATGTACGAGAATTTCCCGTTCTGGCACAAGCTTTTCACCGAGCTTGGTTTCTCGGTTAAGCTTTCCCCGAAAACAACGCGCGCGATTTACGACAAGGGTATCGAAACAATGCCGAGCGAATCGGTTTGCTATCCCGCAAAACTCGCTCACGGGCATATTCAGGCGCTGATTGACGACGGCGTGAAGTTGATTTTCTATCCCTCGATGCCGTACGAAATGTCCGATGACAACGGCGGCGACAACCACTACAACTGCCCTGTTGTCGCGACCTACAGCGAGGTTATCAGAAACTCCGTGCCGGAGCTTCGCGAAAGCGTGAAATTCCTCAACCCGTTCCTGCCGATTTTCAACGAAAAACGTATGAGAGAGCGACTTTTTGAGGAGTTTTCGGCAAATCTTCCCGATAAGAACATCACCAAAAAAGAGATAACCGAGGCGCTCGAAAAAGCGTATGCCGAGGACGCGAAGTTTAAGGAAACAATGCGCAAAAAGGGCGAGGAAACGCTCAAATTCCTCAAGGATAACGGCAAGCGCGGAATTGTGCTTGCGGGACGTCCTTATCACATCGACCCTGAGATAAACCACGGTCTGCCCGAGATGATTTCGGGATACGGTTTCGCGGTTCTGACAGAGGACAGCGTTGCTCACATCGAGCAGGTTGTCCGTCCTATCCGCGTTGTTGACCAGTGGACTTATCACACGCGTCTTTACGCGGCGGCGCACGTTGTCGGCAAAAACGACTGCCTTGAGCTTGTGCAGCTCAACTCGTTCGGCTGCGGACTTGACGCGATTACCACGGACGAGGTTCAGGAGATTTTGCGCAGCTTCGGAAAGCTGTACACCTGCCTGAAAATCGATGAAGTCAACAATCTCGGCGCGGCGAGAATTCGTTTGCGTTCGCTGATTTCTGTCGTTGACGAGCGCGAGCGGCATAAATACAAGCCCGTGCGCGGTCACGTCGGTTACATAAGACAGCCCGAGTTCACCAAAGAAATGCGCAAAAACCACAAAATCCTCTGCCCGCAGATGGCGCCCATTCACTTTGACTTGCTGGAGATGGCGTTCAGGTACAGCGGCTATGACGTGGACATTTTGCGCGACTGCTCGAAGGCAGTTGTCGATGAGGGCTTGAAATACGTCAACAACGACGCCTGCTATCCGTCGATTTTGATTGTAGGACAGCTTATCCACGCGCTTAAGAGCGGCAAGTACGATTTGAACAACACTTCCGTTCTGATAACCCAGACGGGCGGCGCGTGCCGTGCGACAAACTATGTCGGAATGCTCAAAAAAGCGCTTAAGGACGCGGGTTTTGACAACGTTCCGCTGATTTCGCTCAACGTTGTCGGACTGGAAAAGCAGAGCGGTTTCAGACTCTCGATGTCAATGGCGATAAGAGCGTTTATGGCGATGATTTACGGCGATGTTTTGTCGCGCTGCCTGTACAAGGTTCGCCCGTATGAAGTCGAAAAAGGCTCGGCGAACGCGCTTTATGAGAAATGGCGCCTGAAGCTGCGCGAGGATATGAAAACGCTCTCGATGAAGACCTTCAACCACAACATCGAAGCGATTGTCGAGGAATTTAAGAATTTCCCCGTTCTCGATATCAAAAAGCCGCGCATCGGTCTTGTCGGAGAAATTCTCGTAAAATTCCACCCTGTTGCCAACAACGACATAATCGGTTTGCTGGAAAACGAGGGCTGCGAGGTTGTCGTGCCCGATTTGATGGGATTTTTCTACTATATCTGCTCGCACGGCGTGACGAAATCAGAGCTTTTGTACTGCTCAAAAACGAAGAAATTCGCCGAAAACGCAGCAATCAAGGCGATGCGGTTTATGGAAAAAGCGTACAGAAAAGCGGTTACGGGAACGAAATTCGGCTGTCCGGGCGACATTTTTGAGATGCGCGAGATGGTAAAGCCGATTGTTTCGCCGGGAAATATCGCGGGCGAGGGCTGGTTCCTGTCGGCGGAGATGCTGGAGCTTATCCACGAGGGCGTGCCGAATATCGTTTGTATGCAGCCGTTTGCCTGCCTGCCGAATCACGTCACGGGAAAGGGCGTTATCGGTGAGCTTCGCCGCCGTCACCCCGAGAGCAACATCGTTGCCGTTGACTTTGACCCGGGCGCTTCCGAGGTAAATCAGGTGAACAGAATTAAGCTGATGCTGACGAGAGCGTTCGCGGAAGCGGGACTCAGCAGAAAGAGCGTTATGAAGCCACTTGAAACGGACGATAAATATTCGCAGCTTATCGGCGCGATTTATAAGTAATGGCAATTCAGAAAGGAAAAGATTATGGCTTTTAATAATTCTACATCAAGTAATGGTAACGGCACAAACAAGAAGGCAATCAGTTTCTGGGTGCTCATCGGATTAATTACGGTTTTCGTGCTTATCGTTCTGCTCAACAGCTTTTCTGTTGTAAACGAGGGCTACATCGGCGTTAAATATCAGTTCGGAAAGATTGTCACGAGCGATTTGTCCGCGGGACTTAACCTGCACATTCCGTTCATCGAGGAAATTCAGGAGGTTGACACGCGCGAGCAGATATATTCCGTTCAGACAAACGCGTACACCAGCGATACTCAGACGGTTGACCAGCTCTCGCTGAAGCTGAACTACTGCTACGACGGCACAAAGCTGTCCGAGATTATCAGAACAATCGGCATCGCGAACGTTGAAACAAAGCTGCTTGTGCCGAATGTTGCTAAAATCGCGAAGAACGAAATCGGTAAGGTTCGCGCAGAGGATTTGGTTCAGTCGCGCTCCGAGGTGCAGAACGCGATTTACGAGTCGCTGAAGGAAACGCTTGAACCGAGCGGAATTATCGTAACGGCGTTTGCAATCGAAAATCTTTCGTTTGACGCGGCGTTTGAGCAGTCCATTCAGGCGAAGGTTATCGCGGCGCAGGACGCTCTTAAGATGCAGAACAAGACCGCCGAGAAGGAAGAAGAGGCGAAGCAGAAGGTAATCGCGGCGCAGGCTGAGGCTGATTCTCAGAAAATCAAGGCGGACGCCGAGGCTTATGCGATTAAGGCGGTTCAGGAGCAGCTCGCGAACAGCCCGAACTACGTTGATTATCTGAAAATCAACAACTGGAACGGCGAGCTTCCTCAGGCAATCGGCAACGAGGTTAACCCGTTCTTCGCGCTGGACAACAGTTCTTCGACCGGTAAAACAACCAACAACACAGCGACAACGCCTGCAGCTGAGTAAAATCACATAAAATCACACAAAATAATATTTCGGGGAATGCCGGGCGGCAACTGTCGCTCTGCATTTTCCGTGTTTAAAGGATGGTAATGATTTGGATTACAATACGTTAAAGCAAAACGCGCTTCTGAGCTGTTTTTCGCGCGCGAACAATATGCAGAAAAAGGCAATTTTCAAGGTGCGCGGCGCGGTTCTGATAATAGCGGGCGCGGGCAGCGGAAAAACAACGGTTCTCGTAAACAGGATTGCGAATATGATTCGCTTCGGAAACGCGTTTCACGATGAAGAAATCCGCAAAATTTCGCCCGATGAGGAGCGTTTTCTGGCAGAATTTCCCGAGATGGAGAAATCGCCCGAAAATCTCGAAAAACTCGCGAAAATCATCGCGGTTGACCCGATAAATCCGTGGAACATTCTCGCGATTACGTTCACAAACAAGGCTGCGGGAGAGCTTCGCGAGAGGCTTTCGGCGATGCTTGGCGAGGACTCCGACAAAATCAACGCTTCGACTTTTCACTCGGCTTGCGTGAAAATTCTGCGCCGTGAGATTGAAAAGCTGGGCTTTCATTCGGGCTTCACGATTTACGATGACGACGACTCAAAGCGGCTTATCCGCGACATTATGAAAAACCGCAATATCGATGAAAAGCGTATCGCGCCGAAGGTTTTCAAAAACAACATTTCGCGCTTGAAGGACAGAATGATTTCATCCGAGGATTACGCGCAGACCGCTCAGGAAAGCGGCGAGTTCACCGAGCAGAAAACCGCCGAGGTTTACGCGGATTATCAGAAAGCGCTGGCTTCGGCGAACGCTGTCGATTTTGACGATATAATTTATCTCACGGTTCGGCTTTTCGAGAACTTCCCCGATGTTCTCACGCATTACAGAAATCTCTACAAATACATAATGGTTGACGAGTATCAGGACACGAATTTCGCGCAGTACCGCCTGATTTCGCTTCTGGCGGGGGACGGCGGAAATCTCTGCGTTGTCGGCGACGACGACCAGTCGATTTACCGTTTCCGCGGCGCGACAATCGAGAACATTCTCAGTTTTGAGAAACAGTACAAGAACAGCGAGGTTATCCGTCTTGAGCAGAATTACCGCTCGACCACGAATATCCTGAACGCCGCAAACGCTGTTATCAGGAACAACTCAAACCGCAAGGAAAAGCGGCTCTGGAGCGAGCTTGGCGAGGGCGAAAAGATAAAAATTCTCAAATTTCAAAACGAGCTTGGCGAGGGGAAGGGCGTTGCCGATATCATTTCCGAGGGTGTGAAAAACGGCGCGAAATACTCGGATTACGCAATTTTGTACCGTAACAACGCGCTTTCGAGAACCTTTGAAACTTCGCTCACCCGCTCGGGCATACCTTATAAAATAGTGGGCGGACTGCGCTTCTACGACCGAAAAGAGGTCAAGGATATCCTGAGCTATCTGGCGCTTTTGAACAACCCGTATGACGCGGTGCGTTTCAGGCGCGTGATAAACGAGCCGAAGCGCGGAATCGGCGACACAACGGTTGACGAGATTATCCGCGTGAGCGAGGGCTTGGGAATTAGCCCGCTTGACGTGTGCAGGGACGCAGCGCGTTTTGAAACGCTCTCCCGAAAGACAAACCCGCTCAAAGCTGCCGCGAACATTTTTGACGAGCTGGACGAGCTTTCGGATACCGTTCGGCTGGACGAGCTGATTGACGCGGTTGTCGAGAAAACCGGCTACGCGCAGATGCTAAAGGCGCTCGGCGATGAGGGCGCGGCTCGAATGGAGAACGTCAACGAGCTGAAGTCAAACGCTCTGGAGCTGCTCAAGGAACAGCCTGACGCGACTTTGCCCGATTTTCTCGAGCAGGCGGCGCTCCAGTCGGATATCGATAACTATGATACCGATACCGACCGCGTTTCGCTTATGACAATGCACTCCGCGAAGGGACTGGAGTTCCCCGAGGTATTTCTGGCGGCGGCTGAGGACAACGTTTTCCCGTCGATTATGAGCATAAACAATCCCACGGAGCTTGAAGAGGAGCGACGCCTTGCGTACGTTGCGATAACGCGTGCGAAAAAGCAGCTCTACATCACGCACACGAGCTATCGTATGCTTTACGGGCACACCTCCGCAAACAAGCTGTCCACATTCGTGCGGGAAATCCCCGCGGAGTTCTGCGATATAAAAGACGATAAGCCGCAGAACAGCTTCTCGCGCGGAATGTCTTTCTCGAAGCCCGTTCAGAAAAGCTTCTTAAAGGAGCAGTCCGAGAAGCTGAAAACAAGCGCTCCTATTCAGACGGCTGCTGGCGAGAATTTTGACGTCGGCGACAGAGTTCGGCACAAGATTTTCGGCGAGGGCACGGTTGTCGGCGTGAAACCCGTTGGCAAGGACGCGATTATCACGATTGATTTCGATACAAAGGGAACGAAACCCGTGATGAAGAACAACGCGAGAATGGAAAAAATTGCGAAATAAGCTAAACTTTCCGAAAAATCTGCCGATATAAAAAACAAGAGGAAAGGAAATGCAGCTATATTTCCCGAACTCGGAAAGCCGTGTATCTGCAAAGGCGGGTGCATAGATTGACCGTAAAAGCGCCGCAAAACGCTGTTTTGACATTCCGAGGGAAACGCGCTTGAACGGAAAAGAGATTACTGCCGCAGCGCTTGGAAAAAGGCTGCGGCATTAGTTTTGGGGTGATGAGATGACGAAAGAGGAATTTTTGGATTTTTGCAGAAATCTTGGCGGCGCGGAGCTTGACAGCCCGTTTGACGAGGATTTTGAAACGGTTGTGGCGCGGCACTCGGATAACAGAAAATGGTTTGCGCTTGTGATGGAGCATAACGGAAAGTGGATTGTAAACCTGAAATGCGAGCCGATGGAAGCGGATTTTCTGCGGCGCGCGTTTGAGGGCGTAACTCCCGCGTATCACATGAACAAAACGCATTGGAACACGGTTTATCTTGACTCGGACGTGCCGCGTGAGGAGATTGAACGAATGACGCTTGCGAGCTTTGAGCTGACGGCGAAGAAAACGCGGTTGCCGAAAAAACCGCGCAAAACCGAGTGATTTCCAAAAAATTCCGTTAAAACACGGCTGCTAAAAATCACCGCCGATAAAAAAATCCGACTTTGCGAATAATATTCTTGCGTGAATTTTTCGCGCAATTTGCAAAGATAGGAGAAAAGCGATGATTAAAAATATATCGACAGCGGCGGCTTGTGCGGCTTGCTTTGCGGCATTAACGGCGACTGCGGGTGCGGCGACAAACAACCCGATTGGAAGAGCGGCAGACGGTGCGCTTAACGCCGGCGAGGATTTGATAAACGGCGTGGCAAACGCGGGCGAGGATATCGTAAACGGAATTACCGGCGGCAGAACAAACGGAACCGATAACGGCACGACAAACGGCACAAACGGTACAAACAACACCAACAACGGCACTACCACCGATACTACCACGGACACAAATGACACGACTGTAAGCGATGTTCCGGACATTAACGATACGGACGACCTGAACAGCGGTCTTGGAACAACAAGCGATGTAAACACAAACCAGTCGCCCGCAACGGGTGTATCCTTCGGATTGACAGCGGCTGCGGCATTGCTCGGCGCTCTCGGCGTTGTGGTAACGGCAAACCGCCGCGGCGAGTAAAACTTAATAATAATGAAAGGCGTTCTGTTTCGGAATGCCTTTTTTGTGGAAAAATCGGCAAAAATTTCGTAGGAATAACCAAAATACAAGCGAATTTTTTTTGTATTTTGGTGAAACTGTCGGTTGCAATTGTTTGTGAAATAATGTATAATTATTTTCATAGGGATTAAAGTCGTGGGGCAAATAGCGGCTTTAATTCGGGTTCACAGTTTTACTGTTATGGAGGATATTATATGAAGATTAAGTCAATTGCTGCGGCTGTTGCTGCTGCGGGAACAGTTTGTGCTGTTTCGGCGTCTGCGTTTGCAGATGAGCCTGTTCTCGTTTCCGCACCTGTTGCCGAGGATATTCTGATTGCTCCCGCTCCGGGTTCTTCGCTTGCAGCTGAGGTTTCCGCAAAGTTCAAGAAGCTCTTTGGCGACAAGATTGCTGAATTTACTGAGAAGATGAAGCTTGCGATTGAGGCTGCGGGCGGCATCGAAGATGTTGTTAACAACGCGGTGGAGCAGGTTGAGGGCAAAACTCCCGAGGAAATTAAGGCTATGTTTGCTGAGCAGCTTCAGACAAGCGGCGTTTCCGAGGAGCAGCTTGCAGACATTATTGAACACTTTAGTTCCGAGGGCGCTTCGGGCGATTTCACTCCCGAAACATACAGAGAGAGCGTGACAGGTCTTTTGACCGCTATCCAGAACACCGATAGCGTGAACGATTTGATTGACTCGATGCTCATGGTGATGGACGAGGAAGCGCTTAAGGATATGTCCAAGGCTCTTGACGAGTACGAGTCAAATCTTGCAGGCGCCGAAATCGGCAAGGATATCGCAACCGGCGGCGACAACGCTGATACCGGTGTTGAGGGCGTAGCGGCTGTTGTTGGCGTAATCGCTGTTGCGGGCGCTGTGGTTGTTATCTCCCGAAAAAGAGCTTGATTATCGAAAAAATACATAACCGCGTTCTTCACGGAGCGCGGTTTTTTGTATGCACAATACTTGACAAAAACCGAAAAATATGATACAATTTCTATGTAAAATAAAAGCATTTCGGAGGAAAAATATGGAAGTTTCGAAAGACATAAAATACATAGGAGTTAACGACCACGAGGTCGATTTGTTTGAGGGAATGTACGACGTGCCGAACGGAATGGCGTACAATTCTTACGTTATTCTTGATGAAAAAATCGCGGTTATGGACACGGTTGAGGCGAATTTTGGCGAGGAATGGCTCGGAAATCTCGAGAAGGAGCTCGGAGGCAGAAAGCCCGATTATCTCGTTGTTCAGCACATGGAGCCCGACCACTCGGCAAATATCGCGGTTTTCACGGAGCGTTATCCCGAAGCGAAAATCGTGGCTTCCGCGAAGGCTTTTGTGATGATGGGACAGTTTTTCGGCAATGATTTCAAGGACAAGCAGATTGTTGTCGGCGAGGGCGAAAAGCTCTCTCTCGGTAAGCACGAGCTGACCTTTATTACCGCGCCGATGGTTCACTGGCCCGAGGTTATCATGACTTATGATAACGCTGACAAGGCGCTTTTCTCGGCGGACGGTTTCGGAAAATTCGGCGCAAACGACGTTGTTGACCCCGAGGGCTGGGCTTGCGAGGCAAGACGCTATTATTTCGGTATTGTCGGCAAATACGGCGCACAGGTTCAGGCGGTTCTGAAAAAGGCTGCGGGGCTTGAAATCGAGAAAATTCTCCCGCTCCACGGTCCCGTCCTCACCGAAAATCTCGGCTATTATCTCGACACCTACAACATCTGGTCGAGCTATGGCGTTGAGAGCGAGGGCGTTTGCGTTGCCTATACATCGGTTTACGGTCACACGAAGGAAGCGGCTCTGCTGCTTGCGGAGAAGCTGAAGGCGGCGGGCTGCCCGAAGGTTGCGGTAACGGATTTGGCGCGCGATGACTGGGCTGAGGCTGTCGAGGACGCGTTCCGTTATGGAAAGCTCGTTCTTGCAACCACAACCTACAATGCGGACGCTTTCCCGACAATGCGTGAGTTCATTGCGCACCTTGTCGAGAGAAACTACCAGAACCGTCTTATCGGTATAATTGAGAACGGCTCGTGGGCGCCGACCGCGGCAAAGGTTATCAAGAAGCTGTTCGAGACCTCCAAGAACATCACGTTTACCGAAACCGCCGTTACGCTGAAATCCGCGCTTGCTCCCGAGAACGACGCTCAGCTTGACGCGCTTGTCAAGGAGCTTATGCAGTAATTTGTCCTAAAACCCGAGCTTTTCGCTCGGGTTTTTCGCGATTTGAGGTGAAAATTTTGTCCGGGAAAATCAGCGGCGAGGAGCTTGCGGGATACCAAAAGAAGTCCTTTGCGCTCCCGTATAACAGCGGGGAGATTTGGTTTGAGCATCTTGACGGAATATACGGTTTCGAGGAGCTTGTGCTGGAGAAGCTCAGCCGTGACGCGGAGATTTTCTCGCGCCCTTCATCGCCCGCGTTCGCGTGTTTTGTTTTTGATGAAACCGAGATTACCGATAAAATCGTAAATGCCGTTAAACACGCGGTTTGCGATAGCGGAAAGCGTTTTCTGAAAGTCGCGTTTGTCGGTCTTGACAGGAAAAGCGTTCGTAAATTCAGGAAAGCGCTGTCGGAAAACGGCTTTCTGACGGGATTTCTGAAGGGCTTGGAGGACGCGAAGGAGTGGCTTTTGGCAAAGTAGATATTTATGTAAAATTTTCCGAAAATGCGGTTTCCCCCTTGACAAAACCGCGATTTTCTATTATAATGTATAAAGATACGAAATCAGCGGCTTTTAAGTCGGTGCGGCGACGCCGACAAGGTTTGGATTTTGTGGTAATTCCGCGCAGTTTTATGCGTATGGAGTAAATCGAGCCTTTAATGCCGCGTCTATACGCGGTTTTTTTGTGGAATTTTTTGGGAGGAGTGCGCGAGTGGAGGAGCTTGCCGTTAAAGCGGAAATTCTTGATGAAAACGCCGTTTCGCGTGCGATTACGCGGATTTCTTTTGAGATAATCGAGCGCAGTCATGGCGCAGATAATCTTTGTCTTGTGGGAATTTATTCGCGGGGCGCGGTGCTGGCGAAGCGGATTGCGGCGAAAATTGCCGAAAACGAGGGCAGGGAAATCCCCACGGGACTGCTTGATATCACGCCGTTTCGCGATGACGAGCGCAGGCGCGGCGAGGACGACGCGAGCAAAATAGATTTTGACATCACGGGAAAGCACGTTGTGATAATCGACGACGTGATTTTCACGGGGCGCTCGGCGAGAGCGGCGATGGACGCGCTTGTGTCACGGGGCAGACCTAAGGTAATTCAGCTTGCCGTGCTGATTGACAGAGGACACCGCGAGCTGCCGATAAGAGCCGATTATATCGGGAAAAATCTGCCGACATCTCACAGCGAGAAGGTTCGGGTTATGGTTAAGGAAATTGACGGAGCGGACAAGGTTGTAATTTGCGAGGCTGCCGAAAAAGGCGCTTCGGGCTGAAGATAGGAGAAGATATGAGGCTTTTGCTGAAGAATGGATATGTTGTGGACAACGCAAACGGGTTTGAAGGGACGGCAGATATTCTCGCCGAGGACGGGGTTATCGTAAAATGCGCGCCGAATATCCCGGAAACTGCAGACGAGGTTATCGACTGCGAGGGGCTTGCGGTTATTCCGGGAATTTGCGATATGCACGTTCACCTGCGCGACCCCGGTCAGACTCACAAGGAGGATATCATCACAGGCGGAAACGCTGCCGCGGCGGGAGGAGTAACGGCGGTTGCTTGTATGCCGAACACAACGCCTGTTGTGGATAACGCCGAAACCGTGAAATATATTCTCGATAAGGCTAAGCAGTCAAAGGTCAAGGTTTATCCCGTGGGCTGCATAACAAAAGGCTTGAAGGGCGATGAACTCTGCGATTTCGAGGAGCTGAGAAAAGCGGGCTGCGTTGCCGTATCGGACGACGGAAAGCCCGTGAAGAACGCGAAAATTATGGCACAGGCGCTTGTCAAGGCGCACTATGCTGGACTGAAAGTGATTTCGCACTGCGAGGACCAGGACGTTGTTGCGGGCGGAATAATCAACAGCGGCGCGGTTTCAAAGGAGCTTGGCGTTAAGGGAATGCACCGCATTTCCGAGGACATCTCGACAGCGCGGGAAATCGTGCTTGCGGGGGATTTGGAGATGCCCATTCACATCGCGCACGTTTCCACGGCAACGAGTATGCTGCTTTTGAGAGTGGCGGCGCGGTACGGGGTTATGGTGACTTCCGAAACCTGCCCGCATTACTTCACGATGACCGATGAAAAGCTTCGCGGTCGTGACGCGGATTACCGAATGAACCCGCCGCTTCGCACGCCGGACGATGTTGAAGCGATAACCGAGGGCGTCTGCGACGGCACGATTGACTGTATCGTCACCGACCACGCTCCCCATTCCGCTGAGGAAAAAGCCGATTTTGAGAAAGCACCGAACGGTGTTGTCGGGCTGGAAACCTCGCTTGCGGTTACGCTCACGCAGCTTTATCACACCGGAAAGCTCTCGCTCTCGAAGATAGTGAGGCTGATGTGCGTGAACCCGCGCAAAATCCTCGGTATCTCAGGCGGCAATTTCAGCGAGGGCGAGCCTGCGGATATCGCGATTGTCGATTTGAACGAGGAGTGGACGGTTGACCCAGAAAAGCTCCACGGCAAATCAAAGAACACCTGCTTTAAGGGAATGACGCTCAAAGGCAGAGTTAAAAAGACCATTGTAGACGGAAAAGTCGTCTATGAAGATAAGTAAGGAGAAGAAAATATGTCACTTGACCGATTGATTGAGAAAATCGAACAGATGCAAAACCCCACGGTAGCGGGACTTGACCCGAAGCTGGATTACGTCCCCGAGTACATCAGAAAGCGCTGCTTTGAAAAGTACGGCGAAACGCTCAAGGGTGCCGCAAAGGCGCTTCTCGAGTTCAACAAAGGGCTTATCGACGCGCTTTATGACATCGTTCCCGCTGTAAAGCCGCAGGCGGCTTATTACGAAATGTACGGCGCGGCGGGTGTGAAAACGCTCTACAAAACGCAGGAATACGCGCGTTCAAAGGGAATGTACGTCATCACGGACGGCAAGCGCAACGACATCGGCACAACGATGGAAGCGTATGCGGCGGCGCATCTCGGAAAAGTTAAGGTCGGTTCAACCGAGATTGAGCCGTTTCTGGGCGACGCGCTCACGGTTAACGGTTATCTCGGAAGTGACGGAATAAAGCCGCTTTTGAAGATTTGCTCGGAGAACGACAAGGGCATTTTCGTTCTCGTCAAGACCTCAAATCCGTCGAGCGGCGAGCTTCAGGACAGGCTGATTGACGGCGAACCCGTGTACGAGGTTATGGGAAAAATGTGCGAAAAGTGGGGCGAGGAGCTGCCCGGAGTGTACGGTTACAGCGGCGTGGGAGCGGTTGTCGGAGCGACGTATCCCGAGCAGATAAAGACCTTGCGCGCGCTTTTGCCGAAGACGTTTTTCCTGATACCCGGCTACGGCGCTCAGGGAGCAACGGCTGCGGATATCGCGGGCGCGTTCGACAAGAACGGCTTGGGCGGTATCGTAAACAGCTCCAGAGGAATTATGTGCGCTTATCAGAAACAGAAAGTCAGCGAACACGAATTTGCTGAAGCGGCGCGCAGAGAAGCAATCCGTATGCGCGATGAAATTATGGCGCAGGTTGGAAAAATCGTTGTAAACGGTTAAGGAGCAGAAAATGAGATTTGAGAACAAAAAGAAAGCGAGCTTGGTTCTGGCGGACGGAACGGTTTTCGAGGGGAAATCGTTCGGCGCCGAGGGTAAGGTTCTGGGAGAAATCGTGTTCACGACAGCGATGACGGGCTATCAGGAAACGCTCACCGACCCGTCCTACTGCGGGCAGATTATCACGCAGACTTTCCCGCTTATCGGAAACTACGGCGTAAACAAAATCGACCCCGAGAGCTGTGGAAGCGTGGTTTCGGGCTACATTGTCCGCGAATACTGCGATTTTCCGTCAAATTTCCGCTGCGAGGATAACTTGAACGATTATATAAAATCGCACGGAATTGTCGGAATTTATGACATTGACACGAGAAAACTGACGAGAATTATCCGCGAATTCGGCGTTATGAACGGCGCGATTGTCTGCGGGGATTTTGATAAGGACGAGCTCCTTGAAGAAATCAGAAATTACAAGGAAGAGCCGCCCGTGCCGAAGGTCAGCGTTAAGGAGAAGCAGACTTTTTCTGCTGAAAACGCGAAGTTCAATGTCGTGCTGATTGACTACGGCTACAAGTTCAACATCAGACGCGAGCTGATAAAACGCGGTTGCAGCGTCACGGTTGTTCCGCACGACACGTCCGCCGAGGAGATAAGAGCGCTCAATCCCGATGGAATTATGCTTTCAAACGGCCCCGGCGACCCGCAGCAAAATCCCGTTTCGATAAACACGCTCAGGGAGCTTATTCCTGCGCAAATTCCCACATTCGGGATTTGTCTTGGACACCAGCTTCTGGCGCTTGCAAACGGCGCTTCCACAACGAAGATGAAGTACGGTCATCGCGGCGGAAATCAGCCCGTCAAGGATTTGGCGATTGACCGCACGTTTATCACATCGCAAAATCACGGCTACGCGGTTGTTGGAGAAACGCTTCCCGAAGCAACGGGCGAAATCAGCCACATAAACAACAACGACGGCACCTGCGAGGGTATCCGCTATAAAAACGCGCCTGCCTTTACGGTTCAGTTTCACCCCGAAGCGTGCGGCGGTCCGCACGACACATCGTATTTGTTCGATGAGTTTATTCAGCTGATGGAGGGAAAATGATATGCCGTTGAGAAGTGATATAAAAAAGGTTCTTGTAATCGGCTCGGGACCTATCGTTATCGGACAGGCAGCCGAATTTGACTATGCGGGAACGCAGGCTTGCCGCGCGCTCAAAGCGGAGGGGCTGGAGGTTGTTCTGATAAACTCGAACCCCGCGACAATTATGACCGACAAGCACATGGCGGATAAAATCTACATCGAGCCGCTCACGCTTGAGGTTGTAAAGCGGGTAATCGAGATTGAAAAGCCGGACAGCGTTCTCTCAAATCTTGGCGGACAGACGGCGCTCACGCTTTCTATGCAGCTCGCCGAGAGCGGATTCCTTGCCGAACACGGCGTTAAGCTGCTCGGTTCAAATCCCGAAACAATCCACAAAGCCGAGGACAGACAGGCGTTCAAAGACACGATGGAGGAAATCGGGCAGCCTTGTATTCCGTCAAAGGTTGTGGAAAATCTTGAGGACGCGATGGCTTTCGCGGAGGAAATCGGTTATCCCGTAATCGTGCGTCCCGCGTTTACTCTGGGCGGCACGGGCGGCGGTATCGCCGAAACCCGCGAGGAACTCCACGAAATCGCGACAAACGGTCTGCGCCTTTCCCCGATAACGCAGATTTTGGTTGAGAAGTGCATTTCGGGCTGGAAGGAAATCGAGTTTGAGGTTATCCGCGACAGCAAAAACAACGTCATCACGGTCTGCTCGATGGAGAATTTCGACCCTGTCGGCGTACACACGGGCGACTCGATTGTCGTAGCTCCCGCGGTAACGCTTGCCGATAAGGAGTATCAGATGCTCCGTACAGCGGCGCTTGACATCATACAGGCGCTCAAAGTCGAGGGCGGCTGCAACTGCCAGTTCGCGCTGAAACCCGACAGCTTCGAGTATGCGGTTATCGAGGTTAACCCGCGTGTTTCCCGCTCATCGGCGCTCGCTTCAAAGGCAACCGGCTACCCGATAGCAAAGGTTGCAGCGAGAATTGCCGTCGGCTACACGCTTGATGAAATCGTAAATCAGGTTACCGGAAAAACCTACGCGGCTTTTGAGCCTGCGCTCGATTATCTCGTTGTAAAATTCCCGAAATGGCCTTTCGACAAGTTTGTTTACGCGAAGAAAACGCTCGGCACTCAGATGAAAGCGACCGGCGAAATTATGGCGATTGCGCCGAGCTTTGAAGCGGGAATGATGAAAGCGGTGCGCTCGATTGAACTTGGAATGGACACGCTCACAAAGCGTGATTTCACGGAGCTTTCCGACGAAGAAGTTGAGAAGAAGCTGTATGACGTGGACGTTGACCGCTCGTTCTGCGTTTTCGAGGCGCTGAAGCGCGGAATTTCGATTGACAAAATTCACGAAATCACCAGGATTGATAAGTGGTTTATCGCGAAGCTGAACAATCTTGTCGAGCTTGAAAAATGGCTTGCCGAGGGCGAGCTCACGGTTGAAAAATACGAAACCGCGAAGAAATACTGCTATCTCGACAGCACGATTGAGCGCATTTCCGGACAGAAATGCCCCGAGAAAAAGCTCGCGGTTTATAAAATGGTTGACACCTGCGCGGCTGAATTTTCCGCGGAAACGCCTTATTTCTACAACGATTTTGACGAGGAGAACGAAGCTGCCGAGTTTATTGAGCAGCACCCTTCCGACAAGAAAAAAGTTATCGTTTTCGGCTCCGGTCCTATTCGCATAGGACAGGGAATTGAGTTCGATTATTGCTCGGTTCACTGTGTATGGACGCTGAAAGAAGAGGGCTGCGAAGCGATTATCTGCAACAACAACCCCGAAACCGTTTCCACGGACTTTGACACAGGCACGCGACTTTACTTTGACCCGCTCACCAAAGAGGACGTTGAAGCGCTTGTGGCAACCGAGAAGCCGTATGGCTGCGTGGTTCAGTTCGGTGGACAGACCGCGATTAAGCTCACAAAATACCTCACGGAAATGGGCGTTCGCATTCTCGGAACGCAGGCTGCCGACATTGACGCTGCAGAGGACAGAGAGCTGTTTGACGAGCTGCTTGAAAAGTGCAACATTCCGCGCCCGAAGGGAGAAACCGTCTTTACCGAGGAAGAAGCGCTGAAGGCGGCGAACGAGCTTGGTTATCCCGTTTTGCTTCGTCCTTCCTACGTTCTCGGCGGGCAGAATATGATTATCGCGCACGCTGACTCCGATGTTTCGGAATATATGAAGATAATCACCTCACACGAACTTGAAAATCCCGTTCTTATCGATAAATATATGATGGGAACGGAGGTTGAGGTTGACGCAATCTGCGACGGCGAGGATTTCGTAATCCCCGGCATTATGGAGCACGTTGAGCGCGCGGGAATTCACTCGGGCGACTCGATTTCGATTTACCCGTGCCAGAACCTTTCGGCGCACATCAAAAAGGTTATCGTGGATTACACGGAAAAGCTCGCGAAAGCGCTCCATGTTATCGGTCTGGTCAACATTCAGTACGTTGTCTATAACCACGAGGTTTATGTCATCGAGGTAAACCCGCGTTCTTCGAGAACCGTGCCTTATATCAGCAAGGTTACGGGTGTGCCGATGGTTGATTTGGCGACAAAAATTATTCTTGGCAAAAAGCTGAAGGATATGGGCTACAAGAGCGGACTTTATCGCGAAGCCGATTATATCGCGGTAAAAGTGCCGGTGTTCAGCTTTGAGAAGCTCCACGATGTCGATAACCAGCTCGGTCCCGAGATGAAGTCAACGGGCGAGTGCCTCGGCATTGCGAGAACGTTCGGCGACGCGCTCTACAAGGGACTTATGGCGGCGGGCTATAAGTTTACTCACCCCGCTGACGGTCCGAACCCGAACTCCAAGGACGGCAGCTACGGTGTGCTTATTTCCGTTCGCGACAGCGACAAAAACGAGATTATCGAGATTGCTTCGCGTTTCGAGGAGCTTGGCTTCAAGATTTACGCCACGGGCGGCACGGCTTCGGTTCTCAACAGGAATATGATTGCCGCGAACCACGTTTACCGTATTCACGACGAGCAGGAGCCGAACGTAATCACGCTGCTTGAAAGCGGGGAAATAAGCTATGTTATCTCGACTTCCGAAACGGGTAGAAAACCGTCGCTGGACAGCGTTCGTATGAGAAGAAAGGCTGTTGAGCGCTCGATTGTATGCCTTACTGCAATCGATACCGCGAACGCGCTTCTGGACTGCCTTGAGCGCAAACGCAGCATCTCGGACATCGAGCTTGTTGACATAACGAAGATATGAAAATCGGTAAAATCACAGTCCGCCGCTCCTACAAACCATCGCGGATAATCTGCGACATAATATCGCTTGCGGGAGCGGCGGTTATCGTCTATATAACCGAGCGGTTTATAAATGGCACGCAGGGCTTGACCGGCGACAGAGTGGCGCTTTCGGCAATTTTTCCCGTGCTTGCGCTGGGAGTTCTGGCGGTTTACGCTGTTCTGGTGCTGAAAAGCCACGCGTTCAAAAAGTATAAAATCACAAAGAAAAACGCGCAGGTTATTTATGATTGGTACGCTTTTTCGGTATCGCTCATAAAACTGCCGCTTCTGCTGATAATATTTGAGAGTATGCTGACATTTCAGGAAATTTCGCTTGGAATTGCGGTAAATTTGCTGAATTTTCGGTTTATTCTCTATATTTTTCTGATTGCGATAATAATCAGAATGGCAATTCACCGAATTAACACGCTGTCACATGAGGAAAAAAGCGCGGACGTTGTACACGTTCGTGCGGCAGTTGTTGACGAAAATGAGGAAAGGGAGAAGAAATGAGCTTTTTTTGCGGAAAATACCCGATAATTGAACGAAAAACACTCGCAAAGGGAATTTATTCAATGGTTGCGGACGCGCCCGAGCTTGCCGGTGAAGCGCAGCCCGGACAGTTTGCGAACATCGGCGTTGCGGGCTTTACCCTTCGCAGACCGATTTCAATCTGCGAGATTGACAAGGAAAACGGCACGCTGAGGTTTGTTTTCGAGGTTCGCGGCAAGGGCACGGCGGAGCTTTCGCGCTATGTCGAGGGCGAGAGCCTTGATATTCTCGGACCGCTCGGCAACGGCTTTCGCATTCCCGAGGGCAAGAAAATCATTGTTGTCGGCGGTGGAATAGGCACGCCTCCGCTGCTTGAAATCGCTCGCAGAACAAGTTCGCTTTGCACGGCGATTTTGGGATTTCGCGATTATTCGAGAATTATCCTCAAGGACGAGTTTGAGGAATATTGCGCGAAAACAATCCTCTGCACGGACGACGGAAGCGTCGGAGTTCACGGAGTTGTGACAACGCCGCTTGCCGAGGAGCTTAAAACGGGCGAGTACGCTCTTGTGTGCGCGTGCGGTCCCGAGCCGATGCTGAAAGCGGTTATCAAGACCTGCGAGGAGCAAGGCGTTCCCTGTCAGGTTTCTCTTGAGCAGCGAATGGGCTGCGGAGTGGGCGCTTGCGTGGTTTGCTCGTGTATGACCGTGAGAAACGGGCAGGAGTTTTATTCGAGAGTCTGCAAGGACGGTCCTGTTTTCAATGCCGAGGAGGTGAAGTTCGGTGGTTGATTTGTCTGTAAGAATAGCGGGAGTTGAGTTTCCGAATCCCGTGATTGCCGCTTCGGGAACTTATGGAAACGGCGAGTGCTACACCGATTTATACCCGCTTTCAAAGCTGGGCGGCGTTTCGTGCAAGGGAATGACGATTGAGCCGAAACTCGGAAACCCGCCCCCGCGTATCGCCGAAACCTATTCGGGAATTTTGAATTCCGTAGGACTTCAGAATATCGGCGTTCACGGATTTATCGAGTACTATCTTCCCACGTTAAAGGAAGAGGGAAACGTCATTATCGCGAACGTTGCGGGAGCGACAATTGACGATTATATAGCGGCGGCAGAGGCGCTTGACGTGTCGGATATCGATATGATTGAGCTGAACATCTCCTGCCCGAATGTAAAGCAGGGCGGCGCTTCGTGGGGAGTTTCCTGCGAGGGCGCGGCGGCGGTTACTTCTGCTGTCAGGAGAGCGACAAAAAAGCCGCTTATCGTAAAGCTAACGCCGAATGTCACCGATATCACAAGCATCGCGAAAGCGGTTGAAGCGGAGGGCGCAGACTGCATTTCGCTGATAAACACGCTTCTCGGAATGCGAATTGACATCAACTCCCGCAGACCGATTTTGAAGAACAATATGGGCGGCCTGAGCGGTCCGGCGGTATTTCCCGTGGCTGTCAGAATGGTCTGGCAGTGCTTCAACGCGGTAAAAATCCCGATAATCGGAATGGGCGGCATCTCTACTTGGGAGGACGCTATCGAGATGATTCTCGCGGGCGCAACCGCAATTCAGATGGGCACGGCGATTTTCACCGACCCGTTTGCGCCGCTGAAAGTTATCGAGGGCATCGAGGAGTATATGGACAAGAACGGCATAAAATCACTCTCCGAGATTGTCGGACAGGTCAAGCCGTGGTAAGGGAAGAATTGCAGAGAACCGCGAAGCTGCTCGGCGAAAACGCTGTCGAGCGGCTCGCGGGCGTGAAAATCGCGGTTTTCGGGCTTGGCGGCGTCGGCGGTCACGCGGCGGAAGCGCTTGTGCGAACGGGAGTCGGCGCGCTTGACATCATCGACGGCGACGCGGTTGCGCTCTCGAACATCAACCGCCAGCTTGTCGCGCTCCACAGCACGACAGGGCAGCTCAAAACGGACGTCTGCGAGAAGCGCTTTCTCGACATTAATCCTGAATTGAAACTGCGGAAATTCCCGATTTTTTTCGGCGAGGATACCGCAGAGCAGTTCGATTTTTCGGAGTATGATTACGTCCTCGACTGCATTGACGATGTTTCGGCAAAGGTGCTTCTGGCGGAAATCTGCACGCAGAAAAACGTGCGGATTATCAGCTCAATGGGTGCGGGGAACAAGCTCAACCCGATGGGATTTAAGGTTGCCGATATCTATGAAACATCGGTTTGCCCGCTGGCACGAGTTATGCGGCAGCGCTTGCGGAAAGCAGGCGTGGAGCGGCTTCGCGTGGTTTATTCAACGGAAGAGCCCGTGATAACCGAGCGCACGCCGGCTTCCTGCGCGTATGTTCCGTCAGCGGCGGGACTGCTGATGGCAGCAACGGTTATTGACGAGTTAACGAGGTAAAATAAATGTTTTTCACGATTTTAGTATGCAAAATTCTGCGGTTTATCGGAAAGCTGATAGGGCGCGGGTCGAGTATGCCTGGGCAGATTGCGCTGAAGCTGTCGCCGAAAATTTTGTCCAAAGTCAAGCTGCCCGACAAGGTGATTGCGGTTACGGGAAGCAACGGCAAAACGTCAACCGTGGAGATGATTGCCTACATTCTCGAAAAAGAGGGCAAAAAGGTTATCTGGAACCGCGAGGGTTCAAATCAGATTGAGGGCGTGACGACGCTGATTTTGTCCAACTGCACGCTCGGCGGAAAGCTCAAGGGCGACGTTTTGCTGTTGGAGAGCGACGAGCGTTACTCAAAATTCACGTTCAGCCACTTCTCGCCCACGCACTACGTTATCACCAACCTCTACCGCGACCAACTCACGCGAAACGGTCACCCCGAGTGGGTTTTTGACGCGATTGCGCCGTCCGTTACCGAAAAATCCACGCTTATCCTGAACGCGGACGACCCGCTGGTTTCGCTTTTCGGCAAGGACAGGGAAAACGTTGTTTGGTTCGGAATGGACAAGCAGGATTTCTCGTTTTCCGAGAACAACTCCGTCTACGATGACGGCGCGTTTTGCCCGTGCTGCAAGAAACCGATGAAGTACAACTTCCGTCACTACAACCACATCGGCGATTATTTCTGCGAAAGCTGCGGTCACAAAAAGCACGCGACCGATTTCACGATAACAAGCGCCGACCTTGAAAACGGCGTTGTCACGATAAACGGCAAGGAAAAAATCACGCTCGCGTTCAAGAGCATTTACAATGTTTACAACATTCTGGCATGCTTTGCGGTGTGTTCGCTTGTGGGGATTGACGAGGGGAAAATTGCGGCGGCCGTGAGCGATTATGTACTGAAAAACGGCAGAGTTGTGCAGTACAAGCTCGGCAATTCAAACGGCACTTTCCTCGTTTCCAAGCACGAAAATTCGATTTCCTACGACCAATCGATACGGTACATAGTCGGGCAAAATCAGCCCTGTGGCGTAATCATCATCGTTGACGCAGTGAGCAGACGTTACTCAACGGGCGAGATAAGCTGGCTCTGGGACATAGATTTCGAGCTTCTGAACGCGCCGTGCGTTGAGAAAATTTACCTTCTGGGCGCGCACTGCGAGGACCTCAGAACGCGCTTTTCGTTCACGGAAATCCCCGCCGAAAAGCTGTACACAAACCCCGATATCGAAGCGGCAATTGATGAAATCAAGACGGAAAACCGCGAGAAGCTGTACACGGTGACGTGTTTCTCGGACAAGGCGAAATTCCTGTCGAAAGTGGAGGTGCAAAAATGAAAATTCTGCATTTGTTCCACAATTTGATGAATTTGTACGGCGAGTACGCGAACGTGCTTGCGTTAAAGCGGGAGCTTGAAAATCGCGGTGTTTCGGTTGACGTGGAGAAGCAGTCCGTGGGCGATAAAATCGACTTTTCGGACGCGGATTTCATCTATATCGGCTCGGGCACGGAGAAAAACCAAAAGGTTGCTCTTGAAGCGCTGAAGCCGCATAAAAACGAGCTTTCCGAGGCAATGAAACGCGGCGCTGTCGTGCTTGCCACGGGAAATTCCTTCGAGATGTTCGGCAAGAAAATCACCGACAAAAACGGCGCGGAGTACGAAGGATTGGGGCTTTTCGATTTCACGACAACCGAGAGCGACAAGCGCACCGTCACCGACAGCCTTTGCGAGTTTAACGGCTCGGAAATCATCGGCTTCGTCAACAAGGCAAGCGAGATTTTCGGCATAACAAAGCCGTTTTTCAAGGTGAAACAGGGCGCGGGAAACAATAAAAACGAAACTGCCGCTGAGGGAATTATCGACGGGAATTTCTACGGCACGCACATCATCGGACCTCTTCTGATACGCAACAAAGCGGCTGCGGAGTATTTCGCAAATCTTCTGAAATAAAAATCGGCGGGTGAAAAGCCCGCCGTTTTGCTGTTTATTTGAAGGAAACCAGTGCCGAGTAAATTTTCTCGCCGTCAATAAAATCCGCCAAATCGATTTCCGCGACCGCTCCCCACGACGAAACCTTGACCGTGATTTTGCCGTTATTTTCGGATATCTCGGTTATCGTCACCCAGTGCCGCTCGAAGCTCCCGAACATCGCACCGCCGCTCGGGAAAACGCATCGCACGCTTTTGAGCCGCCTGTTGAAACCGATTAGCATCGTCACGGGAAGATTTTCCGAGAGCGCGTTTTTGATGAAATCTGCGGCATTTCCGAGCGTCATTTTCCCGCGAAACCGAACCGCCGAAAGTGAAACTCCACGGCTTTTCGCGTAATCCAAAACGCCCTTTTCAAAGCGCTTTTTTCCCCACACGCCGAGCGGCTGACCGAAGAAATTCCTGATTTTAACGAACGAGCAAAGTTCCTCCATAAACGCGGCAAAATCCTGCTTCGAGAGCGAATTCCTCGGGTAAAGCCGCGCGTATTTTTCATCGGAAGCCGCGAGATACGCGAGAATATTTGCCGCCGAAACCACCCCGCACCCGCCGTTTACGGAAAACTTGTCCGAAAACCAAGCCTGCGCGCCGCCGTAAAAAGCGCCGTTTTTGTCGGTGATTTTCAGAAAATCCGGATTTTCAAGCGCGTAAATCAACTCTTGTTTTCCATATCCACGATGTTTTCGCCCGCGTAAATTTTGCGGAGCTTGGGCTTCTCGATTTTACCGGTAGCGTTTCTCGGCACTTCCGCGAAGATTATCTTCTTCGGTCGCTTGTAGCGCGGCATTCCAAGGCAAAACTCGTTGATTTCGTCCTCGGTGCAGGTTTCGCCCGCCTTCAGCTCAACGATAGCCGCGGCGATTTCACCAAGGCGCTTATCGGGCAGTCCGATAACGGCAACGTCCTTGATTTTGTCGAATTTCGCCATAAAGTTCTCGATTTCAACGGGATAAAGATTTTCGCCACCGCTGATGACAACGTCTTTTTTTCGGTCAACGAGGAAAATAAATCCGTCCTCGTCCATACGCGCCATATCGCCCGTCCACAGCCAGCCGTCGTGGAGAGCTTCAGCGGTTGCTTCGGGGTTTTTGTAGTAGCACTTCATCACGCCGGGACCTTTTACGGCAAGCTCGCCGACCTCGCCCTGCGCGACTTCCTCGCCCTTGTCGTTGATGATTTTGGTTTCCCAGCCGTAGCCCGGAATACCGATTGCGCCGATTTTGTTGATGTTTTCAATTCCGAGGTGAACGCAGCCGGGACCTATCGACTCGGACAAGCCGTAGTTCGTGTCGTACTGCTGGTTCGGGAAATACTTCTGCCAGCGCTGGATAAGGCTCTGCGGAACGGGCTGCGCGCCGATGTGCATCAGCCGCCACTGCGCGAGATTATAGTCAGAGAGCTTTTCGCTGCCGTTGTCGAGCGCTTCGAGAATGTCGAGCGCCCACGGCACGAGCAGCCACACAATCGTGCATTTTTCCTCGGAAGCCGTCTTGAGAACCGCGTTCGGGGTTACGCCTTTGAGCAAAACCGCCTTGCTTCCCGTGATAAGGCTGCCGAACCAGTGCATTTTCGCGCCCGTGTGATAGAGCGGCGGAATACAGAGGAACACGTCCTCGTGGGTTTGCTTGTGGTGATTCTGTTCAACCTTGCAGGAGTGCATTAGCGCTCTGTGATTATGTAAAATTGCTTTCGGGAAGCCTGTCGTTCCCGATGAAAAGTAAATCGCCGCGTCGTCGTCCTCGGAAAGCTCAATTCCCGGAGAAACGCTCGCGCAGTTTGACGAGAGCTTGTCATAGTCCTCGGCAAATGACGGGCAGTCGCCGCCGACATAGAACAAAATCCGCTTTTTGCCGATTTCCTCGGCTATGGTTTCAATTCTCCCGATAAACTCCGGTCCGAACACCAGCACGTCCGCGTCCGCCAAGTCAAGGCAATACTTGATTTCCTCGGCGCTGTAACGGAAGTTCATCGGCACGGCAAGCGCGCCTGTTTTCAGCACGCCAAAGTAAATCGGAAGCCATTCAAGGCAGTTCATAAGCAGAATTGCCACTTTATCGCCCTTTTTGACGCCGCGGCTGATGAGAAGCTGAGCGAAACGGTTTGCTTTTTCGTTGAACACGCTCCATGTGATTTCTCTGCGATACCAAAGCGAAGACGTAGGCTGAATAAGGTCATAGTCCTTCCAGAGCATACGGGGTTTTTCGACAATCTGCGGGTTGACCTCGACCAGCGCGACCTCCGTGGCATATTTCTCGGCGTTTTGTTCGAGTAAATCGGTTATTGGCATTTTTCTGCGCTCCTTTAAATTGTTAAATTATACATTTTCTATTGTATTACATTTTTCGCTAAATAACAAGGGGTTTGTGGAATTTATGTGAATTTTTGACAAATTTTGAGGGCGGTTTTGTTCAACATCAACAACCAAGATTGCTCCCGAAAAGCGAAAAGCAGCGGTTGACAAACACGGCGAAATATGTTATAATAAGAGATGTTGTGAAACAATGCAGTATGTTAAAGTGTTACTTTGACAAAAAGAAAGGAAAATTACAATGAAAAAGAAGATTATGGCGATTATTCTTGCGGCTGCGGCTGCTATCGGACTTTGCGGCTGCAACAGCAGCGAAAAGAAGGATTCCGATTATGTCAATGATAAGTCTGAATCAAAAGTAAGCACAGACAATTCAACCGGCGAAAAAAATGATTTTGATTATATCAAGGATAAGGGCGAGCTTATCATCGGCATTACATACTTCAAGCCGATGAACTACATTGACGACAACACAGGCGAGCTTACCGGCTTTGAAACCGAGTTCGCGACAAGCGTCTGCGAGAAGCTCGGCGTAAAGCCTAAGTTTCAGGAAATCAAATGGGATAACAAGGTTTTCGAGCTTGACGCAAAGACGATTGACGTTATCTGGAACGGAATGACCGTAAAAGAAGACCTCGCAGAGAAAATTATTTTCTCTACTCCCTACATCAGAAACAGACAGGTTGCCGTTATCAAGAAGACAAACGCGGACAAGTACACCGATTTGGCTTCGATGGCGAATGCTTCCGTGACTGCGGAAATCGGTTCTGCGGGCGAAACCGCTGTTCAGGCTGACGATAACCTCAAAAAGAACTTTAACGGCTGCGCGGCGCAGAAGGACGTTCTTATGGAAATCAAGGCGGGCACAACCGAAATCGGCGTTATCGACTATGTTATGGCAAAGGCTTCCGTTGGCGACGGCACGGACTACGCTGACCTTATGATTGTTGAAAACGTAAATCTTGCTCCCGAGGAGTATGCTGTCGGTATCCGCAAGGGCGATGTTGAGCTTCAGAAGAAGATTAACGCGGCGATTGACGAGATGGTCAAGGACGGCAGCCTCAAGGCGCTTTGCGAGAAGTACGACCTTGCCGATGTTTACGCGTTCAACTGATTGATTTAAGGGTGAAAATATGTCGTTTCTTGAAGTAACCGCGCAGCTTGCCGATGGTTTTCTGACAACGCTTCTGATTTTCGGAATAACGCTTGTCTGCTCATTGCCGCTCGGACTTTTGATAACGTTCGGCTCAATGTCGAAAATCCCGCCGATAAAGTGGCTTGTGAAAACGTTTGTCTGGATAATCCGCGGCACTCCGCTTATGCTCCAGATTATAATCGTGTTCTACGGACCGGGGCTGATTTTCGGGTGGAGCGCTCTCCCGCGGCTTGTCGCCGTGCTTCTCGCTTTCGTGATTAACTATTCCTGCTATTTCTCGGAGATTTATCGCGGCGGAATTGAAAGTATCCCGAAAGGGCAGTACGAAGCGGGGCAGGTTCTCGGAATGACGAAAAAGCAGATTTTCTTCAAAATCGTGCTGTTTCAGGTAATCAAGCGGATTGTCCCGCCGATGGGCAACGAAATCATTACGCTCGTCAAGGACACGTCGCTTGCGCGTGTAATAATGGTCGTGGAGCTTGTTCAGGCGGCAGAGTCGATTGTCGCGCAGAAGGCTCTTATCTGGCCGATGTTCTATATCGGAGCGTTCTATCTGCTGTTTTCGGGACTGCTCACGATACTGCTCAATCGCGTTGAGAAGAAGCTGAATTATTATCATAGTTGAGGTGAAGAGCTTTGGCGTTTCTTGAGGTTAACGGCATACAAAAGAGCTTCGGAAAAACCGAGGTTCTCAAAAATGTGAGTTTTTCAATGGAAAAGGGCGAGGTGCTGGCGATAATCGGCTCCTCGGGCAGCGGCAAGACGACGCTTCTGCGCTGCCTGAACTTCCTTGAAAGACCGGACGGCGGCTGCTTTTCCGTGGACGGCGAGGAGCTGTTCAACGCGGAAAAAACCTACACCGACAAGGAAAAGCGCGAGAAACGGCTGCGGTTCGGGCTGGTTTTTCAGCAGTTCAATTTGTTCCCGCAGTACACGGTTTTGAAAAACGTTTCGCTTGCGAGAGAGCTTCTCGAAACGGACGGGAAAAAACTTCCGAAGGACGAGAAAAAGCGGATTTTCAAGGAAATCGAGGATAACTCGCGGCAGCTTTTGGCGACAGTCGGGCTTGCGGACAAGGCGGGCGATTACCCGTGCAATCTGTCCGGCGGACAGCAGCAGCGCGTTGCGATTGCGAGAGCGCTTGCGTTAAGTCCCGAGATACTCTGCTTTGACGAGCCGACCTCGGCGCTTGACCCCGAGCTTACCGGCGAGGTTTTGCGGGTAATCCGCGAGCTGAAAAGCACCGACCGCACGATGATTGTCGTGACGCACGAGATGAATTTCGCGCGCGGCGTTGCGGACAAGGTTATCTTTATGGCAAACGGCGTTATCGAGGAAGAGGGCACTCCCAACGAGGTTTTCGGAAACCCGAAAAGCGAGAGAACCAAAGCCTTTCTCGAGAAATCGCTCGAAAATATCTGAAAACAGAAAAAACCCGCGATTAATCTCGCGGGCTTTTTGTTGTGTAAAATTACTTGCGCTGCTGACCGCAGTGAGTGCAGAAGCCGCTCGAACCGGAGTTTGCGGTATTGCAGTTAGGACAATACCAGAAAGCGGGCTGCTGAACGGGCTGAGCCGGCTGAACGGGCGCAGCGTACTGCTGGGGCTGATATGCAGGCTGTTGAGGATAATAGTCGCCGCAGAATTTGCTTCTCATTATGCAGGAATTTACATACATCTCGGTTATCATATTGATGATAACAAAGCTGCCAATCGAGAAAACAAAACCTACCAGAATAGAGCCGATGCCGTACCAGACGCTTGAAGCTACCGCTGAGCTGCCGTACGAGCCGTACGAACCGTACTGGCTTGCCGAAATAAAAAAGTTGACTGCGAGAACGATGGAAATCGCGAAACCGCCGCACATAACAAGCCACGCCATAATTTTTCCGAAAGTCTTGAATTTTGCCATATTATTTACCTCCAAAAAATATATTATACTTTATTATATATCATTTTTCGCCATAATTCAATTCGCATTTTATATAATTATGTCGGGGAGTTTTTGGCTGTGCTGTAAGAAACTCCAAAAATATTCGTCATTTTCTACAAACACTCTTGCAATATTTAAAAAATTATGTTATAATGTGATAAAGAATTATACCTCTCAGTTTATAGAAAAGGGGGCTTGTTCAGTTATGAATAGTATGGCTGTTCCCGAAGATTTCCGCGATATCATAACGGAAATATTAACTTACGATGATTTTACCTATCACATAATCTGGAAAACCCATGAGGGCGGTTGTATCTCACTGGGTAAGACTTTCTTGCCCGAAAACGTTTCTGACCCGCTTGAGTATATCTGTGAAAACAATCTTGTTGCCGAGCAGAATATTGCCGCTTTCAACGTGTTCTGTTCGCGTATTCAGGAGGGCGTGCTTTACGGCATTGACCAAAACAGTCTGTCGCTCGACCTCAAAATAAAATTTTCACCGGAGGAAGAGTTCGTTACCCATCATTTTTACGCGCATTTTCTGCTTGGCGAGGATAAGATAATCAATGCCGTGCATTTCCATATCCGTCCTTTTTCCGTGCGCGAGAAATTAGACAAGCAGGTTCTCGAGGTTTTCACCTCGGACAAGGCGCCGCAGCTCTTCTCAAAGCGCTGCAAGGATATGCTCGACCGTCACCCCGACGAAAAAGTCGCTTTTATCCAGCTTGATGTTGAGCGCTTTAAGCTGATAAACGAGAAATACGGCGTTGAAGTAGGCGACGAGCTGCTCAAGTTTATGAACGACGGACTCGGGCTTATCTGCAACGAGGATACGCCGTTCTGCCGCCTTACCGCAGACGTTTTTATGGTTGTCGTAAAGTTTGATACCGAGGAGGATTTGCTCGGTTTTATCCACTATATCGAGAGTATGCTCACGGGCTACAAGGGTATGGAGTATCGTCTGGTTTTCGGTATCGCAATCGCCGAGGACAGAACTCTCCACACCCGCAGACACGGCGACAATGCCGCGATTGCAAGACGGTCAATTCACGGAAACGCGCTTTGCAACATCGGCTGGTTCAACGGCAAAATGAAGAGCGACCTCCACAAGATGCAGAGCATCGAGGACGATATGCACAAGGCGCTCGTAAATCAGGAATTTGTGATGTACCTCCAGCCAAAGCACAGCATTTCCACCGGCAGAATTATCGGTGCGGAGGCGCTTGCGCGCTGGATTCACCCGCAAAAGGGAATGATTGCTCCCGCGGATTTTATCCCCGTGTTCGAGAAAAACGGCTTTATTCTAAAGCTCGACCAGTTTATCTGGGAAAGCGCCTGCAGGGAAATCAGAAGGCTGCTCGATAACGGAATGGAGGTTGTGCCGATTTCGGTCAACATCTCGCGTGAATATGTCCGTTCCTTTGACTGCGTTTCGTATATCCTGAAGTTAATCAAGAAGTATGATATTCCGATAAATCTGCTGGAACTTGAAATCACCGAAACTGTCGACTCAAACGGTATTCAGGACGTTGTGGCGAAAATGAAGCAGGCGGGCTTTACGATGCTTATGGACGATTTCGGCTCGGGCTATTCATCGCTGAATATGCTGAAAACCACGCAGTTTGACGTGCTGAAAATCGACAGGGAGTTCTTGTCGGAGTTTATGGACAGCGACCGCGGAAGAAAAATCATCGAGCACACAATCTCGATGTCGCAGGATATCGGTCTTGACATCATCGCGGAGGGCGTCGAAACCAAGGAACAGGCGCAGTTCCTCAAGGAATGCGGCTGTGACGCAGCGCAGGGCTTCTTCTACTCAAAGCCTGTCACAACAAACGAGTTTGAGGAGCGGCTGGTTTCGGTAAACGGCGCTTCCAAAAACGCGTAAAATTTCCAAAATACAGCGAAAGGAGTGACTGAAATGGGCGTTGGTATAATCGGTGCCAGTTCAACGTTGTTTGACGGGGGAAAGTTTGGCAAAACCACCAAAAGCGACCTTGAAAATATGATAAACCGAGTTAAGCTTGAACGAGAGAATTATCGGAAAAATGCTGAAAGTGCCGCCGATGACAAGAAAATCTCCGAGCTGGATAATAGGCTGAAAAACCTACAGGAGCGGCTTGACAAGCTGAACGGCGCGCAGGACGGCGAATGCCAGACCTGCAAAAACCGTAAGTATCAGGACGCTTCGGACGACCCGGGCGTTTCGTTCAAGTCAGCGGCAAAGGTTGGTCCGGAAGGCGCGGCGGCTGCGGTTCGCGGTCACGAATACGAGCATGTTTACCGCAATCAGGCGAAGGCGGCGCGCGAGGGCAAAGAGGTTGTATATCAGAGCGTGCGGATAAAAACGGCGATTTGCCCCGAGTGCGGAGACAGCTATGTCGCGGGCGGCGAAACGACAACCGTTACCAAAACCAAGCCCGAAGCTCCCGAAACTGCTGAGCAAAAGAACGGCGCTGAGCTTGCCGCGAAACCGGCTGATGAAGCGAAAAACGGTGCAAACGCTGCCGAGGAGCTTCAGAAAAAATTCGGCGTGGGGCTGTACGACAGGGAAGTCGAGGTAGGGCAGTTTCTGAATATTGTTGCATAAAAGGCTGTCGATAAACCACCATCTGCTTCGTCGCTTGTATTACGGCAGGCAAAATGCCTAGCCGTAATACAAGCTCCTAGCATCTGGCGGCTTCTTACCAGCCTTATACAAGATAGGGCTGCGGAAAACAACCGCAGCCTTTTTGGAAGTGCCGATAAGCTCCCGAGCGCAAAATTCGGTACAATCGAAAACTCGGGTCACGAAGTTAATGTTGATAATCTGCAGGACTTGGCGAAGGCTTTGGCGGAGTTTTGGAGGTGAAATATGGAATACAAATTCTACGGCTGGGAAAATGCCGACTGCGAGTCAATCTGCGCCGAATTTTCGGGAAATCCGCGCGATTTGTACGACGCGCTTTCGGATATCTGGAGCGCCGAAACCTGCGCGCCAAGACTGCGCGACAAGTGGACGAGTGGGAACAAAACCCTCGGACAATGCTCGATTACCGCGTTTCTGGCGCAGGATATCTTCGGCGGAAAGGTGTTCGGGATAGAGCGCCCCGATGGGAATTTTCACTGTTACAACGTTGTCGGGGAGCGCGTTTTTGACCTCACCAGCGAGCAGTTCAGAGATGAAAAACTCGTCTACGAGAATAATCCCGAGCAATTCCGCGAGGTGCATTTCAAAAAAGCCGAGAAATTTGAGCGATATCAATTCCTCAAAAATGCGCTGTTTGAGCGGCGAAAAAGAGGATAATTTGTAAAGGAGAGATTTTTATGGCAAAATCACTTGTGGCTTATTTTTCAATTTCGGGTGTAACAAAGAAAATCGCCGAGGACGCGGCGCGAATCGCGGGCTGTTCCGTGTACGAAATCAAGACCGCCGTGCCTTATCCCGCCGAGTATAACGACGTTGTTGCCGAGGCGAAGAAGGAGGTTGCCGCAAACGCGCGCCCGAAGCTCGCCGAGCCGCTGCCCGACATCTCTGACGTTGACCGGATAATTCTCGGTTTCCCGAACTGGTGTTCGACTTGCCCGATGCCCGTACTTACGTTCCTCGAGAGCCTTGACCTCAGCGGGAAAACCGTTCTCCCGTTCATCACCCACGGCGGCGGTGGGAGAGGCCACGTTGACGTTGAGCTCAAAAACGCTTGCAAGGGAGCGGATTTGCGGGATTGCGCCGACGGAAACACTTTCAACGCCGACAGTGCGAAGCTCGAAGAATGGCTGAAATCATAAAAAAGAGCGCGGCTTAAAAACCGCGCTTTTTGTTATACCTCAACGTCCGCCGTGTAATCCACGCCGTCTACGCCAAACCCGAACAGTTCATAGAAATCCTTCCAGTAGCCGTCGATATCCGCACAGCTCTTGAAATTCTCCTGATTTATGCTGTTCCAGATTTTCGAAACCTTTTCCTGAACCTCGGGCGACATCTCAAGGTCGTCCATACGGATACGTCCTTCGCTGTCAAGGTTCAGCTTGCCGGAGGAAATTTCCGCGAACAGCCGCTGCATTTGCTCGATACAGCCCTCGTGCGTGCCGTTTTCCTTCATCACCTTGTACAAAATCGAGATGTAGAGCGGAACTACGGGAATTGCCGCGCTTGACTGCGTAACCAGCGCCTTGTTCACCGAAATATACGCGCGCAGTCCCTTTTCGCAGAGTTTTTTCGAGGTTTCAAAAAGGTGCGCTTTCGCCCTGCCGATGCTGCCCTCGTAATAAACGGGGTAGGTGATTATCGGACCGATATAGGAGTACGCGATTGTGAGCGCGTTGTCCTCAAGGACATCTGCCGCTTTCAGCGCGTCAATCCACGCTTCCCAATCCTCGCCGCCCATAACCTTAACGGTCGCTTCAATCTCCTCGGGAGTTGCCGGCTCGATTGTCACCTCGGAAATCGCGTTGTTTCGTAAATCTATCGTCTTATTCGTGTAAGGCTCGCCGGTTGTTTTGAGGACGCTTTTGTATACTTCCTCGCCGACCTGCCTTCTGGGAGCTGCAAGCGAGTAGATAACCGCGTCAACCTTGCCCAAATCGCGCTTGATTATCTCGATAATTTCTTTCTTGCACTCGTCGGAATAAGCGTCGCCGTTGATTGTTTTTGCGTAAAGCCCGTCCGCCGCGGCGAATTTCTCGAACGCTTTCGTGTTGTACCAGCCCGAAGTGCCGGTTTTGTTGCCGGAGCCTGCTTTATCGAACATCACGCCAAGCGTTGCCGCTTTCATTCCATAGGCGAGGGAAATTCTCGAAGCAAGCCCGTAGCCCATCGAGCAGCCGATAACCAGCGCTTTTTTCACGCCCGAAAGCTCGCCCTTTGACTTAACGTATTCAATCTCGCGCTTTACGATTTCCTCGCAGCCGACAGGGTGTGCCGTTGTGCAGATAAATCCGCGCACCTTTGGTTCAACTACCATAATTTTCTCCTTAAAATTAATTTTATCACAAGCTCACGCCGTTCTTGAGAAAATCGTCAGCACAATAATAAGCGCCGCCGTAACTCCCAGAATAATCCAGTTTCTCATAATCAGCTTTTCGAGCTTTTTGTCGTTCTTTTTGTTGTCAAAACGTTTTGCCATAATTTTCTCCCGTTATGCCGAATAAGATGACGCTGCCGTCGGAATTTTAAAGGTGGAGTCGATGGTGTGGTCTTCCCTTATCTTTGCGTCGCTTATCAGGAAATAATTGTATCTCAGAACAGGTCTTCCGTCCGATGTCAGCGGGTCGTCCCAGGTGACGTCGGCGTGATACCACTTGCCGTCAATTTTCACCATATTCCACATGTGACCGCCGCCGTTTGCAATTCCCGAAATGCAAACGCACTCAATTCCAACCGACTGGCAAAGATACGAGAACGCCTTTGAATACCCCTCGCAGACGGATTTTGCATAGACAATCGGTCCGTCAAGCCGCCATGTGTACTTTTCCTCGTTTGCTATGTAATCGGTGCGGTTGATTATCCAGTCGTGGAAAAGCTTTGCTCTTTCGTAATCCGTCTTTAGCGTTTTCGCTTCGGCGATAACGGAAGCCGTGTTCTTTTCAACGTTTTGCATTATCTGACTGCACTGTGCCGCTGATAAATTATAGGTGTATTTCATGTACGACAGATAATTTCCCGACGGCATCACACTTCCCGCGCCTCTTGTGGAAATGATGTGAGGATTGTCCGCCAGAATAGCGTCGAAAACCTTATCATAATCGGTTTTGGTTATTCTGCAGTCAAGCAGGTCGATTTTTGATTCGCATTTCAGTATCCCCTTGACAAGAACCTTGTAGGCTTCTTTCTGATTATCCGAAAGCAGATTATAGCACCACTTTTTCTCATAATCGTCAAGAATGCTCTCGGCAGAAGTCGCTTCGGGTGTTTCGGGCGTATCGTACTTTTCCGGATTGATGGAATATCTCAGGATAAAAAGCGCGTCCTTAGCGTTTACGTTACCGTCGCCGTTTACGTCAAGCCTTGAGTCTGGATTGGGCTTTATAGCCGCTCTCAGGATATAAAGCGCGTCCTTCGCGTTAACGTTTCCGTCGCCGTTTGCGTCATACTTCAAATTCTGCGCGAATGTGGTTGCTGACATCAGCGAAAAAGCTGCTGCCGCCGCAGCAAGCGCGCTTATTATTCTTTGCCTGATTTTCATAAATTCACCTCATAGTGTCCAAAAACTTTGCTCTGCTTTAATTTTATCAAAATTTACGCGCTTTGTCAAGCCAAATTGCTTTAGTATTTTCTGTAAAAATTTAGCAGGTTATTCTCCGTCAGAAATCTTTTCAATCGCCTTTGTGACGAGCTTTCTGAACATCGGAGCAGCCTTGTCTGCGGTTTCCTGAACCTCTTTATGCGAGAGCTTTTCGGGGGAAATTCCCGCTGCGAGATTTGAAATGCAGGAAATTCCGACAATTTCCATTCCGCAGTGCCGCGCCGCGACAGCTTCAACCGCCGTTGACATTCCCACGGCGTCCGCGCCCAGTCGTCCAAACGCGCGAACCTCGGCGGGAGTTTCATAGTTGGGACCGGAAGTCTGAATGTACACGCCGCTTTTCAGGGGAACGTTCACCTCTGCCGCCGCTTCCTCAACCAGTTTTCTCAGCCGCTTTGAATAAACCTCGCTCATATCGGGAAAACGCACGCCCAGCTCGTCGATATTTTCGCCGATAAGCGGGGAAGGAACGTTGTAGATGATATGGTCGCAGATTTGCATAAAATCGCCCGCCTTGAACGACGGATTTATGCCGCCCGCAGCGTTTGTCAAAAACAGCGTTTTCGCGCCCATCAGCTTCATCAGCCTTGTTGGAAGAACCGCGTCCGTTACCGAATAACCCTCGTAATAATGCACGCGCCCCTGCATACAAACAATCGGCGTTTTTCCGCAGTACCCGAACACAAATCTTCCCTTGTGTCCCGCAACCGTGCTTTTCGGGAAGCCGTCAATTTCCGCATAATCCAGCGTTTCCTTTATATCGAGCGTGTCGCAGAAATCGCCCAGCCCCGAGCCTAAAACCAGCGCAAGCTCGGGCTTGAAAGAAATTTTCTTCTCAACCTGCTCATAGCAATTCATCAGCTTTTTGTAAATCTCGTTCATTACTGTTCCTCCTGTTTAAGTTTAACGGTAAATTCCGTTCCTTCACCGAGCTTGCTTTTTGCGGTAATCCCGCCGCCGCAAAGCTCCGCTAATGTCAGAGCAAGCGGCAGTCCCAAGCCGTTTCCGCGAGCCGCGTGAGAAACGTCCGCCTGATAGAATTTCTCGAAGATGTGAGGGAGCGCGTCCTCGGGTATTCCACAGCCGCTGTCCTTTACCGTCACAACCACAAACCCGTTCTTCTCCTCGCAGCAAACCCTGATTTCTCCGCCGTTTTCGGTGAATTTCACGGCGTTGTCGAAGAGGTTGTTCCATATATGAGCAAGAAGCTGCTCGTTCCAGTAATAGTCAATCGGCTCAAGACCGCTCATATCGATTTCAATGTTTTTCGCCGACCACTGCGGCTCCAATCTCAGCATACAGCTTCGCAGCTGCTCGTCCAGCGAAAAACGCGTCTTATCCGTGATTATATCGCGGTTTTCGAGATTGGTTAAAAGCTGCGTGTTCGCGGAAAGCTCGGTCAGATATTCGGTTTCCTCGAGGATTATTTTCGCAAATTCCTTTCGGCGTTCCTCGGATAAATCGTCCTCGCAGAGCTGCTGCGCAAAGCCTCTTATCGAAACAAGCGGCGTTTTGAACTCGTGGGAAAAGTTGCCGATGAAATCCTTTCGGAAAAGCTCAGTGGAACGTAGCTCCTCGGTCATTTTGTTGAAGTCCTCGATTAGATTTCGCAGCTCCTTTACCGTGTGCCGCGTGAGAAAATCCATCTCCAGCTTTACCGTGTAGTCGCCGCCCGTTACGCGCTTAGTGGCTTTCGTGAGGTTGGAAAGCGGCTTCAGAACCGCGTTTCCGATAACAAACGCAAGCAGTCCGCCGACGATAACCGACGCGATAATAGGTCCGATTATCGCGTTTGTGTCGGTTGTGCCGCCTGTGACAAAGCCGATTATCAGCGTTGCCGTGAAGCTCAGAATTTCGGACGCGACGATGATAATCAGCGTAAGAATCATCAGCTTTACGCCGAGCCGATTTACACGGGAAAACGGCTTTGCAATCATCGCTCCCAGCTTCTTAAACATTTCGCTCAACTTTTTCATACATCAAGTCTTTATTTCCGCCTTATAGCCCAGTCCTCTCACCGTCACGATTTCAAAATCCGTGTTGTCGCGAAAGCGCTCTCTAAGGCGGTTTATGTGTACGTCAACGGTTCTCGCTTCGCTGTCCGAGTCCATCTCCCAGAACTCCTCCATAAGCGCAGCACGCGTGAATGTTTTCCCCGGAAACGACAGCAGCTTGAACAAAATCTGAAACTCCTTTTTCGGCAAAACCACGGGTTCACCCGCTACCGTTACCGTAAACGAGTCGTAGACAAGCTCGGTTTTTCCCGCGACGATTTTCTGTTCCTCGGCGATTTTGCTTCTTCTCAGCAGCGCTTTTATCCGCAAAATCATCTCCATCTCGTCAACGGGCTTTGTCATATAATCGTCCGTGCCGAGAATAAAACCGCGCCGCAAATCCTCGGCTGCGTCTTTTGCGGTGATGATAAGCACGGGCAGGTTTGAGCCGCTTTCGCGCAGGGTTTTCAGCACCTCATAGCCGTCCTTTTTCGGCATCATCACATCAAGAATCATCAAATCGATATGCTGTTTTTCGATGACATCAAGCGCAGCCTCGCCGTTTTCCGCCGTGAACACCTTAAAGCCGTTCTTTTCGAGCGTGTATTCGTAAAGCCGCCGAATGTTTGCCACATCATCGGCAACAAGTATATTGAACATCGGTTTTCCTTTCGTCAGCAGCTTCCCAGATATTTTTTCTGCTCCTCGGTGAGCTTGTCTATTGAAATTCCCCACGACAGGAGCTTCCTCTGGGCAACTTTTCCGTCAATTTCGCGCGGTACATTGAACGTCATATCGCCCGCAGCGCGTTTTTCGCGGTTCTTCGCGATATACTCCGCGCAGAGCGCCTGTATCGCAAAGCTCATATCCATAATTTCTGCAGGGTGACCGTCGCCCGCCGCGAGATTTACAAGACGTCCTTCCGCAATAACGAAAATCGTGTTTCCGTTCGGGAGCGTGTAGCCTTCGATGTTGTTTCGCGCTTCATAGTGCGAAGCCGCGATTTCACGGAGCTTTTTCATATTTACCTCAACGTCAAAATGCCCCGCGTTGCAGCAAATCGCGCCGTCTTTCATATTCAGAAACGCTTCCTCGCCGATAACGTCCGAGCAGCCCGTAACCGTGACGAAGAAATCGCCGATTTTCGCTGCTTCCTTCATCGGCATAACGCGAAAACCGTCCATAACCGCTTCCATCGCTTTTATCGGGTCAACCTCGGTTACGATAACACGCGCTCCCAAGCCCTTTGCGCGCATTGCCGTACCCTTTCCGCACCAGCCGTACCCCGCGACAACAACGTCCTTTCCCGCAACAATAAGGTTGGTTGTGCGGTTTATTCCGTCCCAGACGGATTGTCCCGTGCCGTAGCGGTTGTCGAAAAGGTGCTTGCAGTCTGCGTCATTTACAAGCGCCATCGGGAATTTCAGCTCTCCCGCCGCGTCCATTGCTTTCAGGCGCAGAATGCCGGTAGTTGTTTCCTCGCACCCGCCGAGAACGTTCGGAATAAGCTCGGGGCGTTTTTCGTGAATGTAGTTCACGAGGTCGCCGCCGTCGTCGATGATGATATTCGGCTCGGCTCCGATAACCTTGCCGATATGCGAGAAATATTCCTCCTCGGTTGTGCCGTGCCACGCGAACACGGAAAGTCCCTCGTGAGCAAGCGCCGCGGCAACGTCGTCCTGTGTGGAGAGCGGGTTTGAGCCGGTTACATACATATCCGCGCCGCCCGCCGCAAGCACCTCGCAGAGATACGCCGTTTTTGCTTCAAGGTGAACGGAAAGCGCGATTTTCAGCCCCGAAAAGGGTTTTGTTTCGCGAAATTCGCGCTCGATGCCGTTCAGCAGCGGCATATTTCTTCTCACCCAGTCGATTTTACGTTTGCCCGATTCCCAGAGGTCGGGATTTTTAATTTCGGAAATTCCCATTTTTTGCTCCTTTTTTACAAAATTCTTTTCAGCACTCCGCAGGCGATTTTCGGCTCGTCACCGTCAATTTTCTTGTGCAGCATAACAACCTTGCCCGAGATATCCGAAAGGCGAGTTTTGTCAATGTAGAACTGCATCGACGCGTTTCCTCGACTGTCCGAATTGACATCGGGGAGGATTATCGCTTTTTCGCCCGAGTTTTCGCAGAGCGTTCCCTCGTGAACGTGAAACGGCAGAGCCTGATTTTCCGGCAGCCCCGACAGCTCCAGCGCGAAATAAATCCCCTCGGGCAGATTGAACACAAACACGCCGCCGTTGATTTCCTCGTGACCGTTTGTGCCGTTCATATCCGCGTACAAAACGGCGCGGTCCTGTTCGATAAACGCAAATTTTGTCATATTCATAAAAAATCACCTCAAAAGATGATATTCTTATGAGCTTGAACAAATTCCCGCGATTTTATTCGGTCAGCCTGTTGCGGCGAGGCTCTCCAGCAGCCGTTTCAGCTCCTCCTCAAGCCCGCTGTAAAACAAAGTAAAAAGTATGTCGCAGCTGCCCAAGAGGAACATATTTTTGTTTGTAATCGCCGTCAGCGCGGGAACGTAGCTGTAAATATAGCTCTTGAACCACTCCGCGTCATAAGCGGGAACAGGTCTGCCGGTTTTCACCATTCTCCTGATTTCCTCGAAATCATCGACAATCACGTTGTCATAATTTCCCGCGCCCTTTGCGACAACCATATCGAAAATCGCTTTTATCTGCTTGTCGTTTAAGGACTGGTTGTTGATTTTCACGTTTTTCAGCTCGGGCAGCCGCACCGCAAACGAGTACACCATAAGCGACAAAACTCTCTCATATTCGGGCGAGTTCATCTCACGGCAGCGCTCCTTGTCGAGCTTTATTCCCGTGTTGTACAGGCAGGTCGTGTCGGTGATGTTTCTCAGCGATATCTTGAAAATGTCCTTAACGTTTATGTTGTAGAAATCCTTGTCCGCAATCATATAGATATACTTTACCGCATTGAACAGCGAAACCCCCGCCTTAACAACAGTTTCCGATATCATCGTAAACGCTGTTCTCTCGCTCACAAACTCCATTTTCCAACATCTCCTTTTCGTTTCACGTCATAAATCCTCATTATACTTATTATACAATTTTTTTCTCATAATTGCAATAAGATTTGTAAAAAAACT
>SFJQ01000157.1 GCA_004555855.1 [Eubacterium] saphenum | reverse complement strand
CAGCGGCAGCATCACCCTGGACGGGCAGGATATCCGCGACATCAGGCTGGCTGATCTGCGCGGCAGCATCGGCATTGTGCAGCAGGACGTGTTCCTCTTCGCGGGCACGATCCTCGAGAACATCCGCTATGGCCGCCCGGACGCGAGCATGGACGAGGTCATCGAGGGCGCAAGGTATCATTCACTGATTGCAAACCGCAGTTCAATCCCCGAAGATTTAAGGGTTACTGCGCAGGACGAAACAGGCGAGGTTATGGGAGTAAAGCACAGAGATTACGAAATCTACGGACTGCAATTCCACCCCGAGTCAATTCTCACCTCACACGGTATGCAGATGATTAGGAATTTCTTGGAAAGGGTTTGATGATATGATTAAAGAGGCAATTTTAAAGGTAGTTTCGGGCAGTGACCTGACATATGACGAGTCAAAACAGGTTATGGAAGAAATGATGACGGGTACAGCTACACAGGCGCAAATGGCGTCATTCCTCACGGCACTTCGAATGAAGGGCGAAACGATTGACGAAATCACAGCCTGCGCCGAGGTAATGAGGAGCAAGGCTCTCCACGTAAAGCACGACACCGACGTTATTGACATTGTCGGCACCGGCGGCGACGGCACAGGCACGTTCAACGTTTCAACAACGGCGTCATTTGTAATTGCCGCTGCGGGAATCCCGGTTGCAAAGCACGGCAACCGCTCAATGTCAAGCAAGAGCGGCTCGGCTGACTGCCTTGAACAGCTCGGCGTAAACATCACAATCACACCCGAACAGAGCGAAAAGGTATTAAAGGAAACAAACCTCTGCTTTATGTTTGCACAGGGCTACCACGCATCAATGCGTTTTGTCGGTCCCGTAAGACGTGAAATCGGAATCAGAAACATCTTCAACGTGCTCGGACCTCTTACAAACCCTGCAAGCGCAAATCTTCAGATTACGGGCGTATATTCCGAATCACTCGTTGAGCCGATTGCAAGGGTATTTTCAAACCTCGGCGTAAAGAGGGGATTTGTTTTCCACGGAAGTGACGGAATGGACGAGGTGACCGTAACAGGCGCAACAAAGGTATGCGAAATCAACAACGGCGAATTTAAAACCTATGAAATCACACCCGAGCAGTTCGGACTCGGCAGATACGAGATGCAGGAGCTTGTCGGCGGTGACGGCGCAGAGAACGCCGAAATCACCAAGAAGATTTTAAGCGGTGAGCTTAAAGGCGCAAAGCGTGACATTACAGTGCTCAATTCGGCGCTCGGACTGTACGCCGGCGGCAAGGCAGAGTCAATCGCAGACGGCGTAAAGCTTGCAGAAGAAATCATCGACAGCGGCAAGGCATACGACAAGATGGTTGAATTTGCAAAGGCTACAAAACAATTTACAATTGACAATTAACAATTTTGCAAAAGAATTTCCGAAAAAACTTATTATAAATTCGGAGCGAAGCGACCCTTAATTGTTAATTGTACATTGTTAATTTTTAATTTGAGGTAAACAAATGATACTCGAAACTATTGCACAGGCAAACGTAAAAAGGTATAATGAAATACAGGCGCAAATTCCGCTTGAAAAGGTAAAAAAGCAAGCCCTTTCGCTGAATTGCGACACAGACTTTCCGTTTGAGCAGGCACTGAAAAATGACGGAATGTCGTTTATCTGCGAGGTCAAAAAAGCCTCCCCCTCAAAGGGAATTATCGCAGAGGACTTTCCGTATGTCGAGATTGCAAAGGACTACGAAAGGTCGGGCGCATCGGCAATTTCCGTTCTCACAGAGCCGCAGTGGTTCAAGGGCGAAAACGCATATCTTGAAGAAATTTCAAAAAATGTTTCAATCCCTCTGCTTCGAAAAGACTTCACAGTCTGCGAATATCAGATATATGAGGCAAAGCTGATAGGTGCTTCGGCAGTGCTGTTAATCTGCTCACTGCTCGACACAGAAACAATCAGAGAGTGGATAAAAATCTGCGACACGCTCGGACTTTCGGCGCTCGTTGAGGCTCACACAGAGGAAGAGGTAAAGTCGGCAGTCAGCGCAGGCGCAAGGATAATCGGCGTAAACAACCGCAATTTGCGTGATTTTACGGTTGACATAACAAACTCAATCCGACTAAGAAACCTTGTTCCGAGCGAAATCCTTTTCGTTGCCGAAAGCGGAATCAAAACAAGAGCTGACGTTGCCGAGCTTGAAAACACAGGCGTAAACGGCGTTTTAATCGGCGAAACACTGATGAGGAGCAAAGACAAGAAGGCAATGCTTGACGAGCTTAAAGGAATATAAAACAAAGGAGCATATAGAAATGTCAAAAGGAAAGTCCCCGAAACGCTGATGAATGCGATAAATGAATTTGAAAAAGCGTACAATCACTACAAGGACGACCCCGAGTTTGTGGCGGAGCTTGACACGCTTATGCGTGAGTACGCAGGCAGACCGTCACGTCTTTACTATGCAGAGAAGATGACAAAGGATTTGGGCGGTGCAAAAATCTACTTAAAGCGTGAGGACTTGAACCACACAGGCTCGCACAAGCTCAACAACTGCCTCGGTCAGTGTCTGCTTGCAAAGAAAATGGGCAAGACACGTGTAATTGCCGAAACAGGCGCAGGTCAGCACGGCGTTGCAACCGCAACGGTTGCGGCTCTGCTCGGTCTTGAATGCGAAATCTTTATGGGCAAGGAGGACACGATCCGTCAGGCTCTCAACGTCTACAGAATGAAGCTTTTAGGTGCAAAGGTAAACGCCGTTGAAACAGGCACAATGACCCTCAAGGACGCTGTAAACGAGGCTATGCGTGAGTGGACAAACCGTGTTTCTGACACCCACTACGTTCTCGGCTCGGTAATGGGGCCCCACCCGTTCCCGACCGTTGTAAGGGATTTCCAGAGCGTTATCGGCAAGGAAATCAAGGCTCAGTTACATGAAAAAGAGGGCAAGCTCCCCGACGTTGTTATGGCTTGCGTAGGCGGCGGAAGCAACGCAATGGGCGCATTTTACGAATTTATCAAGGACGAAAACGTCAAGCTTATCGGCTGTGAAGCCGCAGGACTCGGCGTTGACAATCCGAAGAACGCCGCTACAATGGCAAACGGCACTCTCGGAATTTTCCACGGAATGAAGTCGTATTTCTGTCAGGACGAGTACGGTCAGATTGCACCCGTTTACTCGATTTCGGCAGGTCTTGACTATCCCGGAATCGGTCCCGAACACGCAAACCTCGCCGACACAGGCAGAGCGCAGTACGTTCCTGTAACTGACGAGGAAGCTGTCAGTGCGTTCGAGTACCTTTCAAGAACAGAGGGCATTATCCCTGCAATCGAAAGCTCTCACGCAGTTGCGCACTGCATTAAAATTGCGCCGACAATGGACAGGGACAAAATAATCGTTGTCAACCTCTCGGGCAGAGGCGACAAGGACGTTGCGGCTATCGCACGCTACAGAGGGGAGAATCTTTATGAGTGAAATTAAAAAGGCTTTTGAAAACGGCAAGGCGTTCATTCCGTTTGTTACGGCAGGCGACCCAGACCTTGAAACAACCGAAAAGCTTT
>SFJQ01000156.1 GCA_004555855.1 [Eubacterium] saphenum | reverse complement strand
TAATCAATCGGGAAAGTATATCTTTCGCCGAAAAAGTCGAGCTTTTGATTTTGCTTTGCCTCGTCGAATTTCCTGTAAACCTCCCCTTTCATCTGCTGAACGCTCAAACCGTTGCCTAGCACCTTTGTAAGCGCAAAAAGCGACTGCTGCGTTATTTCAATGATGTCGTCGTTAAGGATAATGTTCCGAGAACCGAAAAATCCATCGGCAGGGTGACGCGAATTATCGGAAAAATCCTTCTCTCCCGCCAGCCATAATTTAATCTGAATAAAATCGCTGTTGTTGTCGTCCTGAAAAGCAAAAATCTCGGGGCAATCCTCCGCAAGCTCCCTGAAAGAGCCGTACCCCATCTGCTCGGGCGAACAATCGTTCGTTACAAGCCACTCGCAAACTCTTGATACCTTGTACAAGCCCGGGTCTGTAAACTGTCTTTTTATACATTCATATAATGCAACTTTTTCCTCGTTTGTCAAAATTTTCTCCTTTCAATTATTGAGAAGATGAATTATTCTCGCTTTCTTCATCTTCCAAATCAGGCAAATCCTCAAGAAAACTGAAATCTTCTATATAGATATGATTTACCAATTCCGTAAGTCTTGTTTCGGAATAATCCTGAACATATTTTCCGATAACATCAAGTGAATAGATATTAAATGCGGTTTCATTGTAAAAATGGAAATCCGTAACATTAATCCCCATTATCCGATAGCCTTCGATTATCTTTTTGCAGTCGGAAGCAAACGCTCTCGGGTCGGCAAAACCTCCGCCGAACTCGACATTTATCACGATTTTATCCCCCTCAGAAACCGCGTCAAGTCCCTTTGTAATCGCAGTACCTTCGGGATTAAGGTCAACAATCGCCTCAACAGATTTCAAATCCGCGCAGTTTCTAAGCTCCTTGTACGTTCTGTCATAAATTTCCGCAGCAATAGTTCGGCTGTTGTACTCGATTGTGTCCTGCTTATACGACGAGTTCATAAGCGCACACGCCACGCAGCAGCCCACGGTAAGCAATCCCGAAATGATTATACTCGGGATATTGATTTTAAATCTGCCTCGCGCAATCATCTGGTTGAACAAAATCTCAATCCCCACCAGAATTGCCGCAACCGGCGACAACTTCAGCGGCAGATAATAGTCGGGTTCCTTCGAGAAAAGCGTCACAATCATCACAACGCCGAGAAATATCAGAATTAATCCCAGCGAAACTATCCCGACGCCTTTGTTTGCAAACCCCGCTGTAATGCGCTCGCCTCTTGTCCGAGGGCGTTTTGCCGAAGCCGTTCTCTCCCTTTGAGAACGTTTTTCCAGCACCTCGTCCAGCGCGTCCAGCAGCTTTTTGTCCTGCTCCTCCTGAGAAATTCGCTGCATTTCCACGGCAGCCTGCTGTTCGGCATAAGCGCGCGCTTCCTCCGTATTCTGAGGGTTTTCGTCAACCGCAATTCCTCCGTATCCCGCGTTTTCCTCGGGATTTACAGAATTTTCACTCGTCTGATTGTTTTCAACGTCCAAATCAAAACCTCCTTTCATTTTCCTTTATTAAAATTATATCAGATTTTTTTTGGCTTGTCAATGGAGAATTAACGCGCATTCGGCTGTAAAATGGCACAATTTGCCAAAACTACAAAAAATGCTCCCGAAAAGCTCGGGAGCATCTTTGAAAAGCTCTGAATTAAAGCTCTGCGAAGTACTTGATGGTTCTAACCATCTGAGAAGTGTAGGAGTTCTCGTTGTCGTACCAAGAAACAACCTGTACCTCATAGAGGTCATCAGCAATCTTGCAAACCATGGTCTGGGTTGCGTCGAACAGAGAACCGAACTTCATACCGATAACGTCGGAAGAAACGATCTGGTCCTCGTTGTAGCCGAAGGACTCGGAAGCAGCAGCCTTCATAGCAGCGTTGATGCCTTCCTTGGTTACATCCTTGCCCTTAACAACAGCGGTAAGGATAGTGGTCGAACCGGTAGGAACAGGAACGCGCTGTGCAGAACCGATGAGCTTGCCGTTCAGCTCGGGGATTACAAGACCGATTGCCTTAGCAGCACCGGTGGAGTTAGGAACGATGTTAGCAGCACCTGCTCTTGCTCTTCTGAGGTCGCCCTTTCTGTGAGGACCGTCGAGAATCATCTGGTCGCCGGTGTAAGCGTGAATGGTGCTCATGATACCGCTCTGGATTGCTGCGTAATCGTTAAGAGCCTTTGCCATGGGAGCAAGGCAGTTGGTGGTGCAGGAAGCGGCAGAAATGATCTGATCGTCAGCGGTAAGCGTGTCGTTGTTTACCGAGTAAACGATGGTCTTAAGGTCGTTGCCGGCGGGAGCGGAAATAACAACCTTCTTTGCGCCTGCGTTGATGTGAGCCATGCTCTTATCCTTTGAGCAGTAGAAGCCTG
>SFJQ01000155.1 GCA_004555855.1 [Eubacterium] saphenum | reverse complement strand
TTTTTCAAAAAAGCAATCTCCGCGCGCAGCTTTATTTCACGCAGCCTGCTCATCACGGTTTCGAGTTTGTCGCCGAGTCGGGTTGCTTTGTTCATCACGGATTTTGGGATAACCAGCTTTCCGATATCGTGGAGCAGCGCGGACATTATGAGCTGATTTCTGCGCTCCTCATCAAAATACTCGGCTTCTTCTCCCCTTTCGTGGAGTTCGTTTATGTAGTCCGCAATCATTCCGCTGTATTCCGCAACTTTTCGCGTGTGACTGGCATTATACGGAGTTCGCTTGTCGATTGCCTCCGTCAGAGCCTCGGTGAAAGACCACATCTGTTCGTTCAGCTCATTCAGATATTCCATATTTTCAAGCGCAATGGCAGTCTGCGAACCGAGCGCGCGGATTATCCGCTCTTCTTCGGCAGTAAATTCGCGGATTTTTCCGTTTGTCTGAGCATTTATCAGCTGCAAAACGCCGATAGTGCTGCCTCTTTTATTTTGCAGCGGAATTGTCACCATAGACTGCGTGCGATAATCGTTCAGGCAATCAAAGCGCTTCGGTCCCGAAAAGTCAAATTCCGTGCAGTTATACACATCTGCAATATTCATCGATTTTCCCGTAATCGCCGAATACGCGCAGATATGCTCCTCATTCATCGGGATAACGGGGAAATCGGGTGTGTCGCCGTTTCCGCCCATATCTATGCCCTTTGAGCGCGTTTTCACTATCCTGAATTTCAGCACGTTATCTTCGACAATGTACAAAGTTCCGCCATCGCTTTCGGTCAGCGACATCGCGGTATCGACAATCAAATCAAGCAGTTTATCGGGATTGCGTTCTGCGGTAAGCGCTATTCCGATATCGAGAATTTTGTCGAAAACGTCAACGCTTCGGCTGTGATTATCACACGGCGTTACTCTTTCAAGATATTCAATCGAGCGCCTTGCTTTATCCGCGCCGCCGACTTCCACAAGCACCGAAGCGTCCGGACAGTATTTTCCGAGAAGGAATTTAAACCGCGCGAAATCAATTTTCCCGTCGCCGACAGCAAGGTGCAAATCGTTCTGCAAATCGTTGTCATTGACGTGGATATGCCGTATATAAGGCGCGAGGGTTTCTATCCATTCCCAAGCGGGAACTTTCGCAAGCGACGCATGTGCATAGTCGATACACAAGCCGAAATTTTTCACATCGGAAAGCTCCCTTGCGAGCTTTTCAAACACATAAGGCTCTTGTTCAAAGGAGTTTTCAAAATATATTTCGGTATCGGGAAATTCTCCCGCAAGCTCGCGCAGAAATCCCTTCGATTTTTCAAGCCACCTGTCCGCGAAAAGCCGCAGATTAAGCCCGCCTAAAAGTCCCGTGTGGAAAACAACGCCCTTTACGCCGAGCTTTTGAGCAATCCTCATTGACTTTCTGAACAGCGCACGGCTTCTCTGGCGCAGAACACAGTCATCGGAAGAAATGTCCAGTCCGATAAATGCGCCGTGAAGGGTATCGCCCGACCTGTCGCGGTCAATCGATTTGTAAAACGAAATCAGCCGCTCGATTTCCTCGTCATTGTCGTAAATTTCCGGCGAAAAGAAATCGTTGTACTCAAGATTTGCGCCAAATTCGCGGATAAGCTCTTCCGTTTCCGAAAAATTATCTGTAAGCGGGATTATTGAATATTTCATTTTGCTCTCCTATGTTAATTCACCGTGAGATTATACATTTATTATTATACCATAAATTGTCGATTTTTGCAACAACTAATTTGCGCGTTTTTTTCTTTGGATTTTTCAAACAGCTCTCTTGAAATTTTTCAGAAAATATGCTAAAATATTTTCAAAAACCTATTGACACTGACGTTACGTTATAGTATATAATCAAAATCAAGGGAGGCGATTTGATGAAAATGCACATCAGGGAATTTGCAAATCTTACGGGTGTGAGTGTGCGCACGCTTCACTATTACGACGAAATCGGACTGCTGAAGCCCTGCACTGTTGACGAACAGAACGGCTACCGCTTTTATGATGAAAGCTCGCTTTCGCGTATGCAGGAGATTTTGTTCTACCGCGAGCTTGACTTTCCGCTGAAAGAAATCATCGCAATTCTGTCCTCTCCCGATTATGACAAGCAGACTGCGCTGAAAGAGCAGAAGCGTTTGTTGACGCTTAAAAAGGAACGTCTTGAAAGGCTTATTTCAGCTCTTGACAGCGCCCTGAAAGGAGAAAAAATCACTATGACGGCATTTGACAACAGCGAATATGAAGCTCAGCGTGAGCTTTACGCAAAAGAAGCAAAGGAAAAATGGGGAAAAACCGACGCTTATCGGGAAAGCACCGAGAAAACAAAGGGCTACACAAAGGAAAAATGGGACGAGGTGAACCTTGGTATGGACAGCATTCTGGCTGAATTTGCACAGTGCAAAAAGAACGGCTCCGCTCCCG
>SFJQ01000154.1 GCA_004555855.1 [Eubacterium] saphenum | reverse complement strand
AAGGTTGGATTTCAAGCTCTTCTCGATAGCGTACTTGATTTTTTCCGCAAGAATTTCGCTTGAGATACCCTTTTCCTCCGCAAGCAGAGCGAGATTTTCGTAAATATCTCCGTAGTCTTCCCCTTTAACTGTCTTTCTTCTAGCCATTTTCCCTTATACCTCCATTAGTTCATTAAAATCATCAAAATCATCATAATTCATCGCAGAAATCTCGGTTAACGCGAGTTTTGCTTCGCCGAAATCTCCCGAAACCAGAACGTTTTCGCCATCGAAATCGTCCAGCACGCACTTCAACGTTTTCTCCGGAAGCCCCTCGCAGAGCTTGTAGGTTTTGAGCGTAATTTTCCTGCCGAGCGAGGATTTTATCTGTTCCTCGCGGCGAATTGTGCGCTCCAGACCCGCCGAGCCGATTTCAAGATAATCGATTTTGTCAATAAACGGCTGTTTGTCAATCACGGCGTTTATCTCACCGTCAATCGATGTGCAGTCGTCGATTGAAACACCCTGCGGCTTGTCGATTAAAATTCTCAGGTACCACGCAGCGCCCTCTTTCACGAAAACCACGTCCCAGAGCGAAAAACCGTGCTCCTCGACGATACCTCGAACCGCTCTTTCAGCCGCCGCTTCAACCTGATTAAAACCCTTTGCAAATCCCAAACGTTCTGCCTCCTTTTATAAAAACCGCCGCCCGAATTTCTCCGGGCGGTCGAATTTATTGCATAGTAATGCGCTTACACGCCGAAGCGCAAGGTGTTAACCTTGACGCCGGGACCCATAGTCGAAGAAACCGTGCAGCTCTTGATATAGGTACCCTTGGCAGCGGCAGGCTTAGCCTTAGCAACCGCTTCCATCAGCGCGTTGAAGTTCTCCTCCAGCTTTGCAGGACCGAAGGAAGCCTTTCCGATAGGGCAGTGAATGATGTTCGACTTATCAAGACGATACTCAATCTTACCAGCCTTTGCCTCGGTAACAGCCTTAGCGACATCGGGGGTTACGGTACCCGCCTTGGGGTTAGGCATAAGTCCTCTCGGACCGAGAACCTTACCCAGACGACCAACAACGCCCATCATATCGGGAGTTGCGATAACAACCTCGAAGTCCATCCAGCCGTTCTGAATTTTGGTGATTGTCTCGTTATCAGCGATGTAATCAGCGCCGGCAGCCTTTGCGTCATTTTCCTTCTCAGGCTTGCAGAAAACGAGAGTTCTGATAGTCTTACCTGTTCCGTTAGGAAGAACAACCGCGCCGCGAACCTGCTGGTCAGCGTGGCGGGAGTCAACGCCGAGGCGAACGTGAAGCTCAACGGTTTCGTCGAACTTAGCCTTAGCGGTCTTGCAAACGATGTCAAGAGCTTCGCCGCTCTCGTACAGCTTTGCGCCTTCAATCAGCTTTGCGCTTTCATTATATTTCTTACCGTGTTTCATTAATATATCCTCCTTGTGGTACGGCGGACATTAAGTCCGCGCTGACGGAAAAAATCCTCCCACGTTATATTCAGTCTGCAACTTCTACGCCCATCGAACGGCAGGTACCTGCAATCATAGACATTGCGGTATCGATGTTTGCCGCGTTAAGGTCGGGCATCTTGGTTTCTGCGATTTCCTTGAGCTGAGCCTTGGTAATCTTAGCAACCTTTGTCTTGTTGGGAACACCCGAGCCGCTTTCAATCTTGCAAGCCTTCTTGATAAGAACGGAAGCGGGGGGAGTCTTGGTGATAAACGTGAAGCTCCTGTCAGCGTAAACCGTGATAACAACGGGGATAATAAGTCCTGCCTTATCCTTGGTGCGCTCGTTGAACTCCTTCGTAAACGCCATAATATTTACGCCGTGCTGACCGAGAGCCGGTCCAACAGGCGGAGCCGGTGTAGCTTTGCCGGCGGGAATCTGCAATTTAATAAATCCAACAACCTTCTGTGCCATAGCATTTTTCCTCCAAACTTTTTGAAAAACAATTAAATTTTCTTGATTGCGGTGATTTCAAGCGTAGTAGGAGTAACCTCTCCGAACATATTGAAAACGTCCACCACAACGGTGTTCTTTTCCTCGTCAATCTCGGAAACGGTACCCTCAAAGCCCTCGAGCACACCCTGCTTGATAACAACCTTATCGCCCTTTTCAAAGGACACGGCAGTTTCTTTTCTGCCCTGCTCAAGATCTCTGACCTCAGCCTCGCTGAGCGGAGTAGGCTTGCTTTCGGGGCCCACAAAGCCCGTGACTCCTCTGGTATTTCTGCAGATGTACCACGACTCGTTTGTTTCCACCATTTTCACGAAAACGTATCCGGGATAAACCTTTTCCTCAACCTCGACAACCTTCCCGCTTTCCTTTTCAACGGTTTTGGTTACCGTGGGAACCATAACGTCCTCGATAAGATGGCGCAGATTTCTGTTTTCAACGAGCTTCATAATATCCGCAGCTACCTTATTCTCATAG
>SFJQ01000043.1 GCA_004555855.1 [Eubacterium] saphenum | reverse complement strand
CTGAACGAAATCGCGCGGGCAATCACAAGTGTTGATAATTTCGGCGGAAACAATCGCTCCGAGGGCTATACAAATATGGTTGACCTCAAGGGCTTGCTCAATGCGGTGAAATCCTGCGCACCGAGTGCTTCGGATACCATTGAAAAGCTGGATAATGCCGTTATCTTTAAGTATAACGGCGCTCAGCACGCAAATGCCGGCGGCCTTTCGCTCTACTATCCGCTTGCCGTTCAGGGTTCGCAGGAGCTGTCTGTTTTCTCGGATATCTGCACGAGCAGCTGGTATCTTGCGTTCGTGGATAAAGTCGCTTACGGCACGAGCGGCGGCGATTTCAACGACTATGACAACAGCGGAATTGCTTCTGACTGCGACGATTTGTGGGACTGCGACTACTGCGCAGACGATAATGTCGGAATAGACAGCGATGAATTTAACTTCTGCGGCGACGACTGCACAATCGGCGTCGAGAGCGTCCTTATCAATGATGACGGGCTGTACACGGTTCAGCTGAATGATTCGGACTATTTCAATTACGCTTCTTGCTGCGTATTTATGGAGTTAGAAGGGAAAAGTCTTTATCTCGGCGAGGACGATGATGTAACCTACAACGGAAACGAAATTATAAGCAATTTCAACGGAATGTGGGTTTGTCTGAACGGAATGCCGCTTCCTATCGAGCTTGTCTGCAAGAACGAAAATGAAAGCATTTTCACCTGCCCGATTTTGCTTAACGGAGAAGAAACAAATCTGCGTATTTCGTACAACTGGAATACAAGCGAGTGGAATGTTCACGGAGTATGGGGTGGAATTGACGCTCAGACAGGCTGTGCAGCACGCGAAACGGTTCATCTCAAAAACGGCGACAAAATCGTTCCTGTTTATACTGTTTTGACGTCCGAAAGCGACGCACTCACCATTAACGGTGAAGAATACGTTGTAAACGGAAAAATCGAAATCGGCTACGAAGACCTCGGTGAAGGCGATTTCACTCACTCGATTATTTTGTACGATATCTTCGGAAACTATTATTTCACGGACAGCGCGTTGGTTTATGCTTCCGATGACGGCACTATCTATTATCAATTCAACGAATAATTCCGAATATCCACATATCAAAGCCCGCTTGTGTTTTTTCACAGGCGGACTTTTGATTATCAGAGATTTTTCGCGAGAAATTCTTCCACAGCTTTCGCGGCAGCTTCCTCGTCCGCGCCCTCAACCGTGACTTTGACGGTATCGCCGCACTTCACGCCAAGCCCCATCAGCATCATCAGCTTCTGCGCGTTTACGGATTTTCCGTCCTTTTCAATCGTGATGACGCTCTCAAAGCCCTTTGCCGTTTTCGCGAGCATTCCTGCAGGTCTTGCGTGAATACCAAGCTCGTCCTTGATGGTGTAGTCAAATGTTTTCATATCTTTCCTCACTTTATTTCAATAAATTTTTCGCCGACGCTGATTTTTCCGAAACCAACCGCTTCCACCGAAGAATAATCGTCAGTGTTGCAGATAACCATCGGAGTTGTGGTTTTGAAGCCTGCGTTTTTGATTGCCTCGATGTCGAACGAAACGAGCAAATCGCCCTTTTTGACAGCCTGACCGCTGCTTGCGTGAACCTCGAAGAACTTCCCGCCGAGTTTCACCGTATCAATGCCGATGTGCAGCAGAATTTCCGCGCCGTCCTCCGAAGCAAGACTTATTGCGTGTTTTGTTTCCGTAACCGACAAAACAGTCCCGTCGCACGGCGAAAACAGCTTGCCCTCGCTCGGCTCGACAGCCGCTCCCGCTCCGAGAATTTCCTGCGAGAAAACCTCGTCCTCAACGTCCGAAAGCGGGATTATCCTGCCGTTCATCGGTGAGAAAAGCAATATCGGATTTGCCGTTGTCTGAGGCTTTTCGGGGGATTTTTCTGCCGTTTTTTCCTCAGCGTTTCCCTTTGCAAAAAGCTCGTCAAGTTTATCGGAATCGGGTGTTTCGATAAAATCCTCCAGCTTCGACTTAACCACGGAAACCTGCGGTCCGTAAATCACCTGCACTCCGTCGCCCTTTCGGACAACTCCCGAAGCGCCGCTGCTTTTCAGCATTTTCTCGTCAACCTTTTTTGCGTCTGCAACCGTAATTCTGAGCCGCGTTGCACAACAATCAAGGTCGGAGATGTTCGACTTTCCGCCAAGCCCCCTCAGGATTAGCGCGCTCGTCATATCAACGCTCTCAGCTCCATCAGCGGATTTCGCGCCCTTTTTCGCTTCCATATCCTTTCGCGTGTAGAGCTTTGTTTCCTCGTCATCGGCTTCTCTGCCGGGAGTTTTGAAGCTGAACTTCTTTATCATAAAATAGAACACGAAATAGTAGATAACCGCGTAAACAAGCCCGACTATCACTATCCAAATCCAGTTTGTCTTTGCGTTTCCCTGCAAAATGCCGAACAGCGTGAGGTCAATCAAGCCTCCCGAAAACGTCATTCCCACGCCTACGTTCAGCAGGTGCATAAGCATATATGAAAGTCCTGCGAGAACGCAGTGTACACCGTACATCACGGGCGCGACAAACAAAAACGTGAACTCAAGCGGCTCGGTAATGCCAGTAATCATCGACGTGAGCGCCGCCGAAAGCAGCAGCCCGCCGACTGCTTTTTTCTTCTCGGGACGCGCTGTTTTGTACATTGCAAGCGCCGCCGCGGGCAGTCCGAAAATCATAAACGGGAATTTTCCCGACATAAAGCGCGTTGCCGAAACCGAGAAAGTTTCCGTGGATTTTGAAGCAAGCTCGGCGAAAAAGATGTTCTGCGCGCCCGAAACGGTCACTCCGTCAATTATCATCGAGCCGCCAAGCTCCGTCTGCCAGAACGGCATATAGAAAACGTGGTGCAAGCCGAAAGGAATGAGCGCTCTTTCGATAATGCCATAAAGCAGCGTTCCCGCATAGCCCGATGACAAAACGAGCTGTCCGAGCTGCGAAATTCCCAGCTGCACAAATCCCCAGACAAAGTACATCACAACGCCGACGATAAGATACACAACGCTGCAAATTATCGGGACAAACCGCGTTCCTCCGAAGAACGAAAGCACCTGCGGGAGCCTGATTTTGTAGAATTTGTTGTGGAGCGCCGCGACTCCAAGCCCTACGATTATACCGCCGAAAACGCCCATTTGAAGCGTGGTTATGCCGAGAGTTGAGGTCGTGGAGTTGGCGGGCATTGCCTCAACGCCGCCGTTTGCGTCAATCATCGCGCTTATCGCCGTGTTCATAATCAGATAAGAAATCGCGCCCGAAAGCGCCGCAACAGCTTTTTCGTTCTTCGCCATTCCGATTGCGACGCCCATTGCAAACAGCAGCGGCAGGTTATCGAAAACCACGCTTCCCGCGCTGCTCATAATATCGAGAATTGTATAAAGAACGCCGCCTTCTTTTATTATCCCCGCGAGATTGTATTCCTCAAGGGTTGTGGGATTTGTGAAGGAGCTGCCTATTCCGAGCAGCAGTCCCGCGACAGGCAGCAAGGCAATCGGCAGCATAAACGAGCGCCCGACCCTTTGCAAAACGCCAAAAATTTTGTCTTTCATCTGCATTTCCTCCGATAATTTCTTGGATTTAGTATAACTCAAATTTCCGATTTTATCAGAATAATTGCACAAAAAATCGCCCCCTGAGTTTAACCTCAGAGGGCGAATTTTATTCATCTTCGGTTTCGGTAACAATCGGTCTTTCTGTTTGCCAATAGCCCCAATCCTGCTGTGTGAGGAAGCTTTCGTAATAATCCACCGTTGAAGCGGTTGCCGCGTGGAAAGCGTTGTTTGCGAAGAGAATGTCGGTTGTTCCGTTTTCCGTGAGGAAATCGACAACATTGTGCGTGAAATAACGCATATCGATAACTATAATCTCGTCAAACGAACCCATCAGATACCCCGGCAAAGCGTTTCCGTAGCTATCCTTGAGAATTGCGAGTTTTCTGCCCGTGCCCGCGTTTGTCTTAACCTTAACAATCTGCGAATCGCCGCCCATAAACGTGCAGTAAGCCATACCGTTTCCGTCGCCGTAATGAATGAAGAAATTGCCGTTGAACTCCGGTCTTGCGCCGACAATTCTGCCGCCGCTTAGCTCGTATTCATAGTAGGTGGTCGTGTACTGAACGGTTTTCGGGACGTAATACACGAAGTCCTCGGGATTGTTTTTGAGGACGATATCCTCGGTGAAGCCGTACATCGTTCCGACATAGCCGTGGACAACCTGCCGGTCATACTCGGAAATATCCTTGAACGGCACTCCCGCTGTTTTTGCAAACTGCTGCGCTGCGTAATACGCGCCGAGCGGCGCCCAGTGGTGGTCGGTGCGGAGGTAAATGTCCTCGCTTGTGTGCGCGGCAAGCGCCGAATACGCGTCAACCGGCGTTACTCCCTGCAAAAAGCTGTTGACGTGATTTATGTTGTCCAGCTCGCTGGCGTGATATCCCGCCAGAGAAGCGGGGCTGTAAAACTCGCAGGACGTCGGGATTATCATACTGTAAACGTTGACGTTCGGCATCGCCTGCTTGTATTTGTTCATAACCTTGGCGTATCTCTCGCCGACAGAAAAACTGCCGCCGTACATCATAAGCGCGCGGTCGCCGACAACAGCAATTCCGTTGTTGGTTATGTTCAGGTGGTCTTGAATTTCGGGATTGTCCTTGCTCGTTTCACTCGAAGAAGTCGTGCTTTCGGTCTGAGAAGAAGTGCTGCTTTCCGATGAAGTTGACGTTGACGAGGAGCTTGAAGTCGTGCTTTCGGACGAGCTTGTGCTTGACGAGGAGCTTGTGTCGGAATTTTCCGGCGTAACCGGTTTCAGGTCGTGATAACGTGTGTCGTCAAGTCTGAAGCCGCGCAATTCCCGAATACCGGCGGAAATCCCCGTAAGCTCATCGCGATACGGCACGGTGTCGCTGAACCACTCGGACAATTCCTTTGTGAAATCGCCGCTGAAATAGCTTTCCAAACTGAACTCGGGAAACGTTTTCAGCTCGCGTTTTTCGGTAATGCTCACGGTACTGCGCGGGAAAATTATAAGCGACAAGCCGATTGCCTCAAACGCCAGCAGCAGCGTCGTGAGATACACGATATTTGAAGCTTTGCGGCGCTTGGGGGTGCGTTCTTTGTATTTTTTGGAATTTTGTTTCATGTGTTCACCTTAAAATCTCAAGTACAGGAAGGGATTAGTAGTGCTTCCGATAAGCAAAAGCGTGCTCACAACAAGCAAAGCAACCGAGCAGAGCGTTTTCAGCCCCGTGAGGACAGCCTCGCCGCCTGCGCTGCCGTTGTTTGCGGTTTTGCTGTACAGATAGCTGAAAAACTTTGCAATCGGGAAACAGCAAATCACCGCCGCAATCAGCAGCCAGAGATTTCCCGTGAGTTCGCCGTGAACCACAACGTCCCAGCCGCCCGCTTTTCCGCCGCCGAACAATATCGGAATAAATTCCCCGAGCCGCGAAAAATCGTCAAAATAGAAGATAACCCAGCCGAATACTATCACAAAAATGCTGTAAATATGCAGGAAAATCGGCGGGATTTTGTCCTTGACCTTGAGGATTGTGTATTTTTCAAGCATAATTATCGCGCCGAAGTACACTCCCCAAAGCACAAAATTCCAGCTTGCGCCGTGCCACAAGCCCGTCATAAACCACACTATGAGAATATTCAAAGGCTGATGCTTTCGGTTGCCGCCGAGCGGAATGTAAACGTAATCGCGGAAAAAGCTGCCCAGCGAGATGTGCCAGCGCCGCCAGAAATCCGTGATTGTGCGCGCGATGTAGGGGTGATTGAAGTTCTCGTCAAAGTGGAAGCCGAAGCAGCGCCCCATACCGATTGCCATATCCGAATAGCCCGAGAAATCGAAGTAAATCTGCAGGGTGTACGCGAAAATTCCGAGCCACGCGCCACCCGCGGAAAGCGAAGCGAGGTTTCCGTCAAGGAATTTCGAGGAAATCTCGGAGAGTTGGTTTGCAAGGATAACTTTCTTGCCAAGTCCGATAAGAAAGCGAAACGAGCCTTCCGAGATATCGTTGAAATTTATGCTGCGGTTGTTTATTTCCTCGGAAATTGTAGAATAGCGCACGATAGGTCCTGCAATCAGCTGCGGGAACATCGAAATGTACAGCAAAAGCGAGAAGAAATTGCGCTGTGCCTTGACTTCGCCGCGATAAACGTCGATTATGTAGGAAATGGATTGGAATGTGAAAAAGCTTATTCCGATGGGAAGCGCAATCCCCGGCTTCGGTATCCCAAGCCCCGTGAGATTGAGCGTATCGACAAGAAAATCCGCGTATTTGAACACGCCGATTATGGCGATGTTCAGCACAAGCCCGACAATCAGCGCGGGCTTTGAGCGCTGTTTTTTCCGAGTGATGAAAAGCCCGACAAAATAGTTCATCACAACGCTTGCGAGCATCAGGAATATGTAAATCGGCTCGCCCCACGCGTAAAAAATCAGCGAGAATACTATCAAAACCGCGTTTGTGTACGGGCAAAGATTTGCGTTTGCATATCGCGGAGCTTTGCCTGTTTCCGCAGCCCTGAGCCTTGCTTTATCGCCGCACCGCGCGAGAGCATAACAAATTGCAACTGCGGGTATAAAAATATAGAGAAAGAATAAATCGGAAAAAACCATATTGCACCCCAAAATTTTCAACTTTTGTATATATCTGACAGAACCGCTCGCGCGGCTTTTTTACAAAAACTACATTTTAATTATACCGCAGGCGGCAGGATTTGTCAACCACTTATTCAAATTATAGAAACTATTTTTACAAAATATCGTATAATCTTTAAAAAAATTTCCCACCCTTTTCCTGAGCGGGAATTTTGTTGAAATAAAGCGGCTAAATCGTGTGATGAGCGGACGCAATCGTTGAGCTTTTCGTGTGAAGAAATCCGCTCCCGCTCTTTCTCAGGAAATATATTTTTTATCCGTCTTGCGCTTCAAGATTTCCATCGCCGTTAAATCTCAGATAAACCATCGTGATATCGTCAAACTGCGGCGCTTCTCCAACAAAAGCGTCCACATCAGCCTTAACCAATCCGCAAATCTCGCTCGGCGGCACATCGCGAAGCGTGTTCATAAACGCAAGCAGCCGCTCCTCGCCGTACAGCTCGTTATTTGAATTTGTCGCCTCGGTAACACCGTCGGTGTACAGGAAAATCTCATCGCCCTCGCCGAGCTGAAGCTCGTTTTTACGGAACTTCAAGCCCTCCATTCCCGCGAGAACAAAGCCCGCGCGCGACTTCAGATACTCAAAGCTGCCGTCCTTATGCCGAACGAGCGGAGGATTATGTCCCGCGTTTGCAAATTCAACAAGCCCCGTTTTTATGTCAAGAACGCCCATCCAAGCGGTTACGAACATCGCAGCCTCGTTGTTTTCGCAGAGTTTTGCGTTGGCGTTTGTGAACACGTCGTTAACCTCGCAGCCCGTTTCCGCAAAGCTCTTTAGCAGCGTCTTTGAGGTCATCATAAACATCGCCGCAGGAATACCCTTTCCCGAAACGTCCGCTATCAGGAACGCCAGCTTATCCTCGCCCACAAAGTAAAAATCGTAGAAATCGCCGCCGACTTCCTTCGCGGTGTCCATTGACGCAAAAATATCAAATTCCGTCTTGTTCGGGAACGGCGGGAAAATGCTCGGGAGCGCAGAATGCTGAATTGCCTTGGCAAATTCAAGCTCCTTGTCAATTCGCGCGGCAGCTTCGGCGATGTATCTTTTCAGCGTGACAACGGTTGAGTTAATATCGTCAGAAAGCGAAGCAAATTCGCTGTTTGAACGAACGTCAACCACAACGTTGAGGTCGCCGTTTGTGATTTGCGAAAGCGAGTCGTTTACGCGGTCGATGTTGTCCACAACCAGCCTTTTGATGAGGACATAAACCAGCACAAAGAGCATTCCGAAGATGATGAACTCCATAAAAACGGTGACGTAAACCGAAACATCGCGCGAGAACACAGCCTCTTCCGCAGGCATAAACGCGATAATATAATATCCCTCGGTTGTCGAGTACATCATTAAATACTGCTTGCCGCCGATTTCACAATCCGCGCTCTGATTCTCGAATATGCTGTCCCTGTCGAACTTGCTTCCCGAGAAATCGCGCGGGATTTCATCGCTGTCCGAGCGGCTGCTCACGATATTGCGGTTCTCATCGGCAATAATCATAAAGCCGTTTTCGCCGATATGACGGTTTCTGGTTGCCCCGAGAACCTGCTCGTCGATGTCCTTCTGAAAACGCTCCGCGTCGTATGCAACCTGCACAAAGCCGCCGTTTTTCAGCACAACGCCCGCGTACTTCCGCCAGATATCCGGATTTGACGCGGTTGGCTGATAGCTCTGAACATATTCGGTAGTTTTCCCGTCAAGCAGGTCGAGGAACTCCGCCGACTGCTCGCCGCCGTCCATATTGTAATTGAGAAAAGCGTCATAGGTTGAAACTGTGATAATTCCGCGAGCGTCAATTATGTTTATCTCGGAAACGTCATAAATTTCGCTCAGTTCAATCAGCTTCTGCTTGTCGGCAGAACCCGTCTTGTTTATTTCATCGGCAACCTTGTGGGTTATCGAAAGCAAATTCTTATCGGAAGCAGACGAAATATCCTGTTTCACGTCCGTGATGTTAAGCCTGATAAGATTTTCCGCGTCGCTTTTGGACAGCTGCGTCTGGAGAACCCACGAAAACGCTGTTGTACAGAGAAATCCGATTACCAGACACACCAGAAGCCAGTGCTGAAAGGTCTGCGCGATTTGTTTAAGCTCGTGCTGCTTTTTTTGCTTCTGACTGCCGATAATTGAAATCAAAAGCACCGAGAGCATTACCGAAAGGCTGTTGATGGAAATCATCGGTATCGAGCAGAATTTCACGAACGAGAACGCAACGTGTACGTCGGACATATTCGTGAGGAAAATCATCAGCATGTGGATTGTTTCGGTAATCATAGCGATGGCAAGCCCGAAATACCAAGACGGCTTTTTGTTGTCGAACATATATTTCCGGCAAGCCGCCGCAATCAAACCGGCGAGAATTGTCGCGACTGTGCAGGCAAGCCTTGTGTACTCGCCGCCGCCCCACAATGTCGAAAACCAGCGCTCAACGCCGCCGATTACACCCGAAATAATACCCGCGGGCGCGCCGAAAATAAGTCCTGCGCAAATCGGAGCGCTGTCGCGGACGTTTATGATAGCGCCGCCGATGTCAACGCCGAACTCCGTCCCGCAAACCGCAAGCACACCAAAAATCAATCCTAACACAATCTGCTTCGGGATATACTTCATCTTGCCGAACGCGGTGTTCCTGTCAAGTATGTATAGAATAACACTAACCGCTACCGGAAGCAGCCCAATAGCAACAAGCCTTAAAAAAGTTGTCATTTTCTCTCTCCGTTTTCTGTAATGAATTGCCCGAAATGGCATAAACACACTTATAATTATATCACAATTTTACTGCTGTTGTCAAGCGAAATAGCCGGAACAGCCTGTGAAATTTTCTGAGAAGCGAAAAATTTGTGCAGTTTTTTGCAGTCAAGAGTGCTTTATAATACAATTGCAGCAAATGCTGGAATTTACAGAAAGGAGGTATTCTATGGACAGCGCAATTATTGTTGCAATTATTTCGGGACTTTTCACGCTTATCGGCAGCTTCGGCGGTATTATCGCGTCATCGCGGCTCACGACCTACCGTCTTCAGCAGCTCGAGGAAAAGGTGAACAAGCACAACAGAGTAATCGAGCGCGTTTATGCTCTCGAGCGGCACAACGAGGTTCAGGACGAGAAAATCAAGAATTTGGACTGCGAGGTGAAACGCTATGAAAATTGACTGGAAAAGAAAGCTCACAAGCCGAAAGCTGTGGGTTTCTCTCGCGGGATTTGTCGCGGGCTTAATCGTGATTTTCGGCGGAACGCAGGAAACTGCCGATAAAATCACCGGCGCGATAATGTCGGGCGCGGCGGTTGTCGGGTATGTTCTTGGAGAAGGACTTGCGGATAATGGGAACAAGGGAGGCGGTTCTGATGAGTAATTCATCGCTTATCAGCTATACCCAAATTTCCCCGCACCGCGACAGCCCGCGCAACCACAAAATCGATACGATAACGATACATTGCGTTGTCGGACAGTGTAATGTCGAGCCGCTTGGGGAGCTGTTTCAGACGAAAGCCGCGAGTTCCAACTATGGTATCGGCAAGGACGGGCGTATCGCGATGTACGTTGAGGAAAAGGACCGTTCCTACTGCTCGTCAAGCGCCGCGAACGACAACCGCGCGATTACAATCGAGTGCGCAAGCGATACCAAAGAGCCGTTCGCTGTGAACGACAAGGTTTACGCCGCGCTGATTGATTTGCTCACGGATATCTGCAAGCGAAACGGTTTCCCGAAGCTCTTGTGGAAAGCCGACAAGTCGCTTATCGGTCAAACGGACAAGCAGAATATGACTGTTCACCGTTGGTTTCATTCGGGGAAAAGTTGTCCCGGAACGTACTTATATGAGCGTATGGGACAGATTGCCGATGACGTCAACAAGCGGCTTTGCGATACCGAAAACAGCAAGCTCTACCGCGTGCAAATCGGCGCGTTTTCCTCGAAAACAAATGCCGAGAATTATCTGGAAAAAGCGAAAAAAGCGGGCTTTGACGGGTTTATTGTCGAGGCCGAGAAATAACAAAAACAGGCGTTCCCCGATAAGAACGCCTGTTAATTTATGCTTTTTTCATGAGGTCCGCAAGAGTTATCCCATTGAAGAAATCCTGCGTCAGTTCGCTGTACTTTTTCCACATCGGGAGAGTTCGGCATTCCTCGGAGCGCTCGCACTTCTCGTCCTTGCACTCAAGACAGGAAACCGGCGCCAGACTGCCCTCGGTGAGCGACAGAATTTCCCCGACAACATACTCCTCGGGGGCGCGGTTGAGCCGATAACCGCCGCCTTTTCCGCTCATTCCGTCAACAATCTTGTTTTTGATGAGAACCGGCATAATCTGCTCGAGATATTTCTGCGAAAGCCCCTGCCGCGCCGCAATTTCCTTCATCGGCGTGTAATTTTCGCTGTTATGCTCGGCAAGGTCGATGAGAACCCTCAAAGCATAGCGTCCTCTTGTCGTTATCATAAACTTCTCCCTTTTTGCGCCGTTTACTCGGCAAACAGCGGCGTTGAAAGGTATCTGTCGCCCGTGTCGGGAAGCAGAACCACAATGTTCTTGCCCGCGTTTTCGGGACGTTTTGCAAGCTCAATTGCCGCGTGAACAGCAGCTCCCGAGGATATTCCCACAAGAACGCCTTCTTTTCTGCCGATGAGTTTGCCTGTTTCAAAAGCGTCCTCGTTGGCAATGGTTATGATTTCATCGTAAACCTTGGTGTTCAGGATTTCGGGAACAAAGCCCGCGCCGATACCCTGAATTTTGTGCGCTCCCGCAACGCCTTCCGAGAGAACAGGAGAGCTTTTCGGCTCAACCGCGACAATCTTCACATTCGGATTTTTCGATTTCAGATACTCGCCGATACCCGTAATCGTGCCGCCTGTGCCAACGCCCGCGACAAAAATGTCAACCTTGCCGTCCGTGTCCTCCCAGATTTCAGGAGCGGTGGTTTTGCGGTGAGCCTCGGGGTTAGCGGGATTGGTGAACTGCGACGGGATAAAGCCGCCGGGGATTTCCTTGGCAAGCTCCTCTGCCTTGGCAATCGCGCCCTTCATTCCCTTCGCGCCCTCTGTGAGGACAAGCTCCGCGCCATACGCTTTCATCAGCTGTCTGCGTTCAACGGACATCGTTTCGGGCATTACTATGATTATGCGATAACCGCGCGCTGCCGCAACGGACGCAAGACCGATACCTGTATTACCGCTTGTCGGCTCGATGATAACGGAGTCCTTAGTAAGCACGCCTTTTGCCTCTGCGTCGTCAATCATCGCCTTTGCAATTCTGTCCTTGACAGAGCCTGCGGGGTTGAAATATTCAAGCTTTGCGATAAGCTTCGCGTTAAGTCCAAGCTCCTTTTCGATGTGAGCAAGCTCAAGAAGCGGCGTTTTGCCGATAAGTTCATCAGCGGATTTGTAAATATTAGACATATCAATCTCTCCTTTATTCAACAATTACTGTACAGCTTTAAATGCTGCGTCAAGCGCGGCGATAAGGTCGTTTGCATTCTCAATGCCTATCGAAAGACGAATTGTGTTGGGCTTGATACCCTGCTCGGCGAGTTCTGCCTCGGTGAGCTGAGAGTGGGTTGTGCTCGCGGGGTGAATTACCAGCGATTTTACATCGGCAACGTTTGCCAAAAGCGAGAAAATGCCGAGATTATCGATGAATTTCTGCGCGGTTTTATCGTCGCCCTTGATTTCAAACGTGAAAATCGAACCGGCTCCGTTCGGGAAGTATTTTTTGTACAGCTTGTGGCTCGGCTCGGTTTCAAGCGAGGGGTGATGAACCGCCTCAACCTGCGGGTGATTGTTGAGATACTGTACGATTTTCAGCGCGTTCTCAACGTGCCTCTCAACACGCAGCGACAGCGTTTCCAGTCCCTGCAGGAACAAAAACGCGTGAAACGGAGAGAGCGTCGAACCCGTGTCGCGAAGCAGAATTGCGCGAATGTAAGTCACAAAAGCGGCACTTCCGGCAGCTGCCGCAAACGAAACGCCGTGATAGCTGTCATTCGGCTCGGAAATCCACGGATACTTGCCCGAAGCCGCCCAGTCAAAGCCGCCGTCAACGATAACGCCGCCAATTGCCGTGCCGTGACCGCCGATGAACTTGGTTGCCGAGTGAACGACAATATCCGCGCCGTATTTCAGCGGGTTGATAAGATAAGGCGTTGCAAAAGTCGAGTCAACGACAAGCGGAATGCCGTGCTTATGCGCGACCTTTGCCACTTCCTCGATATCGATAATGTTAGAGTTCGGGTTGCCGAGAGTTTCAATATAAAGCGCCTTGGTGTTCGGCTGAATTGCCTTCTCAAAGGCGTTTTCCTCGTCTGGGTCAACGAAAGTCGTGGTAATTCCCGAAGAAAGCGGGAGAGTGTGCGCGAGAAGATTGTATGTACCGCCGTAGATTGTCTTGGAAGCTACGATATGCTCGCCGCTTTTCGCAAGAGCTAAGATTGTGTAATTTATCGCGGCAGCGCCCGAAGCGGTTGCCAGAGCGGCTGTACCGCCCTCGAGAGCGGCAATTCTGCGCTCAAAAACGTCCTGCGTGGGGTTTGTGAGTCTGCCGTAAATGTTGCCTGCGTCGCGCAGTCCAAAGCGGTCGGCGGCGTGCTGAGAATTGTGGAAAACGAAAGAAGTGCTCGCGTAAATCGGCACGGCGCGCGCGTCGGTCGCGGGGTCTGCGGTTTCCTGACCTATATGAACCTGTTTGGTTTCAAAGCTCCAGCTTTCGGGATTTTTTATATCGGACATTGTGATTTCCTCCTGTAAATTGATTTTTTTATCGTAAAGTTTCCTAGTCAGCACATTCGGCTGCGTGAGAAAGAGGAAATCCTCATACATCGTTCGTCAAATCGGGTAATTCTCAGGCTTATCATAAGCATCCTCCTCGATT
>SFJQ01000153.1 GCA_004555855.1 [Eubacterium] saphenum | reverse complement strand
TACTTTGAGTTTACATTCGATGATGAAAACGTTTATGCTCGGATGCCTCTCGCAAGCAATCCCGATTACGGTTATGATTTTAACGGCACTTATGAAGTATTCGCAAAAACAATTTTGATTACTTGGGATTACGGTACGCAAATGCACTTGGACTACACATTTGATGGAAATTCTCTTACCGTTACAGAGTTTGACTACAATAGATAACAGCAAAGAACAGGGGGCAGTTTGGCTCCCTGTTCTTTTAACTCTCCAAAAGATCGATGTATTTATAAGCCGTGGTTCGGCTGATATCGCATACTCTCGCCAACTCACTCAAATTCAGTTGCTTACTGCGATATGCGGGGTAGTGTCGTAGGAAGATCGGCGGAATGTCGTCTGCGGTCAGCGTGGGTCTTCCGATCTTCGCGCCCTTGGCCTTGGCGTTTGCCATTCCAGACTTCACGCGCGCCCGAATGATACGCAATTCCAATTCCGCAAACACGCCCGACATTTGAATGAACGCATTTGTCATTGGGTCGATCTCCCCGTTGGAGCAATCCACGGTGATACTGCCGACGATCACCAACCGCAGACGCTTGGCGCGTATGGCCTCGATAATCTCGCACAACTGTTTGGTGCTTCTGGCGAGTCTGGAAACCTCCAATGTGATGATCGTATCGCCCGCCTGCGCCTGCTCCAAAAGAGAGGATAACTGACACTTCACAACGGCGTCGCCGTGCTCGTATTCTAAAAAGATGTTCTCTGCGCCCGCCTGCTTCAACTCCCGCACTTGGCGGTCAATATCCTGTTTGCTCTCGTTTGTAGAGCATCTTGCGTAGCCGTGTATCATTTCGTATTTCTCCCTTTGGATTGCTCCACGGGCTTTTTGTTGCCCGTGGAGCGTATTTGTTTCAGCAGGACACCGAGAATCGGCGGGAGCTGACGGGCTTTGTGAAATCCTTGTAGAGATCGGCGTAAAGTCTCTTAAAGGTCGCGCTGTCAAAACGATTGGAAACAACGCTCGTATAGCGAAGGATATAAGCTCCTGCGGTCAGCTCTTCCGCGCCGAGGCGGAGCATTTCGCCCTTGAGCGTGTCGCGGATGGCATCTGCCTTGGCCTTTGCCTTACTTGCGAGATCATCGTAGTTATTCATCGCTTCAATCAGGCTCTCAATCTCATACTTACTCATTTTCTTTCTCCTTTTGGATTATATTTTGTCGGTAAGCGGTGGGTGGCGTTAAGTTTATCACATCGGCACCGGAGGTTTTCTTGTCCGTTCCCACTCTGATCTGGTCGCGTTGGCGTTCGACCTTGGCTTACCTCTTCCCTTGAACTGATTATATATTACACCTTTATTGAGTGTATTTCAATTCGCAGGTTCTACAAATATTACACTTATTTCTTGTGTAATATTAGCACTTGAAATGGGTGTAATTATATGCTACAATAAGGACAATGGAAAAGGAGGCGATTTTCGCAAATGCCAATCGTATATAAAATTGACGTGTTGTCCGCTTTGAAAGAGGCAGGCTACAACACGACTCGCATCCGCAAAGAAAAGATTATGGGAGAAGCGATGCTCCAAAAGATAAGAAGCGGGCAAATGCCGTCGTGGGGAACACTTGAAGTAATCTGCTCCCTCTTGGACTGCCAACCTGCCGATCTGATCGAGTATGTAAAGGATGAAGAGTAAAGGGGCGGTGTCCGCGAAACGGGCATTCTTATTTCCTGAACGAAAACAGGGCTTTTTCGGCGGTCAATACGGCCCTTTTTGCCCGTCCAAAAGTGTATAGGAAAACAAATGTTTTTCTGAACACCTCGGCGGGGCATATTTCCGGAGAAAAATCTTTCTCTTTCCCCTTGCCTGTTGGGCGTGGGCGATACTCCCGCGAAATGGCTCTTTCATACCGTAAGACGGTTTTTGCGTCTGCCTGCGGGCGGAGCACTTTTCCCGCCCATCGGCGGAAACGAAAAAAAGCGGTTTTTAAGTCGCACATTTAACAGTCTTTTTCTTCTTCTATTCGCTGTTAAGTGTTTGACTTAAAAACCGCTTTGCTTATTTCCAATCCTTGAATATCTTTTTGAGAGATTCATCAACCGTCGCCTACATCGTTTTCTCGATGAAGCGAAACATCTCTGCCTCCATTACGGATTGCTCCCGCTTCTTTTTCTTCTTGCGTTTGCTGTCTGCGTCAATCCTCACTTGATCTTCACCTCGCTTGTAAAGATGATCTGGGGGACGACCTCTTCTTCCTGCTCCTGAATGCGGGAATATATCGCCTCGCGTTGCTCCAACCAATTTGCCTGTGCGGATTGTCCGTTCAGTTGATACCAATAGCGATTGGGTATCATTTCGCGTGATCTGTAAAGGTTCGTCATATCTATGTTCATAGGGATATCTCCTTTTTACTTCAAAATATATCATCGACGAGGCATTGCCTCGTCGATGTAAGAGGAATGAAAATCCCGCCTATCCCGTGCG
>SFJQ01000152.1 GCA_004555855.1 [Eubacterium] saphenum | reverse complement strand
CGAAAGCGAATTTAATACCGTTTCGGAGCGCGTGAAATACTGCGCGGAGTTTATTCCCGAGGTTAATTTTACGGGTTGGCTTAACGATGAAATGATTTCGCGGCTTGAGGAATTGTTTGAGTATTCCTTTAATATAAACGGCGAAATAATCAAATTCTTCACCGAGGAAGAAAAGGAATTGCTGAAAATCAAGCGCGGAACGCTTTCCGAAAGCGAGCGGAAAATAATGGAGAGCCACGCGCTGATGACCGAGGAAATTCTCAAAAAGGTTCACTTCAACAGCTCGTTTAAAAACGCGGGAAAATGGGCGGCGCAGCACCACGAATGCCTGAACGGAAAGGGCTATCCTTACGGGCTGACTGCCGAGGATTTGTGCCTTGAGGTGCGTATTCTTGCGGTTTCGGATATCTGCGACGCGCTGCTTGCGACAGACCGCCCGTATAAAAAACCGATGCCGAAGGAAAAAGCGTTTGAAATTATGCGCGAAATGGCAGATGACGGGAAAATCGAGCGCCGTCTGGTTGATTATCTTGAAAAATGCCTTGATGAGAAAAACGTGTGATTATGAAAAAGACTGCTAAAAAAATCTTTGAGATTATCGTTCCGCTTCTGGCGGCAGCTCTGACTGCGCTTTTTGTTGTTTGGGAGCCGTTTTTTGAGCTTGATTCAATGCTTTGCGATACGGTTTATTCGCAGATGAACGGCACAGGCGATGAGATTGTCATAGTTGCAATTGACGAGGAAACGCTCGCGGAATACGGCGCGTTTTCGGAGTGGTCGCGTGAAAAATGCGCGCAGCTTGCGGACTTTCTGTATTCCGATGAAGAAAACGCTCCTGCGGTTCTTGCTTTTGATATAGTTTTTTCGGGAGAAACTGACGAAAAAACCGACAGTCATCTTGTGAAATCGCTTTCGGGACATAGTGCCGTTACTGCGACAAATTTTGTTTATCGCGGTACAACGATTTACGTGGACGGCGCTCAGAGCTATGACGCGTGGAATATTGAAATGGAGGAGCGCCCGTTTGAAGCGCTCGATAACGTGGTCAATTCGGGCTTTGCAAACGCTCAGCTGTCGCGTGACGGATTTGTTCGCTCGGCGCAGCTTTGGGAGGATTTCAACGGCGAAAAAAGATACAGCTTTGCCGCGCAGATTTATCAGCAATATCAGAATAAACTCAGAAAAGAAGCCGTTTTCCCGCAGACAAATTCGCGCAATCAGGTGTTGTTCGGTTATTCGGGAAAGCCGGGCGAATTTCAGCGTTTTTCGCTTAAGGACGCGCTTTCTGGGAACGTTGATAAACGCAATTTCAAAGACAAAATCGTGATGGTCGGAGCTTTTGCATCGGGAATGCAGGACTCGTTCCGCACTCCCGCAGACAGAGCGCGCGATATGTTCGGAGTTGAGCTTAACGCGAATATTGTCCGTGCGCTTATGATGGGAAAAACCTCTCAGAGAGCGCCTGTTTATGCTCACGCGGCAATTGCGGCTTTGCTTGTTTTTGTTTACGTTTTCACGGCGCGAAAAATGAAAATGTATCCCGCTCTGCTTTCGGTAGTCTGGCTGATAATCGCGGATATCGGCGCGGGATTTATCCTTTCGCGCTGCGGGATAACAATAACGCTGATTTATCCGCTTGTCGTTGCGGGAGTATTTGCTGCGGCGATTTTCGTTGAAAAATACATAGCGGAAATAATACGCAAAAAGCAGATTTTGCAGAGCTTTGAAAAATATCTCGCGCCGCAGGTTATAAAACAGCTTTCAAAGGACGAGGAATACGACTTTACGCTCGGCGTGGAAAAGCGCGAGGTTTGCGTGTTGTTTGTGGATATACGCGGGTTTACGACGATGTCCGAAAAGCTTGCGCCCGAAGAAGTTTCGCAAATCCTCAACGAGTTTCTCTCGGAAGTTACAAAATGCGTTTTCCGGCATAGCGGAATGCTGGATAAGTTTATCGGCGACGCAGCAATGGCGGTTTTCAACGCGCCGACCGACCTTGAGGACTATCTTTTCAAGGCGGTGTGCGCGGCGGTAGATATAAGAAATTGCGGAGAAACGCTCGGAAAGCGCCTGCAGGAACGTTACGGAAACAGCGTGAATTTTGGAATAGGGCTTAACTGCGGGGAAGCGGTTGTCGGGAATATCGGCTGTGAAATCCGAATGGACTATACGGCAATCGGCGACACGGTAAACACGGCAGCGCGGCTCGAGGCAAAAGCTGCGGGCGGCGAAATCCTTATCAGCGAGGCGCTTTACGAACGGCTGAAAGACAGAATTGACGCGCGGTTTAAGGAAGAAATGACGCTGAAAGGCAAGGCTCTTCCCGTCAAAGTTTACAGCGTTCTTGGCGTTAAAAACGAAGAAGCCGAAGGCTGATAAATCAGTGAAATATTTTTGCTCACAAATCCGGAATTGTAAAATGGAAAATCGGAGGCTTATTTGATGAAGATTGCTGTTTTTTCGGATATTCACGGTAATTTTGACG
>SFJQ01000151.1 GCA_004555855.1 [Eubacterium] saphenum | reverse complement strand
AGCATATTTTAACAGTTTTTGAATTTTTATCACAGAAATAATTCAGCCGAGATGTTTTTTTACAACTCGGCTGAACTTTTTATTTCAAATGGGAATAGTTTGAAATTCTGACAATTATTTCAAGGTGAACCCCAAAACGATATTTTTGAGAGCTTCCGCTTCGTCTTTGAGCTTTTCGCTGATTTCGGCAGATTTTGCGGAAGAAACCGCTGTTTTTTCAACAACCGAAGAAATCGTGATCATTTTCTCCGAAACACTCTCGATGTGCTGCGCCTGTTCCCGAGAGGAAACCGAGATACCCGCGATATTTCTCTCAACATCAGCGGTGTGGCTCTCAACCGCGCCAAACGACTCGGAAACCGTTTCCGCAAGTCTTGTTCCGTTGTTTATCGACTTGACGGTGCGCTCGATAAGCTCGGTTGTTCGTGAAACCGACTCCGCGCACTTCGCCGAAAGCTCCCCGACCTCGTTCGCCACAACCGTAAAGCCCTTGCCCGCTTCACCGACCGCAGCTGCCTCAATAGACGCATTTATCGCAAGAATATGCGTCTGGAACGCGATGTCGCTTATTGTGTCGTTTATCGAGCGTATCTTCTTCGACAACTTTTCCATCTCACGCATTGCTGCGAGAAGCTCGTTCATCTGCTCGCCGCTTGTCTTGACATCGGATTTCGTTTTACCGGCAAGCTCCAGCACATTTGACGTGTTTTCAGCGTTCAGCTTTATGCTATTTCTCATTTTCTCAAAGGTTTCGCTGATTTGACCTATAAGCTCCGTCTGATGATTAACGCCGTCCGCAAGGCTGCAAGACGTGTCAACAACCTGCTCGGATATCTCCGACATTGCCGCAGACGCGCTGTCGATATCCCCAAGCACCGAGTGAAGCGAGCCGACAATGTTGTCAAGCGAAGCCTTTATCGGCGCGAAATCGCCGCGGAATTTTCCCTCAGTTCCGTGCGTGAAATCACCCGCAGCCATCTTTTCCAAACTGTCGGAAATGTGCCTTATCATACTGTTCAGCTGTTTTCCGATAAACCCAAAATAGCTCGCCGTAACCGCAAGCACCCAACTGCTGCCTTTTTCAATGGGCACATAGCACATAATCCTTTGCACTTTGCCGTCATTGTACACCATCGAGCCGGTTTGATTTTTCAGCATTTCCGAAATTATCGCTGCTTGTCCGGATACGGAAGCGTCGGTTTTCGACTGCTCGATATAATTTACAAGATTGCTTGCATACGAAAAATCGTTGTGTGCAATGAACGTTCCCGTGCTGTCAATGATGAAGTTTTTGCCGTCATTCCCGACAATAACGCTTACTATAATATCGGTAAAGAGCTTTGCGTCAGCCGCGCCGTAAACAATTCCGCAAAAGCTGCCGTTACGCAAAATCGGCGCGCAGAACAGTACTGAAAGAGCGCCGTTTCCGTCCTTGGACGCGTAGGGGTCGGAGGTAACGGGCTTCAGCGTTTGTCGGCAATCCTTGAAATACTGCCGTTCGGAGAAGTCGCTTCCGTTCTGATTTATGCCATTTTCATCGGTAAAACCTATCCGCTGAAAACCGTTTCTTTCCTTAACCTCGTCAAGAAAATCCATAATAACATCGGCGGAAGAATTTGAGCTTTGAAAAAGTTCATTTGAAGCAGCCTCGTTGACAGCCGTTTCATACATCGCAAGCCGATTTGTAATCGCCTGAGCGGAAATTTTCGCGGTTTCGCTCATACTGTCGGTGAGCGCGGAATTTGTGTTCATAATCCCGCCGACAAACGCGTAAATCAGTAAAGTTACCGAAATCAAAAGCATCGGCACGATTGCCAGAAGCACGATTTTGGTTTTGATTGAATGAGATTTTTTTATTTCTGTCACCACCGTTTCGCAAGTTGCAGGATAAAAACCAACAAAAAAAAGACAACAGCGTTTAATGACGCCATTGTCTTAACACAATTTTTATATTTCCATTATAGCATATTGCAAGTTTGATGTCAAGAACTTTCAAATAATTCGTCATTTGCAACTAAAGTGTTTTCCGAACAAAGCGGAAATATGTGCATATTTTTTGAAGCAAAAACTCCCCCAGAAAAACCAGAGGCGAAATTGGGTGCAGCGATAAGCCGGTGGGTATGCTAGATAAAATGGATTTTCGGAAAATCGCAAAGTAAAAATTGTTCGCGCACCGCGGCTTTCGAGCGTTTCGTGCTTGTGCACTAGAGTTTCTCCTAAAATCGAAACTCTTTACAAAAACGCAGAAGAGGACGGTCCAAAGGACCGTCCTCATTGGCTCCCCCGACTGGACTTGAACCAGTGACACCCTGATTAACAGTCAGGTGCTACTACCGACTGAGCTACGGAGGAATATAGAAACTCAGCAGGAGTATTCCTGCTGAGTTTTATTGTGTCGGCACCTATCTATCTTCCCGGGTAGTTGCCCGCCAAGTATTTTCGACGCAAACGAGCTTAACTTCTGTGTTCGGAATGGGAACAGGTGGACCCTC
>SFJQ01000150.1 GCA_004555855.1 [Eubacterium] saphenum | reverse complement strand
TTATAATCGGGCCGTCGGGTTCGGGAAAATCCACGTTAATTCGCTGTATGAACTATCTTGAAGAGCCAACTTCCGGAAAAGTTTACATACACAACCACCTGATGAGTCACAAGCGGCGCGCGTTTATAAACAAAATCCACTCGTCGATGGTGTTCCAGCAGTTCAATCTGTATCCGCATCTGACGGTGCTCGACAATCTGACGCTTGCGCCGATTAAGCTGAAAAAGGTGCCAAAAAAAGAGGCGGAGGAAATCGCGATGATGTACCTCAAGCGCGTCGGTCTTGAGGAAAAAGCGAACGTTTACCCCACTACCCTTTCTGGCGGTCAGCAGCAGAGAATTGCAATTGCCAGAGCGCTCACGATGCAAAATCGCGTGATTTTCTTCGATGAGCCAACCTCGGCTCTCGACCCCGAAATGGTTCAAGAGGTTCTCGACGTTATGATTGAATTGTCGCATGAGAAAAATTTCACGATGGTTGTCGTAACGCACGAAATGGGCTTTGCAAGAGAGGTTGCCGACAGAATTATTTTCGTTGACGGAGGAAACATTCTCGAGGAAGGTACTCCCGAGCATTTCTTCACAAATCCCACAAACGAGCGTACAAAGGCGTTTTTAAGTAAGATAATCCGCTGAGGCGGCTTATTTAATAGAAAAAAAAGACAAAAGAGAGGTAACTATTATGAAACTTAAGAGTATTTTGGCTGCTGCTTTTGCAGGAATTATGGCAGTTTGCTGCGCGGGCTGTGCGGGTCAGAAAAGCGAACCGCTTAAGGTCGGCGTAAAGAGCGATGTTATCGGCTTCGGCTTCAAGGATACCGTCACAAATGAGTATCAGGGACTTGAAATCGAGCTTGCAAAAAAGCTTGCAGACGAGCTTGGATACAGCGGCGTTGAGTTTACCGCAGTAACCGCTGCAACAAGAACCGAGCTTCTCGATTCGGGCGATTTGGACTGCGTTCTCGCTACATTCACCATAACCGAGGAACGCAAGAAGAGCTGGGATTTCTCCACGCCTTACTTCACCGACGCAGTAACCGTTCTTGTTGAAAAGGCTGACGGCATCACCGATTTGAGCGGTCTTGTAGGCAAGAAAATCGGCGTTTCCACCGGTTCAACCTCCGCGTATAATCTCGCAAAGGCAATGAGCGAAAAGGGCTTGTTCGGCGACTACAAGGTTCCCGAAAGCTCCAAGGATTTCGATATCTCCTCGTTCGGCGAGAAAGGCACAAAGTTTGAGCAGTTCGGCGACTACCCCGCTATCTCCAACGCAATGGCAGCCGGCACGATTGACGCTTTCTGCGTTGATAAGTCCATTCTTGCGGCTTACAAGACCGATGAGCGCGACTACATCACCGATACCTTCGCTCCGCAGAATTACGGCGTAGCTACCAAGAAGGGCTCGGAGCTTTCCGCAAAGATTGAGGAACTCATCGTTAAGTGGAAGGGCGACGGCACTATTGACAAGCTGATCAAGCAGTTTGGTCTTGAGTGATTTGAATTGACCTAGAATAATTCGGCGGCAGTCGAGAAAGCTGCCGCCGAAGTTTTAAATTAAGGGAGTTGAGGAAATGTTTGAAGCTGAAAAATGGGAGCTGGTGTGGACGCACAGGCAGACGTTTATCGACGGCACGCTTTCAACGCTTTTGATGGCGATGTTCGGTCTGCTGATTGCGCTGATTCTTGGCGTGATTTTCGGGCTTATGTCAACAAGCCGTTCAAGATTGCCGAGAGTTATCGCGCGAATTTACGTTGAATTTATCCAGAACACGCCGCTTATGCTGCAAGCGCTGTTTTTGTTTTACGCTGTTGTGTTCTCGGGAGTTGAGGGCTTTTCGGCACTGCTTTGCGGAATAATCGCGCTCGGAATTTACCACGGCGCTTATATATCCGAGGTTATTCGTGCGGGAATTACCGCTGTTCCCAAAGGGCAGCTTGAGGCGGCTTATTCGCAGGGATTTACACATATTGCTGCAATGTTCTACATCGTTCTTCCGCAGACGATTAAGATTATTCTCCCGCCGATGGTAAACCAAGTGGTGAACCTCATCAAAAATACGTCCTGTATGTTCCTTGCGGGTGGCGCAGTTGACCTTATTTCCCGCACAAACGCTTTTGCGGTCGGCGAAGGCACAGGTTCGGCTGCAGGACAGGGCTACATAATCGGCGGCGTGATTTTCTTCATTATTTGTTTCCCGCTGTCAATGCTGGCTTCCCATTGGGAGAAAAAGCTCAAAATGCGCGACGTGGCAGCGGTTAAGGTTCGCAAAAAGCCCGACGATATTTCGGACGCAGAGCTGGATATGATTATCGAAAACAAAGGAGGCGAAAGCAATGGACGCGTTGACGGGCAGTCTTAAAATGATAACCAATGGGAGTGTGATTACATACATTCTCAAAGGTCTTGGCTTTACAATCGGAATTGCGTTTTTCGCGGTTGTTCTCGGCATAATTATCGGCACAATCCTCGCTCTGGTACGGAATTACTGCAACAAGGGCGCGCTGAAAATTTTTA
>SFJQ01000149.1 GCA_004555855.1 [Eubacterium] saphenum | reverse complement strand
TCATCAGGCTCTTTGCGCCGCCGTTTTTTATGGGCTGCTCAAACGACTTCAGATAATAGTTATGCTTAAGTACGGCGGGAATAGAGACATTATCGGCAGTTCTGTCCTCTTCGTTATTGTTGGCGTAAAAGTGCTTCAGGGTTGGGATTACGCGATAATATTTCTTGTCGCTGCCAAGCATTCCCCTTGTAAGTGCCGCCGCCATTTTTCCCGTAAGCTCGGGGTCTTCGCCGTAACCTTCCTCGGTTCTTCCCCAGCGCGGGTCGCGTTCAAGGTCAACGGTCGGTGCCCAAAGACAAAGCGTGGACTTGCCTTCCTTGTTGTAGATACGCGCCTCGGTTGCCGTGATTGCACCGATTTCCTCCATAAGCCCAGTATCAAAGGTTGCTGAAAGACTGAAAGGCTCGGGAAAAACAGTTGTCGCACACTCGCTGTAAATCTCATCATCGCGCTTATCAGGACGAACAAGCAGACCTCTTGCGGCTTCTGTTCCGATTTTAAAGGGTTTTATCCCAAGACGCGGAATACCCTTCTGAACCGAGGTGATAAGCAGCATCTTTTCATCGAGAGTAAGCTCCTCCAAAAGCGCATTTACGCGCTCGTCAACGGAAAGCGAGGTGTCCTGAAATTTGTACTTCGGCATAATCTTCTCCTTTAAGCCTAAATCTTTTTTCTGATAAGAGAACGCGCAGGCGCTTCAATATCCGTTAAAACAGTGATTTTTTCCATAGCGTGACGTGCCGTATCGATTTCTTCGCCGTTTGCACCAAACATTGTTTTCGGCGTGAATTTTATCGGTTCCCGATGCGGAATAACCAGCTCAAGCTCATCGTTAAGCGTGAAGAAATTCCTCACGGTTAGATGCATAACTCCGTTTTCGCAATAGTCAACCGAAGCACAGAAATCGTATTTTCTCACATAGTTGCTGTCCGCGAAATATTGCCCGCCGTTTGTGGTAACTTCGGGATTTTGCGTGCCGCTCCCCGCTTGCGGTGAACCGTAGAAAAATCCCGTGCAATAAGGACGATGGCTGATTTTGTCAACCTCGGCGATTGCCCACGCAGGTGGATTTTCGCCGTTCAGAACGCTGTCCAGAGCCGTCCGGTAAGCGTTTGTGGTAAGCGCCGTGTAATACGCGGACTTTGCTCTGCCCTCGATTTTAAAGCTGGATACACCCGCTTTTATGAGGTCGTCAAGATGCTCAATCATACACATATCGCGCGCGTTCAGTATATACGAACCGCGCTCGTCCTCGAACACCTTGTAAAACTCTCCGGGGCGCTTTTGCTCCATAAGATAATATTCCCAGCGGCAGGACTGCGCGCATTGACCGCGATTTGCGTTTCTTCCCGTAAGATACTCGGAAATAAGACATCTTCCAGAAAACGAAACGCACATTGCCCCGTGAACAAAGACCTCGATTTCCATATCATCGGGGATTTTCTCCCTTATGAATTTTATGTTTTCAAGGTCAACCTCACGCGCCAGAACAACGCGTTTTACGCCCATTTTGTACAGCTCGAGAGCTGTTCTGTAATTCACGACGCCGGTTTGGGTTGACGCGTGAATTTCCATATCCGGAGCATACTCCTTAATCATCGAGATTACTCCGATATCAGCTGCAATAACCGCGTCAACTCCCGCTTTTTCCACCTTTTTTATAAACTCGGGAAACGCGTCGGCTTCGTCGTTGTTGGGGACGATGTTGCAGGTGATGTAGACCTTTGCGCCTTTTTCGTGCGCGGTCTGCACAGCCCAAACAAGTCCCTCTTCATCAAAATTCTTCGCTGCGGCTCTCATACCGAAGGTTTTTCCGGCAAGATAAACCGCGTCCGCGCCGTAATCCAGCGCGCAGAGCAGGCTTTCCTCATCGCCCGCAGGAGCAAGAAGTTCGGGTTTTGTACTCAATACGTTTCTCCTTCATCGGTTTGCTCGGGTGGCTGAAGTCCCGCGTCAATAATGTTCTGTTCGTGCTGTTCAAGAGTCTTCGCGTAGTAGAAATCGCCGTCCTTGTTTGCAAGGAAGTAGTAGTAGCTGGTTTCTGCGGGGTAAAGCACAGCGTTTATCGTGTCAAGACCGGGGTTGCAGATAGCGCCCGCCGGCAGACCGGTACAAATATAAGTGTCGTATGCTTCCTCAATTGCCTGCATCTTTTCCCTGTTTGACGCGGTAATCTTGGGTGTAATGCACTTTTCGATATAGGTGTAAACCGCGTCGGACTCCAATTTCGGGAAATTCTCCGGGTCGTTCAGACGGTTGTGGAAAACAGAGGAAATCTTTTCCCAGTTATCCTCGGCGTCGCCCTCCCACTGTACGATAGAAGCAAGTCTTACAACCTCGTCAAGCGTCATTCCAAGCTCCTTCATACGAGCCTTCATACTCTTGGAAATCTTGCTCTCAAAGTTTCTGTACATCGTTTCGGCAACAACCTTTGCATTATCCGTGGTATCGAAATTCGGGTTTTTCTTCAAATCATCGATAACATAGAACTCGTAGGTATCGGGAAACAGATAGCCTTCAAG
>SFJQ01000042.1 GCA_004555855.1 [Eubacterium] saphenum | reverse complement strand
GTTTCATTTGATGAGCTTTTGGATAATAAATCGGCGAAAACCGAGAAACAGCCGAATCACGATAATTTATCGAAATCTTCCGACAAGAAAAACGATAAGTCGATGTGACGCGGTGTTACGAAATTCGGAAAAGTTGGTATAAACCAATGAAAAATAACCGCTACGGCGGAAATTAAAGGAGAATTATTATGAATAACGCATTGATGTTTTTGGCAGCTTCTTCGGGAGCGGAAAACCCGTTTGAGAAAATGACCAACCCGATTATCGACCTGCTCGATATGATTCTGGGTCCGGCACTTGCGGTTGTCGGCGCACTTGGCGCAGTTTTCTGCATTATCCTCGGCGTGAAGTTCGCAAAGGCTGAAGAGCCTCAGGACAGAGAAAAGGCAAAGCACGGTCTGAGAAACGCAATCATCGGCTTTGTACTTATCTTCGTTCTGCTCGTTGGTCTGAAAATCGGTCTTCCTGCGATGGAACAGTGGGCAAGCTCCGCAGCTACATCATCGACCTGATAAAAAATGTAACTCTGCCGCTCTCCGAAAGTTACCGGGACAGCGTTGTTCCGGCGCACGGGGAGCGGCAAAGAGTTGTTTTAGCTTTGTTTTAGGGTGAATTGCATTGAAAAAGAAAAAGCATAGAAAAAATTCCGATTTGGAGAATATCGCCGAGGAAATCGAGGTTGAGGTCGAAGCCGAGTCTGACGACAGTGAGGAAGCGGCTCTTGCCGAGAAGAAAAAACGCGAGAAAAAGCGCCGCCAGATTATCAACCGAAACTCCCGAAAATACATAATTATTACGTCGGTTTTGTCGGCGGTGGGACTGTATTTCGGGTTCTACTTCTTCCCGCAGATGTTCTTCATCATCTTCTCCAACGACGCGCTTCAGAACAGCGGAACACTCAAGCTGCTCTGCTCAATAATGGGATTTTTTGTGTACTTTTTCTACCTGATGAACCACTATATCCGCAAACGCAAAAAGCACCCCGAAACCGAAACAGTCAAGGATATGCTGGAGTTTCACCCGCGCACAATCAGCCGAAAACCCGCTTTGCTGTGCCTTTTGACGGGCGTTTGCCTGAATTTGTCAACATCGGCGCTGCTTGCGATTATACCGCTGCCCGAGAGCTTTATCAGAAGCTACAGCGCGGGCACGGAAAGCCTGCTTTACACCGATAACATCGCGCTCAGCTTAGTGTACATCGTCATTCTCGCGCCGCTTTGCGAGGAGATGATGTTCCGTGGATTTTTGCTCCACACGCTGAAAAGGGCGTTCCCCGAAAAAGTCGTGGCAATTGTCGTGACGGTGGCGTTTGCAATTCCGCATATACAGCCGATTTGGATAATCGTGGCGCTTGTGAGCAGCTTCTTTTTCACCATTCTCCGCATAAGGTACAACAACCTCACATACCCGCTTTTAATGCACGTCGGGTTTAACTTAGCAACCGTGCCGATGCTGCTGCTTATGAACACCGAGGCTTACAAGGTGCTTTTCGACAACATTGTCGCGGAGCTTATTTATCTGATTTTTGGCGGAATAACGGTATTTTTCTGCGCAAGGACCTTGCTTTGCGAAGCAAAAGCCGAAAAAATTCTCGAATAACGGTCGGGAGGACAGATTATGAATTTGAAGAAAATTTACAGCACTGCCGCTATTTTGCTCGTTGCGCTCTTTTTCTGCTCGTATCTTGCCGGAGCGCTTCTCGATAACCTGATGCCCGCGATTGAAGCGAAGGATTTCTCGCTTTTCTTAAATCCCGCGGTGCTGCTCAATCCGATAAACTATCTGTACGGATTGATTGCGCTTGTGGTTATCATCGTTCTCTATGCGGCAACCCGCCCCGACAGCTTTAAGCGTACAAGACAGAGCCTGCTCGGCGCAAATAAGAAGAACGCAGTGACCGATTCCACGCTGGAAAATTCGCGCTTTATGACCGACAAGGAACGCGATTTTAACTTCGCTCCGTACGAGTTTTCAAAGCTCGGCGAGTCCAAAAAGGACGGAATCCCCGTCAGAGCGTGGTACGACAAGAAAGGTCTTCACGTTAATCTTGCTTCGCCGATGCACGGACTTATCATCGGTGCAACCGGTTCCGGTAAAACGACAACTTTCATCAACCCGATGATTCAAATTCTTGCAAAATCGGGCGCAGGCTCGTCGATGATTTGTACCGACCCGAAGGGCGAGCTTTTCCAGATGCACAGCAAGTTTTTGCAGGAGCGCGGGTATAAGGTAATGGTTCTCGACCTGCGCGACCCGTACTCTTCATTCCGCTGGAACCCGCTCGGAGAGCTGTATGACAGATATCAGGAATACGCGAACACGGGAAACGAGATTTACCGCAGAGATGATAATGCCGAGGAATCGGGACTGGAGCTTGTAAATCCGCCCGAGCTTTACGAGGACGAATGGTACGAATACGAGGGCAAGGCGTATGCTGTCCGCAAGGAGCTTATCGGCGTAATCAAGGTTCAGCGTCAGAAGATTTACGACGAGGTTTACGAGGATTTGAACGACCTTGTAAGCGTTATCTGCCCGATTGAGAGTCAGGACGACCCCATCTGGGAAAAGGGCGCGCGCTCGATTATAATGGCGACAATTCTCGGTATGCTCGAGGACAGCGAAAATCCTGAGCTTGGTATGACCAAGGATAAATTCAACTTCTTCAACGTCAACAAGGCGCTCGGAAACTCCGACAACAACTTTGAGGCGCTTCGCAACTATTTCTACGGCAGAAACGTTCTTTCAAAGGCGGTTACTCTGAGCAAGCAGGTGCTTTCCGCTGCGGAAAATACCCTCGCGAGCTATATGTCAATCGCGTTCGATAAGCTGTCCATCTTCAACGACGAAGGTATCTGCTCGCTCACGTCGAACACAGATATCGACCCCGCGATTTTTGCCGATGAATCAACCGCGCTGTTCCTCAAAATCCCCGATGAAAAGGACACGCGACACACGCTTGCCGCTGCGTTTATCCTTTGTATCTACAAGGCGCTTATCAAAAAAGCCTCCACTCGCGAGGATTTGTCGCTCCCGAGAAACGTTTACTTCATTCTCGATGAGTTCGGTAATATGCCGAAAATCGACAAGTTCGACAAGATGATTACCGTCGGACGTTCGAGAAAAATCTGGTTCAATATGGTCGTGCAGTCCTACGCGCAGCTCGATAATGTTTACGGAAAAACCGTCGGCGATATCGTCAAATCAAACTGCGGTATGAAAATGTTCATCGGTTCAAACGATATCGAAACCTGCAAGGAGTTCTCGGAGCTCTGCGGAAACTGCACCGTTTCCACTACCAGCGTTTCGCGCTCTATGGGCACGAAAGAGGGCGAGGCAAGCTACAGCACGTCAATTCAGACGCGTCCGCTTATCTACCCGTCCGAGCTGCAGAAAATCAACAACAAAACCGATACGGGTAACGCGATTATCGTTACTTTCGGTAACTACCCGCTGAAAACAAAATTCACGCCGAGCTACAAGTGCGATTTGTACAAATTCGGCACGATGGATTTGTCGGAGGTTCGCAGCAACGCGTTCTTCCCCGATGAAGTTTACTATGACCTTACCGAGAGAAACGAGAAAGTTCTCGGGGCAGAAGAAAACTAATCTCCGAAAGGAAAATGGTATGTTTAGAAAAATTCTGGCTGCGGCGCTTGCCTGCGCTGTTTTTGGAACGATTTCGCTGACATCGTTTGCGGAGTCGGGCGAAAATCCCGCTCAGTCTGCGGAAAGTACGCCGAAAATTGAATATATCTACTCGGAGATTGCCGAAAAAAGGGTTGATTCTTCACTTTTCGAGGAAATTCTCGCGAAGCAAATCGTGTTTTACAGCAACGTTTCAAACGGCGCTGTTATCGATTATCCCGTAACGCTTGACCTGCCCGAAAACGTAACCGTTTCGATGGAAAAGGACGGCAAAAAGTCCGAATGCAAGTCGGCTGAAAAGTTTGAAGAAACGGGAAAATACTCGCTCACGCTGATGGTTGAGGGAAAGGATTTGCTCGGCGGCAGCGAAAACGAGGTTTATTACGGGCTGTTCCGCTTCTGGATTACGGAACCCCCCGAGGAAAGCGACTCCGATGACGAAAGCTCGGAAGATGAGGATTCGGATTTTTCGGATATTTCCGATGATGAAAGTTCGGACATAAGCGGTGAAAGCGATTATTCCGACAGCTCCGACGCAAGCTCCGACAGCTCGGGAGGCGAGGACGAAAACCCGTCAAATCCCGACGATAAAGGTACCGAGGAGCAGGGAGTTTTGCTTCCGGAAAGCGAAAAAGCAAGTCTTCTTTCGCAGTATGCGACAAGTGAAAAAATCCGCGTTGTCACGGACAAGGGAACGGAGTTTTTCTGCAATGTCCCTGCGGGAACGACAGCTACGAACGGTGTAAAATTTGAATTTTCGGACGCTGTCGAGTATAAACTGCTGAAAGACGGAGAGGAACAGGCGGACTTTGATTCCGGCAAAGCAGTTACCGAAAAGGGCGAATACACGCTCTTTATCAACGACGGCGACGACGAAAATCCCGCGAAATTCGGCTTTACGATTATCGGAGAATATGCCGGCGCAATCACGCAGTACGCTGTTCCGGACGGCTGCAAAATCGAAAAGGCAATGTTCGGGAAAAACGAAATCCGTGCGAACGGAAACTCGGTTGACCTCGGAGCAGAGGGCGAATACAGCTTCGATATTTCCTGCGGGAATTACAAGTGGACGGAGAGCTTCACGCTTGACAACACGCCGCCCGAGTTCAACATAAACGGAATTGACGACGAGGGAAAAGCTCAGGGCGTGACGGTTTTCATCGAGCTTATTTCGGACGATATAGACACCTACACGATAATCAAAGACGGCGAGCCGTACAAAAAAAGTCTGGAGCTTACGGACGCGGGCAAGTATTATGTGACCGTTTACGACAAGGCGGGAAACAGCTTCTCGCAGATTTTTGAGATAATCTATCAGATGAACACTATGGCGATTGTCGCGGCAATTCTCGGCGGTGTGCTGATTATCGCGGGAGTTGTGTTCTTCATCATCACGCGCAAGAAATTCAACATCAGATAACGCGTATTTTTGAGAGAGGAGGTGAACAGAATGACCCCTGTGCTTCTGGACAGTCTGGGCTGGGTGACAACCGTCACAAATGCGATTGCAGACTCGCTGAGCTGGGCGTTTAGTCTTTTCTCCACGCTGATTACATATCTGTTCAACTTCCTGTTTTCAGTGGTGCTTCAGGGCATCGTTTTAGTGTTCGGCGCGTTTTTGCAGTGGGTTCTGTTTTACCTTTTGCACATTGTCGATGTTTTTGAGGATTTCTTCGACGTTTTTGCGGGAACGCAAACCGTGAAAAACAACGGCAATGAAATGTATCTTCTCGACGTTTTTCTCACCAACGACGGCGTTAAACAAGCGCTGATTGCGGTGACGTTTGTCGGCGTTGCGATTTGCTTTATCTTCACGATTTACTCGGTTGCGAAATCGATGGGTTCTTATGCGCTCGAGCATAAGCGGCCGATTAGCCACGTTATGAAAACGGCGCTGAAATCGTGCATTGCGTTTATGATAGTGCCGGTGATGATGTTCTTCGGCTCGCAGCTTTCCTCGGCAATTCTGGTTTCGACGGAAAACGCGATTATCGGAGTGACCGGTTCGGACGAAAGCCCGAAGTTATCGACGATTTTGTTCCTTTCGGGAACCTTCGGCGATGACGACGAGCCGGACGCGTCCTTTACGTCGGGAAAACGCGCGGATTATTTCAACGGCGAAAAGAGCATCTATAATCCCGCGGATTATCTGGTCGATTTCACTATGTATCCCGAACTCGACCTCGACAATATTCAGGCGATTTTCCAAAGTCAGGCGGATGACGTGAAGGTTGCCGACAAGTCGGCTGATAATATCAAAAACAACAAGGAAGGAAAAACCGATTTCTCGCTTGACGACCTTTCCAAAAACGCAAAGACTTTCCCGAACCTGTTTGAGAGCCTTTACAACTACCCGCTGGTTTATCTCGTAAGCATCGGCGTAATTCTGATAATGCTTTGCTCGATGTTCGTGTTTATACGAAAAATTATCGAGGTAGTCATTCTGTACATCACATCGCCGCTGTTTGTTGCCACAATGCCGCTTGACGAAGGCTCAACCTTCAAAAGATGGCGCGAGATGTTTATTGGAAAGCTGCTTTCGGGATTTGGAATTGTGATTTCGATGAATCTCGTGATGATTTTTATCCCGATGATAATGAGCTCGAATTTCTCTTTCTCGGACAATATCGCTCTTGACGTTTCCCTGAAGATGATCTTCGTGGTTGGCAGTCTTTACGCGGCTTGGAAGTCCAACACAACAATTCTCGAGGTAATAAATCCCGAGGTTGCCGCAGCAGACCGCGCTTCGGCGATGGTTGTTGCGGGAATGGTGAAAATGGCTGCGAACACCGCTAAGGACGCGGCGCTGGCTGCTGCAACAGGCGGAGGAAGTCTGGCTGCAAAGGGCGTTGCGACTGCGGCTAAGGGCGCGGCTTCGGCTGCGGGAAGTGCCGCTTCCGCTGCGGGAAGCGCTGCAAAGGGCGCGGGAAATGCCTTTACGGGCGGCAGCGGCGGCGGTCTTGGAGATATTGCCAAAATAGGCAAGAGTATGGGCGGCTCATCGGGCGGCTCCGACAAAAAAGACGATGAAGAAAAGAAATAGCGAGATTAAGATGAGAGGAGGTTTTCGATAATGCCGATACAATCGCTCGGAATTTTTGACAGCGTTTTCGACTGGGTTTGCGACAAGATTTTTGACCCGATTATCAGTTGGCTGTCGAAAATACTCAATTCCATTTTTGAGTGGATTCTGGACACCATTGTAATCCCTCTTCTGTTGCCGGTTTTTGAGTTTTTGTGGAATATTGTCATCGCGAATATCGCCGATATTTTCTTCACATTTATTTACAACGGCTTCTGTCAATTCCTATGGCTGTTAGACCAGCTGCAAAGCGGATTTGACGTGCTGATAGGGCTGAAGGACATCACTTATTACTCCGAAGCCACGGGTCAGGACACGCAGACGACGCTTTTGCAGTACTTTATGAACAACGATATTATCCGCAATGCCATGATTTCGATAACATTTATCGCGCTCGGCTTGTCGATAATTTTCGCGATTTACTCGGTTATGCGCTCGACGCTGGACTTCGATTTCGAGGGAAAACGTCCCGTCGGAAAAGTACTTAATTCTGTTGCAAAGACGATGATTGCGTTTTTGCTTGTACCGACGATTTGCATTTTCGGAGTAAGCCTTGTTTCAATCGTGCTCAAGCAGACCTGCTCGGCTATCAGCGGCGGCAGCGACGCTTCGCTCGGACGGTGGGTTCTGGCGATTTCATCTATCGACGCGGGACGAGGAAACCCTCCCGTTGACTTTATGAATCAAAAAACAAGCCAGATTAACGAGCCGTGGTATTCGCTGCTCTATGAAGGAATGGATTATATCACGTTCGGCGCGAAAATCCACGTTTCACACATTGACTATCTAATCGGCTACGCCGCGATAATCTTTATGATGATTGTGATGATAGCCTGCCTGTTTACGTTTATCAAGCGAATTTTCGATATCATCATTCTGTACATAACATCGCCGTATTTCGTTTCGACAATTGTTCTTGACGACGGCGAAAAATTCAGGAAATGGCGAGAAAGCTTTATTGCGAGAATACTCGTCGGATTTGGTTCGGTTATCGGAATGCGGATTTTCCTGATGATGGTGCCCGTGATAATGAACGACAACGTGAAAATTTTCGACTCGTTTGCGGGAAATATAACGGGCGGCTATGTAATCAGGCTGGTGTTCATTCTGGGCGGAATGTTTGCGGTTTACAAGTCCTCGACGCTGCTCACGGGAATTATCAGCTCGAGCGTTGCCGCAGAGGAGAATATGAACAACGCGCTCCTCGGCGGAATGGTTGCGGGCGGTATGATGAAGGGCGCGAATGCTATGGCAGGCGCGGGAATAAGCGCGTTCAGCAAGATGCGTTCAAAGTCAAAGGAAACCGTAAGCGAGAGCAAGGGAAAATCGTCGAAGTTTACAGGCGGCACTTCAAACACTGCCGGAAAGGGCAAATTCCCGCAAAGTAACAAGCCAAGACAGAAAAACTATCTCAGCGATAAGGAATACGACGATACGCTTGCAAGCGTTGATGAGCTGTTCAGAACGGGCACTCTCGGAACGGATTATCAGGCTGAAAAGGACTATGAGGATACGCTTTCGAGTGTTGACGAGCTGTTCAGAACGGGTACTCTCGGAACGGATTATCAGGCTGAAAAGGACTATGAAGACACGCTTTCGAGTGTTGACGAGCTGTTCAAAACGGGAACTCTCGGAAGCGCATATCAAGATGAAGAAAACGCATACGAAGGCGTTCGGAATCTGTTCGGCGAGGAAGGCGGCGACAGCTTTAATGACGGCAGCAGCACGGATTACAGCGCGCAGGATATCGTCAAGAATGTTGACCCGCTTGAAGCCGCAAAGAATACAACAGGCGGTTCTTCGAGCGGCTCGGCTCAGTTCACGGGCGATTCTGCAGCGAATGTTGTAAAAACTGTTGACCCGCTTGAAACCGTAAAGAATACAACAAGCGGTTCTTCGGGTGGCTCGGCTCAGTTCACAGGCGACTCTGCCGGTTCTTCGGCAAGCAGCAGGAGCGCTGAGTCTAAACAGTCCTCGAACTTAGACGACCCTCTTTTACACAGAAAAAATGACCATAAAAACGACAGCGGCAAATTTTAACGAAAAGGTGATTAGCAATGCGAATAATTCCAAAGAAAACTAAGGTTGAAACCGAGCTTTTCAAGGGCGTTTCCATAATCGACGTGCTTGTGGGGCTTTTCGGCGCATTTGTTTGCGTTGCGCTGATTACCTCGAATATTCCGTACAGATGGTGGATTGCAATCGGCATTTTTGTGGTGTTTGTGTTCCTGCTTATGCCGCTTGACGATGAAAAAATTTATATGCTCTTTATCCACTTTTTGCGGCATTTCGCGATACCGCACTGCTTTTTCAGAAAGAAGGAAAAGAGCGGCGCAATCAGCGTTGAGGACATCACACCGTTCACCGGAATCGATGACCGCTACATAAGCTACAACAAGGAATATTACGCCACGGTTATCGAAATCCCGTCGATTGAGTTTCGCTTTCTGACGGAGTTTCGGCAGGACTCGATTATCGACCACAACATCGGTTCGATTATCCGCACAATCGGTCAGGACCAGACAGGCGCGTTTGTAAAAATCGACCGCCCTGTGATTTACGATGAATATATCCGCACGGAGCGCAAGAAAATCGATGAGCTCAAAAAGGCATTTCTCGACGATATCATCAGCGAAGACGAGCTGACAAAACGCGTTGAGATAATCTACGGCAGAATTGAGGAGATAAAGAAGATAAACTATGACGATAAGGTATATCGTCCGTTCCACTATCTCGTGCTGTTCGACAAGAAAAAGCCGATTTTGTCCGAGATTACAAGAAATGCTGTCGGGCAGTTCAGAAACGCAGGACTTGACGCGCACCAGCTCAGGGGCAGGGACCTTGCGATTTTCCTCAAGTATCAGTACAATCAGGTTTTCGACGAGCGCGAGGTTGACAAAATCAAACCCGAGGAATATATGGACTGGATTATCCCGAAGAAGATTGAGATGACAGCGCGAACCGTGAAATATGACGGTCTTATCACGCACAATCTGAAAATTCTCGATTATCCGTCCGTCGTGGGAAATGCGTGGGGTTATCGCCTTTTCAATGTGCCGAACACGCGCGTTGTGATGAAATTCAAGCCGGTTGAACGCTACCAGTCAATCAAGCGCATCGACCGTTCTCTTGAAGAACTTCGCGGTCAGGCAGGACAGACGGGCAAGGTTTCCCGCCTTATGGAAATCAACGAGAACATCGAGTCGCTCGCAGAACTTCTTTCGATGCTTCAGAGCGAAAACGAGTCGCTCTACGATGTCAACACCTACGTCACAATCTATGACTACGAGCTTACGGAGCGCTCAAAACGCGCTGCCGAGGGCAATTCTCCGACAAGCTCGTCCAGCTACGTTTCGCTCAAAAAGACAATCAAGCGCAATCTCGCCGAAGCGGGCTTCAAGACGCAGGATATGTTTATGCAGACGTTTGACGTGTACACAAGCTCGCACATTTCGGCTTGCGACGCGTTTAAAAAGAAGAGCCGCGGCATTCACTCCTCATCTATCGCGGCAGCTTTCCCGTTTGTTTATCCTTTCCTTCAGGACAAGGACGGAATTTGCTTTGGTACAACCGGCGGAAATCCCGTTTTCGTCAACTTCTTCCAGCGTGACAGCGAGCGCGTAAACAGCAATATGGCGATTATCGGTAAGTCAGGCTCCGGTAAATCGTTTGCTACTAAAACTATTTTGTCAAATCTCGCTGCCGACAACAGCAAAATCTTTATCCTCGACCCCGAAAACGAGTACGGCGCGCTTGCGAAAAAGCTCAACGGCAAGATGATAGACGTCGGAAAAGCAACCGAGGGAAGCCTCAACCCGTTCCAGATTATCACGGGCGTTTCCGATGACGAGGAGGGCGCGTCAAACAGCTTTAACGCGCATCTGCAGTTCCTCGAGGAATTTTTCAGGCAGATTTTGCCCGAAACCGATAACGACGCGCTCGAGTATCTGAACAACCTTTTCCCGAGAATTTACGCGGAGCGCGGTATCGACGCGGACACCGACCTCTCGACGCTTTCTCCCGAGGATTATCCGATTTTCGACGACCTTTACGACAAGATTCTGACGGATTTCCAGCGCGCTTCCAGCGATTACAACAAGAACAATCTGCGAATTTTGCTTAACTATGTATCGAAATTCTCCACGGGCGGCAGAAACGCGCATCTTTGGAACAGCCCGTCCACGATTACCACGAAGGAGAACTTCATCGCGTTCAACTTCCAGTCGCTGCTTGCAAACAGAAACAACACGATTGCAAACGCGCAGATGCTTCTGGTGCTGAAGTATCTCGATAACGAGATTATCAAAAACCGCGACTACAACATCTTGCACAAGGCGAACAGAAAAATCATCATTGTAATCGATGAGGCGCACGTTTTCATCGATGAGAAATACCCGATTGCGCTGGACTTTATGTATCAGCTCGCAAAACGTATCAGAAAATACAACGGTATGCAGATTATCATCACGCAGAACATCAAGGATTTTGTCGGCACAGAGGAGCTTGCGCGCAAATCCACGGCAATTATCAACGCCTGCCAGTATTCGTTTATTTTCGCGCTCGCGCCGAACGATATGCACGATTTGTGCAAGCTGTACGAAAAAGCGGGTGAAATCAACGAAACCGAGCAAGACCAGATTATCAACAACCCGAGAGGCCGCGCGTTTGTGGTAACGGCGCCGTCCAACCGAACCTGCGTTGATATCGTGGCTTCGGACGATTTGCAGGAATTGTTTACGGAATAATATGAAGAAATTTGTGCTGTTAATAAGCGCAGCGGTTTTGCTTCTGAGCGGCTGCGCTCAGCAAACAGAGCCGCTTCTGAAAAGCGGAAAGCTGCGCGCGGCGGTTACATTTGAGCTGGAAAATTCGTCTGAAATTGCCGGCTTCATCGCAAAAGAGCTTGGCGCGCCGCTTGATATAACCAAAACCGACAGAAGCACGGCGCTTGAAATGCTTTCAAGCGGCAGAGCAGATATCGCAATCGGCAGCTTCAGCAGTTCAAACGACCCCGGACTGAATTTCCTGATGACGATGCCCATTGCGGAAAACCGAATTTACATCGTCTGCGGCGGCGACCTTTCGGTTACGAGTGTAACCGACCTCACGGGGCGGGTTGCAGGCGCTTCTGCGGAGCTTCCCGAGAGCCTTCTGCGCTCGCTTATAAGTATGGTTACAGACGGAAAACTTGTTTGCAACAACGCGAATGCTGCGGCGGAGCTGCTGAAATCGGGCGATATCCACGCTTACGTCTGCTTTGAGGACGAAGCGCTCGGGCTGCTTTCGGAGAACAAGGAGCTGCGCTGCTGTATTCCCGCAGATGTTGACGCAGAGCGGTTCGGGATATTGGTGCCGAAGAGCAAAACGGCTTTGTTCGGCGCAGTAAACGGCATTGTGGGTAAAATGATTACAGGAGAAAAGTGATATGGGATATTTTGACGACCCGAAGCACAGAGCGCAGTGGGAGAAGGAGCTTTCCGTGCTGCGTATGGAAAAAGCGCGTATCCAAGCGGGTTTGCCGCCTGTCGAGGAGCAGCGCGCGGCGTCCAGAAATCTTGAAAAATCTGCTCCCGAGAACGATTTTGTCGATGATAAAAAACTCGATTTTACCGAAGAAAACCGGCGCGAGGCTGTCGAAGAAACCACGTTTTACCGAGCTTCCGAAAAAGAGGCGAGAACTCCCGCGAAGCCGCATTCAGAGCGCGTCAGTGCAGACAGCGGAAATCGCGTGAGGATAACCTTTGAGGAGCTGCTTCGCGAGGCGAATATGTATGAGCCGCCGAGACTCACGCAAAAGCCGCGTGAAATGACGCGTCAAAAAGAGGTTTCACATGAGCTTTAAAAAAGCGTTTTCAGCGCTCGTTATTGCGGTTTTATCGGCGTTTTCGCTCAGCTTTGAGTGCTTTGCGGAAAGCTCGGTTCAGGAAGAAAAACCGAGTTTTTCAAGCGATATGTCGCCGGTTTTGCGAAGCTATGACGAGGACTCGATGATGTTTTACTACACGTTTTCCGATGGCGCGGTGTTTTATTCGTCCGAGAACCTGACCGACGGTGAAAATTTCGCGTCGGTTTTGCTTGTAGGAAGCGAGGAGGACGATATCATTATTCTCGCAAACGGCGCAAACGGTCCTCTTGAGCAGTCGAACGAGTATTTCCTCACGGAAAAATGCGCGTATGAGGTGACGGTTTCGCATATCCTGCGAACCAGCGGAGAGCCGGTTCAGGCGCGTTTTAGCGTGAAAATCGGCGAGCAGCCTGCCGAAGCCGAGGAGAAGATGATTACGGGACGAGTTTCGCTTGAGAGCGTCGATGGTGAGAATTTCCGTCACACCTTCATAAACGGCACGGAATTTGTCACAAATGTTCTTGACGGGGAAACGGTGAGTTTTATCCCGAAGCTGTCCGTGCCCGAATCGGCGATTTGCTCGATGACAAGGGACGGAAATGTTTTCTCGATGCCGTCAAGCGGGCTTATCACCGAGGACGGCGCGTATAAAATGGAAATCTCCTGCTTCAACGATGAGGGGAAAATGGAGAAGCGTTCGTTCTCGTTCAACTTGTTTACAAAAGCGACAAATCGGCTCGGGATTTATCAGCCGCCTTATGGGTTCGAGCTGACCTCGGTTAAGCTGAACGGCGAAAATTTGCCTCTTGAGGACAAGAGTTTTACCGTTTTGAACGGCGAAGGAGAATTTTTGCTGGAGTACACAAACGGCGAGTTTTCGAGAAACGTTAAGCTTTTGCGTGATACTACGCCGCCCGTGCTCTATTTCAACGGAACAACCGACATCGTTTTCAACGAGAAAATAGTCGTCACATCGGACACCGAATGTACGTTTCGCATGACCAAAAACGGGCAGATTATGAACAGCACAACCGAGCTTCTCGGCGCGGGAATTTACCGCATAACAGCAACCGACAAGGCGGGAAATGTCACAACTGCGCGCGTGGAAATCAAGGCTGTTTCCGCGATAAATCCGCTCGATTTTATCATTATTTTCGGCGTGCTTTTGATTGGTGGTTTGACTTATTATTTCATTCAGAAGAACAGAAAGATGACGGTGAGGTAAATGAGGCTCTCGCTTAAAAAACGAATATTTGCGGTTTTGCTTTGCTGCT
>SFJQ01000041.1 GCA_004555855.1 [Eubacterium] saphenum | reverse complement strand
CGATTAACCTCAACAAGAAATATATACCGCTTAAAGACAGAATATAATTATAGCATAATTCAAGGTTTTTACGGATAGAGATGGGAGCAATTATGAGCAAAAACGGTAAAACAGCGCTTATTGCGGCGGGAGCGGGATTTGTTTTGTGCCTTGCCGCAAGGCTTGTGACGATTTTATTCTTCACGGATATGAAAACGGGCTTTTTAACCCACGGAAGCGAGATTTTGTGCAATCTGCTGAATTACGGGTTTCTGGCAGCGGCGGCGATTGCTGCGGGAGTGCTTTTGCGAAAAGAGCCAAAGTTCGTGAAACCGTCCGAAAACGGCTGCCTTGTAATCGGATTTTTTACACTTCTGGCGGCGATTTGCGCGGGCTATGAGGGGATTACGGAAACGAGCGCTTTATCACCGTCGGTTTTCCTCATAATCTCGGACTTTGTCGGCGCTGTTTATATGGCGGCGCTTGCGTTTGCGCTGCTTTACAAAAAGTCGTTTACGCCCGCGCTGGGATTTTGTTATTCGATAGTCGGCGTTTACTGCGTTTTCCGCGGGATAAGCGTATTTATGAACAGAATGGCAATCGCAACGGTTCCCGAGTATCTCGCAGAGGTGCTTCAGATAGCTTTGCTTGCGCTGTTTTTTGCGATGTTCGCGAGATTATTTTCGGGAAACGGGGATAGAGCCACAACTCCGATGATGTATTTTACCGGCGTAGGCGCGGCAATCCTGACGCTTTCCACATCTCTCGGGGTAATTCTTTCAAAGCTGTTTGCTCCGGCGGAAATTGCCGAAAGAATATCCGCGTCAGCCAATTACGCAGAGGTTTTTTATCAGAACAATCACGGCAGGGACAGCTATATTATGACGTTCACGCCTTTTGTTAATATGGCTTTGGGACTGCTTGCGGCAGCAGCGGTTGTGGTAGCGCTCAAGTCTGCCAAAGCCGAAGAACCCATAGCTCAGCCCGAGGAACAGCTTGAAAAAGAACAGACCGATAATCGGTAATCGAGGTTTTTGTGAAAAGAAAAATTGCGGCGCTTGTGGCGCTTTGTCTGATGTTATGCGGGTGCAGCGCGGGCGCGTCGATTGAAAATATGCTGACGCCGCCGAGGCTGCTCGCGGAACAGAATGAAATCTACGATGAGCTTATAAAAAGCGTCGGACAGAATGTTAAGCTGAAATACCCCAGAAGCGGCGATTATCGCTCGGCGTTTGTCATGTACGACATCGACGACGAGGAGGGCAACGAGGCGCTGGTGTTTTACGAGAGCAAAAATGCGGCTGCGGGTGAAAGCGCGCTGCGTCTGAAGTTCCTCGACAAAAACAACGGCAAGTGGGAAGCCGTGTACGATTTGGCGTGCGCGGGAAGCGAGGTTGACAGCATCAGTTTTGCGCGTCTGGGAACAGGCGAAGCGGTTGATATAATCATTCGCTACACGCTGCTCAATCAGTCGGAAAAAGCATTTTCGGTTATACGTTATATGGACAGGGTTCCGACAACGATGTATTCGTCGGCGTACTCCTGCCTTGAGGTTTTTGACATCAACGGCGACGGAATGGACGAGCTTGTAACGGTGACGTCGGACAAGACCTTGAACACATCGATGGCAATGATGTTCACCAACAGCGAAAACGGCTTTGAAAAGCTCTCCGAAACTCCTCTTTACAGCGGAGCGGCGGAGTATCTGCGCGTTACCAAGGGCAGCCTGAACGAGAACACGCAGGCGCTGTATTTTGACTACTCAAAGGGCGGCGGTCAGTCGGGAACGGACGTTTTGTACTGCTATGGAAACAGACTTTTCTGTCCCGACAGCGTTGGTCAAAACCCGCAGAGCAGCACTATTTCAAGGCTTGTGAACGATTATATGTCGGAGATTTACTGCTATGACATCGACGGTGACGGATTTATCGAAATTCCATCGACAACGCCGCTTCCGGGCTACGAGGTGCTGACGCTCCCCGAGCAGCTTTGCGCGGTTATGTGGTACACGGTTTCGGACGACAATTTCACGGCGAAATATTACAGCTATTTCTCGGGAAAATACCGCTTTGCGCTGATGTTTCCGAGCCGTTGGCAGGGAGTTGTGACGGCGGTTCCGGATTTTGCAAACAACGAGATTGTGTTCGTTTCTTATGACGAGGAAAAAGGGCTGGTTGTTGATGAAACAACGGAGCTTATGCGAATACGCGCGGTTGACAAGGACGATGAGAAAGCGCTTGCTCAGTCGAAGAAGATGAATTTCCTTGGCGAAACGGAGGAAACGTATTTCTGTTACAGCGTGACGAAGGGCTATATGACGGGAAAACTCGCGCTAACGGAGAGCGAGCTTAACAAGAATTTCTTTACGCTTTGATTTTGGGGAACTTTTGGCGCGGGAAAGGATAGAATATGAAACGAATCTTGGTTTGCGAGGACGAGGACTCAATCCGCGATTTTGTGGTGATAAATCTAAGAAGAGCGGGCTATGACGTTGTTGACGTGGCATCGGGCGAGGAGGCTGTCGAGGAGTACAAAAAGCAAAACGGCAGCTTTGACGTGGCGCTTCTGGATATAATGATGCCGGGAATGGACGGCTTTGCGCTTTGCCGCTGGATAAGGGAGCAGAGCGCGGAAATCGGCATAATTATGCTCTCGGCGAAAAGTCAGGAGATGGACAAAATCAACTGCCTTATGACGGGCGCGGACGATTATGTGACAAAGCCGTTTTCGCCGTCTGAACTTGTGGCTAGAATTGACGCGATTTATCGTCGAGTTTCGCAGAGCCGTTCACCGAAAGAAGAGTCAAAATCCATCAAAGCCGGTCCATTCACGCTGGACTGCGAGAGCAGGATGGTGTGGAAAAACGGCGAGCTTATCGAGCTTACGCAGGTTGAGTTTCACATGCTCGAGTACCTTCTGAAGCATAAGAACACGGCTCTTGACCGCAAGTCGATTTTACGGCATATCTGGGGCGATTCTTATGTGGGAGAGGACAAGGTTATCGATGTGAATATGCGGCGGCTGCGAATGAAAATCGAGGACGATCCATCGTCGCCGAAGTACATTATAACGGTCTGGGGCTTTGGGTACAAGTGGAAAGATGAATAAGCCGCTGATGAACATAAAATCAAAGAAAATCACAAAATTCGGCTGGCACTCGATAGCAACGCGCTGGATGGTGAACACGCTTCTTGTCGTGGCGATTTTGCTGATTGTGGCGAACGTCTGCGTGTACTATTTCACGCGGCAGTATTACTACGGTTCTGCGGAGAGCTATGTGGTTTCCGAAGCAAACGCCGCGCAGATGGTTCTGACAAGGCTTTACGAGGATATGGCGGTTAACTACTCCTCGGAAGTGCGCGAGATGATTGTAAATTTCGACAAAAAAGACCGAATGGAGCTTATGTCGATAAACAAAAACGGGCAAGTTTCGCTCTCGTCGAGCGGATTTTCACCCGATAAAACCTACTATATGCCCGACTATGAGGCGGCGCTTGAGAGTGAGGACAAAACGGGCGTTTTTCTGGGATTTGACAACGGCGAGAACATTCTCGCGGTAACGAAAATCATCGAAAAGCCGAGCAGCAACTATCAGGCTTTGCGGTTTGTGACATCGCTTTCGCTAATTGACGCACAGCTTGCGGGAATAATGTTCGCGTGCGTGATGATAAGCGTGTTCGTAATTCTTGTGGTTGTGATGACGGGACTTTACTTCGTGAAATCGATTTGCGTGCCGCTGGTTCAGATAAGCGCAACCGCGAAAAAGCTCGCAACGGGAGATTTTTCCGAGCGTATTCCCGTCAAAACTAACGATGAAATCGGGCAGCTTTCCGCTTCGTTCAACGAGATGGCAAACGAGCTGGAGAACTCCGAGCAGATAAAGAACGACTTTATTTCAAGCGTTTCACACGAGCTGAGGACGCCGCTCACGGCAATCAAGGGCTGGGCGGAAACGCTCAGCGGCGGCTATGAGGAAGAAACGTTCACAAAGGGAATGAAGGTCATAAACGGCGAAACAAACCGTCTTGAGCAGATGGTTGAGGAGCTGCTGGACTTTTCGAGGATACAGAGCGGGCGGTTTACGATGCAGATGCAGACGATTGACGTTATCGCGGAGCTTGAGGACGCGCTTTTGCTGTACATCGACCGCGCAAAAAAGGAGAACATCACGCTCACCTACAACGAGCCGCAGTTTATGTGCGCGGTTGTGGGAGACAAGAGCCGTCTGCGGCAGGTTTTCATCAACGTAATCGACAACGCTTTCAAGTACACGGAAGCGGGAAATATCGACGTTCTGGCGGAGAAGAACGAGAGTTCCGTGGTGATTTCGGTTGCGGACACGGGCTGCGGAATTGCTCCCGAGGACTTGCCTAAGGTCAAGCAAAAGTTCTACAAGGCAAATCGCACAAAACGCGGCTCGGGGATTGGACTTGCGGTTGCCGATGAAATAATCGGAATGCACGGCGGAATGTTGGAGATAGAAAGCACGCTCGGCGTGGGGACAACGGTAACGATTGTACTGCCTCTGGCGGTTAAGGAAGAGTAAAATGAGCAAAAAAACAAAATGCTGCGAAAAAAAGACAAAGGTCGGCGGACAGGCGCTGATTGAAGGAATAATGATGAAGGGCGTTTCCGTGGGAGCGATGGCTGTCCGCAAAAAGGACGGCTCGATTTACACGGAGCAGTGGGAGCTGCCCGAGAAAAAATGGTACAACAAAGCGATTTTTGTGCGTGGCTGCGTGAATTTCGTGCAGCAGCTCCGCGAGGGTTGGAATTGTATGAACAAATCCTCGGAAATCAGCGGCGCTTTTGACGACGAAAGCGAGCAGACGAAGTTCGACAAGTGGCTTGAAAAGCACTTCGGCGAAAAGGGCTTTTCGGTAATCACGGGCATTTTCTCGTTCTTGATGATTGTGGCGATGCTCGCGGTTTTCCTGTTTGTGCCGTCTTACCTGTTCAAGCTAATCGAGAGCGCGGTCGGCGAGGGTACGGATATTTCGATGTGGAAATCCGCGTTTGAGGGCGTGCTGAAACTGATTTTGTTCGTGATTTATATGGCGATTGTGGCGCAGATGAAGAGCATTCGCCGCACCTACGAATATCACGGCGCGGAGCATAAAACGATTGCTTGCTATGAAGCGGGAAAAGAGCTGACGGTGGAGAACATCAAGCCGATGCGCCGTTTTCACCCGCGCTGCGGAACGAGCTTTATCATCATCACGCTGCTGGTGAGCATTCTGGTATACTCGCTCGTGCCGCTTGAACCGGCTCAGTGGTTTGGAATTGACAATAAAGTGCTGGCAACGCTGCTTCGCGTGCTGATTAAGCTGCCGCTTTTGCCGGTTGTCGTGGGAATTTCCTACGAAATCATCAGGCTTGCGGGACGTTACACAAACATTTTCACAAAAATCATATCGGCGCCGGGACTCTGGATGCAGCGCCTTACCACAAAAGAACCCGACGACAGCCAGATTGAGATAGCAATTGCGGCGGTTCTGCCGTGCCTGCCGAAAGAGGGCGAGGACGACAACTGGTGATGGAACTCAGGGATTTGTTGAGGGAAACGCTTTGCGCGCTTGCGGATAACGGTGTGGAAAACGCGGGCTTTGAGGCGCGGCAGATACTTGAAAAAGCGGGAATTTCACCGATGAAAATTCTCGCCGAGCCGTGCGAAAAAATCTCGCACGAAGTTTGCAAAAAAGTCCGCGAAATGACAAAAAAACGCGCTTCGGGGTATCCGCTACAGTATATTCTCGGCGAGTGGGAATTTTACGGGCTGCCGTTTGAGGTCGGCGAGGGAGTGCTGATACCGCGGCAGGACACGGAAACGCTGGTTGAAATCGCGGCGGATTTTCTGAAAACGCTGCCCGAAAACGAGCGCAAAACGCTGGATTTATGCGCGGGGAGCGGCTGTATCGGGATAACGCTCGCGAAGCTTTTCGGCGCGGAAGCAACTCTTGTCGAAAAGTCCCGCGAGGCGTTCTCGTATCTTGAAAAAAATATCGCGCTGAATGATGTGAAAGCGCAGTGCAATGCGGTCCTCGGGGATTGCTTTGACGAGGAAAAAATCTGCGGCGAGTATAATTTAATTCTCTCGAACCCGCCGTATCTCACCGAAAAAGATATGGAAAATCTGCAAAAAGAGGTTTCGTTTGAGCCGAAAACGGCTTTGTACGGCGGCGAGGACGGCTTGGATTTTTACCGCGCTTTGCTCAGAAAATACCCGAAAATGCTGAAGGAAAACGGGCTTTTTGCGGTTGAAATCGGCATGGGCGAGGAGAAAGCGGTTGCCGAGCTGTTTCGCGAAAACGGTCTTGAGCCGAGGTTTGCGGAGGATTTGCGCGGGATTGTCCGCGTGGTTTACGGTGTTAAATATTGAAATTAACATAAATGGAGGGCAAAAAAATGGCAATGGAAAAGAAAAAGGCTGCGGGAAAAACTGCTGAAAAGGTTGAAAAAACTGTGGACGCTGCCGACAGAAAACGCGCGATAGAAATTGCGATGCAGCAGATTGACAAGCAGTTCGGCGAGGGCACGATTATGTTTATGGGCGAGAACAAGCACATGGACATCGAGCATATCTCGACCGGCTCGCTGATGCTGGATTTGGCGCTCGGAATAGGCGGACTGCCGAAGGGAAGAATAATCGAGGTGTACGGCGCGGAGTCGTCGGGTAAGACAACGCTCTGTCTGCACGCTGTCGCAGAGGCACAGAAAGCGGGCGGAATGGCGGCTTTCATCGACGTTGAGCACGCGCTTGACCCTGTGTATGCGAAGGCGCTGGGTGTTGACGTGGACAACCTGCTCGTTTCGCAGCCCGATACCGGTGAGCAGGCGCTTGAAATCATCGAAACGCTTGTGCGCTCGGGAGCAATCGATATCGTTGTTCTGGACTCGGTTGCGGCGATGGCGACAAAGGCGGAAATCGACGGAGATATGGGCGACGCGCACGTCGGCGTACAGGCGCGTTTGATGTCGCAGGCGATGAGAAAGCTCACCGCGATTATCGGCAAAACCAACTGCGTTGCCATTTTCATCAACCAAATCCGCGAGAAAATCGGCGTCCTTTACGGCAACCCCGAAACCACTCCCGGCGGACGTGCGCTCAAATTCTACTCGTCCGTGAGAATTGACGTGAGAAAGGGAGAGCCGCTCAAGAACGGCGCGGATATAATCGGAAGCCGCGTTAAGTGCAAGGTTGTGAAAAACAAGGTTGCGCCGCCTTTCAAGACTGCGGAATTTGATATGATTTTCGGCGAGGGCATTTCAAAAATCGGTGAAATCATCGACTGCGCGGTTGAGTTCAACATCATCAAAAAGAGCGGTTCGTGGTTCTCGTATGACGATATGAAAATCGGTCAGGGCAAGGACAAGGTTAAGGAGTTCCTGAAAGAAAACGCGCAGATTTGCGAGGAAATCGAGAAAAAGGTTCGCGATGAGTTTGCAAGACGCTCAAATAACGGCGAGGAAATTGCTCTCGTTGAGGAGGAAAAGCCTGTCGAAAAGACCGAGGACGATTTTTCCGAGTTTGACACAGACGGCGCTGAATAATGAAAATCACGTCTTTGTCGGAGTATAAGGGCGACACCTGGGAAATAGTTCTCGAAAGCGGGAAGAAAATCTTCGTAAACGAGCTTGTGGTGAGCGATTGCGGACTTTTTGAGGGCAAGGAGATTAGTGCTGCGGATTTGTCTGCGATAACCGCCGCCGACCTTGTGAGAAAGGCGAAAAAACGCGCGCTTTACCTGCTTGGCGAGCGGGCTTATTGCAGGGGAGAGCTGTTTTCAAAGCTCGAGAAAACGTATAATCCGGAGATTGCCGAGGAAGCGGTTTCGTATGTCGAGGAGCTTGGCTACATAGACGACGAGGACTACGCGGGAAAGCTCGCGGAGTACCTGATAAAGGTCAAAAAGCACGGCGTTTACAAGGCGAAGCAGGAAATGCTGCACAAGGGACTTTCTCGGGAGCTTTGTGAAAACGCGCTTGCGGAGTATTCCGAGGAAGAGTTGGACGAGGAACTGACTGAGCTTATCGGGAAGAAATATATTGATAAAATAGCGGATTTTGACGGACGTCGGAGAACAGTCGCAGCGCTGGTTCGCAGAGGATATGATTATTCTTCGGTGAAGCGCTGCATTGCAAAATGTCTGGAGAATTTCGACGACGAGGAGTTTTACGAAAATGAGTGAGAAAAAACTAACAAAGGTTGCGATGGTTTCGCTTGGCTGCGCGAAAAATCAGGTTGACGCGGAAATGATGATGGCGCGGCTTGCGGAGGCGGGCTATGCTTTTGTCGAGGAGCCGGGCGTTTCGGACATCGTTTTGCTGAACACCTGCGGCTTTATCACCGCGGCAAAGGAAGAAGCAATCGAGTGGCTGAACGAGCTGATAGAGCTGAAAAAAGAGGGCAGGATAAAGTATATCTGCGTGACGGGTTGCCTTTCGGAGCGTTATCGCGGGGAATTTGCGGAGCTTTATCCCGAGGTTGACGCGGTTGTCGGAATCTCGGAGTACGAGAAAATTGCCGAGATTTTCGGGAAAATGCAAAAGGGCGAGAAAGTCCTCACATTCGGCGAAAAGGAAAAGCACACGATGGAGGGCAAGCGCATCTTGTCCACTGCGCCGCACTACGCTTATATGCGTATCGCGGACGGCTGCGACAACTGCTGCACATACTGCGCTATTCCGCAAATCCGCGGGCATTTTCGTTCAAGACCGATGGAGAAAATTGTCGAGGAAGCGCGCGACCTTGCAAAAGACGGCGTGAAGGAGCTTATTCTGATTGCTCAGGACACCACGCGCTACGGGCTTGATTTGTACGGAAAACTCGCGCTGCCCGAGTTGCTGAACAAGCTTTGCGAGTTGGATTTCAAGTGGATTAGATTGCTTTACTGCTACCCCGAGAGAATTACGGACGAGTTGATTTCGGTTATCAAAAATCAGCCGAAAATCGTGAAATATCTCGACATTCCTATGCAGCACTGCGACGGTGCGCTGCTCAAGAGAATGAACCGCAAGGGCGATGAAAACTCGCTGCGGGAGCTTGTTGCAAAGCTGCGCCGCGAGATACCGGAAATTACGCTCAGAACCACTTTTATCACGGGTTTTCCGGGCGAAACCGAGGAGCAGTTCAACAAGCTCGGCGAGTTTGCCGAGGAGATGAAGTTCGAGAGAATGGGCTGTTTCGCGTACTCCGAGGAGGAGGGAACGCCCGCCGCGAGTTTCCCCGACCAGGTTGACGAGGAAATCCGTGAGCACCGCAAGGAAATTCTCGAGGAACAGCAGGACACGCGTGTTGCGGAGATGTACGAAGCGATGACGGGCGAAGAAGTCGAGGTTGTTGTCGAGGGATATGACAGATATCTCGAGCATTATTTCGGACGAAGCGCGGCTTTTGCTCCCGAGATTGACGGAATGATTTATTTCACGGCGAAGGGCAAAAAGGTTGCCGCGGGAGATTTCGTGAAAATCCGCCTGGAACAAGTTGTCGAAAATAATCTTATCGGAGAATTGATATGAACCTGCCAAATAAACTTACGGTAATCAGAATTGCGATTGTGCCGTTTTTCGTGTTATTTATGTGTGTTTCGGATATTCCGCTGCGGTTTGTCTGGGCGCTTTTGCTGTTCGTTGCGGCAAGCGTGACGGATTTGCTTGACGGAAAAATTGCGCGAAAATACGACCTTATAACGAATTTCGGGAAATTCCTTGACCCGCTTGCCGATAAAATGCTGACTACCGCGGCGTTTTTGGGCTTTATTAAAATGGATATAGGCTGGCAGGTTACCTGGATTGCCTTTATAGTTTTATTCAGGGAATTTTTAATTTCCTCGCTCCGATTAGTTGTGGTATCAAGCGGCGGCAAGGTAATAGCGGCGAATATATGGGGCAAGTGCAAAACGGTAAGCCAGATGGTTGGCATAATATTTGCGCTGGCAGCATATGCGCTTATAATCGATTTTCACGCCGGAAACGCGGCATTTGTTACCGGGTGCGATATAATTATCAGTATTCTTTTCTGGATATCCGCCGTATTATGTATTATATCGGGTATCATATATCTGCTTGACAGCAAAGAGTATATTGATCCTACCAAATAGGGGGCTTTCGTTTGTTTGACAGAATAAGAGAGGATGTACGTGCGGTTAAGGAGCGTGACCCCGCCGCGCGCAGCTTTTTGGAAATTTTACTGCTTTACCCGGGCGTTAAGGCAATAAGAATGTACCGCAGGGCGCATTTTTACTACACCCACGGGTGGCTTTTCTTAGCGCGCTATGTATCGCAGCGGGCGGTTAGAAAAACCGGCATTGAAATTCATCCGGGCGCTAAAATAGGCAGAAGACTGGTTATAGACCACGGAACAGGCATTGTAATAGGCGAAACCGCCGAAATAGGAGACGATGTGCTGATTTACCAGGGCGTGACTTTAGGCGGCACGGGAAAGGATACCGGCAAGCGCCACCCAACCGTGGGGAACAACGTTATGATAAGCGCGGGAGCTAAGGTGTTGGGACCCTTTAAGATAGGCGACAATTCCCGCGTTGCTGCGGGCGCGGTCGTGCTTGAAGAGGTGCCGCCGAACTGTACTGTTGTGGGCGTGCCGGCAAGAATAGTCCGCCAGGACGGCAAAAAGGTAGGCTGCGCAAGCCTTGACCAGATTCACATTCCCGACCCGGTTAAGCAGAAGATGGAATGTCTTGAAAAACGCATTTCAGAGCTTGAAAAGGCTCTTGAAGAAAAATAAAATATAAAAAGGTGATAAAAATGGATTACGGTATACAGCTTTACAGCGTGCGCGATTTAGCGGAAAAGGATCTTTCGGCGGCGGTAAAACGCGTAGCAGGGCTCGGCTATTCATCGGTTGAATTTGCGGGCTTTTTCGGGCACAGCGCGGATGAAGTAAACGAAATGCTGCGTGAGAATAACTTATGTGTATCAAGCACACATTCGGGGTTTGACGACCTTGTAAATAATTATGATGAAACCGTGGCTTTTCACAAGGCAATAGGCAATAAGCTTTATATTATTCCGGGATATGATTTGGGCTCGCAGGAAAAATTGGATGTTTTTGTAAAGAAAGCCTCTGAAATTTCAAAGCGCTTGGCGGAAGACGGCATAACGCTTGCTTACCATAATCACGCCCACGAATTTAAGCTTAATGCAGACGGCTCGCTTATATACGATCAGCTCCTTTACCGCACCGATTTAAAGCTTGAAGTGGATACCTACTGGGCATTTGTGGGTATGAAGAACCCGATAGCCCTGCTTGACAGGGCGGGCGACAGGCTTGCCTGCATACATATTAAGGACGGCTCGTCGGACGGTCACGGCACACCGCTCGGAAAGGGCGAGGCACCGGTTGCGGCGGTTTACGATTATGCGGTTAAAAACAATATTCATATGGTGGTTGAAAGCGAAACCTGTAACCCCGACGGTATTACCGAGGCGAAGATATGTATAGATTACCTTCATTCGCTTGAAAACAGATAATATACCGGGAGAGGAAACCAATGAGGATATTTAACACCATTACAAGGGAAAAGGATGAATTTAAGCCGGTAACCGAGGGTGAGGTTAAAATTTACGCCTGCGGACCTACGGTTTATAACTACATTCACATAGGCAACGCGCGCCCGCTTTGCGTTTTTGACGTTTTGCGCCGCTATTTTGAGTGGAGAGGTTATAAGGTAAGCTTTGTTCAGAATTTTACCGATATTGACGATAAGCTTATAAAGCGCGCGAACGAGGAAGGCTCCACCGTGCCCGAAATTGCCGAGCGCTATATAAAGGAATTTTGGACTGACGCCGATGGGCTTAACGTAAAGCACGCGACGGTTAATCCGCGCGCTACCGAAAATATTGAGCAGATACAGAGCATTATTTCGGCGCTTGTGGAAAAGGGTTATGCGTATCAGTCGGGCGGGGACGTTTACTACCGCGCTAAAAAGTTTTCGGGCTACGGCAAGCTTTCGCACCAGCCGCTTGAAGACCTTGAGGCGGGTGCGAGAATAGATGTTACCGAGATTAAGGAGGATCCCATGGATTTCTGCCTGTGGAAGGGCGCCAAACCCGGCGAGCCCTATTGGGATTCACCTTGGGGTAAGGGCAGACCCGGCTGGCACATTGAGTGCTCGGCTATGGCGTGCCGCTATCTCGGTAAGACAATTGATATTCACTGCGGCGGGCTTGATCTTATTTTCCCGCATCACGAAAACGAAATTGCGCAGTCAGAGGCTGCAAACGGCTGCGAATTTGCGCACTACTGGATGCACAACGGCTTTATAAATGTGGATAACCACAAAATGTCAAAGTCTCTCGGCAATTTCTTTACCGTGCGCGATGTCGCCGAAAAATACGGCTATGAGCCGATACGCTATATGATGGTATCCTGCCAGTACAGAAGCCCAATAAACTATTCCTATGAGGTAATAGAGCAGGCGAAAAACTCGCTTGAAAGGCTTTACACCTGCCGCGATAATATTGATTTTGCGCTGAAAAACGCACAGGACGGCGGCAAAGTGCCCGAATTCATAGAGAAACGCAAGCAGGAATTTATTGCCGCTATGGATGACGACCTTAATACCGCCGACGCGCTTGCTGCGATATTTATGCTTGTGCGCGATATCAATACTCTTATAGCCGAGGGAGCGGGCAAAACGGCACTTGAAGCCTGCGCTGATATGTTCGACCAATTAACGGGCGTTTTGGGGCTTGTTTACAACCGCAAAACCGAGGCACTTGACAGCGATATTGAGGCCTTAATAGAGCAGCGCACGGCGGCAAGAAAGGCTAAGGACTTTAAAACCGCCGATGAAATACGCGATAAATTAAAGGCGATGGGCATTGTGCTTGAGGATACACCGCAGGGCGTTAAATGGACGAGAGCGTAATAAAAAAAGAGCCGCTGGGAAACGGCTTTTTCATAAACGTATCAAAGCACCATACCTTCGGAACGGACGCGGTTTTGCTTGCCGATTTTGCTAATGCCAAAAAGGCGGACAGGCTTATAGATCTCGGCACGGGATGCGGAATAATTCCGTTTTTAATGCTGCGCGACGGTAATTTAAAAACCGCCGTAGGGGTAGATATAAGCGCCGAGGCAATAGGTCTTGCCGCAAAAACCGCCGAAGAAAACGGCGCCTACAGGTTTACCGCCCTAAACGCCGACCTTAACGATTTAAAGGGCAGGGTGGAGTTTGGGTGTCACACGCTTATCACCTGCAACCCGCCCTATAAAGCGCCGGGTGCGGGGCTTAAAAATCCCGACGGCGTAACTGCTGCGGCGCGGCATGAGGTCGCCTGCACCTTAAGCGATATAATTTCGGTATCTGCAAGGCTGCTGCAGACCTCGGGCAGGCTTTGTATGTGCCAGCGTCCCGAAAGGCTTGCCGAAATAATTACGGTAATGCGAGCGAATAAATTAGAACCGAAGCGCCTGCGGCTTGTCTGCAAAAAAGTGGGCGAGGAACCGTGGCTGGTGCTTACAGAGGCGCGAAAGTGCGGAAACACGGGGCTTCGCATAGAGCCCACGCTGTATGTTTACGAAAACGGCGAATATTCGCCCGAAATGATAAGAATTTACGGACCGTATAAGGAGGCGTACTTATAATAATGAGCGGAAAACTTTATGTTGTCGGGACGCCGATAGGCAATTTGGAGGATTTCAGCCCCCGCGCCGTGCGAATACTGGGGCAGGCGGATTTTATCGCCGCCGAGGACACGCGCGTTACGCTGAAGCTGCTTAATCATTTTGAAATTAAAAAGGAAATACTCTCCTATTATGAGCATAACAAAAGCACAAAAGGAAATCTTATAATTGAGCGCATTTTAAAGGGAGAAAGCTGCGCGCTGGTATCCGACGCGGGCATGCCCGCAATATCCGACCCCGGCGAGGATCTGGTGCGGCAGGCGCATGAAAACGGCATAACGGTCGAGTCCGTACCGGGGCCGAGCGCGCTTATAACCGCCCTTGCAATATCAGGTATGGAAAGCGGCAGATTTTGCTTTGAGGGCTTTTTATCGGTGAATAAAATAAGCCGTAAAAAGCATTTGGAGGAAATAAAAGACGAAAAACGGACTATGATTTTTTACGAGGCGCCGCATAAATTACCCGCTACGCTCCG
>SFJQ01000148.1 GCA_004555855.1 [Eubacterium] saphenum | reverse complement strand
CCTCTTTTCTGCCCTAAATGCAAATTGACGCATATCATTGATGTAGAAAAATTAGAGATTGTAATCAAAAATACAGAAAAACAAACTTTTATTATTTAGAAGAAAGGATATAAAAATGAAACGTTTACCTAAATATACGCCTGCGGAAGTACGGAATGATCCATACGGATTTACTTACAAAGAAATGTCGGAAGTTATTGGCGAGAATGAAGCAAAAGCCTTATATGAAGAATTATATAAGCAATTACCACGCAAAAAAAATCTATCAATGTTGGTAAAAAATATTTGCAAAAGCAGTGATACTGAAAAGTATGTTTACGAACTGAAAGACAACAAATACATTGAAACGGTTTTTATCAAGCGGCGAGATGGTGGAACTGTTTGCGTGAGCACACAAGTCGGTTGTCCTGTTGGACACAAGTCGGTTGTCCTGTTGGTTGTATTTTTTGTGAGTCCGGGCGAAATGGCTTTGTTCGTAATCTAACATCGTCAGAAATCGTACAACAGATTATATTGTTGCGTCGAAAAGTAAACCGTATCGTTTTTATGGGTATGGGAGAGCCTTTATTCAATTATGACAACTTGATAAAAGCAATCCATATTCTCCGAGATAGATATGGGCTCAACTTTCCAACCGACGGCATTACCATATCAACAGTTGGTCCGGTCGATCAATTAAAAAAATTGCGCGAGGAACATCTTAAAATTCAGTTGACAATATCTTTACACGCAGCAACACAATCTGCAAGAAATCGTATTATTCCTCACATGCGCATATATGCTATTGAAGATGTTGTTAAGCAAGCCTTATCCTATTCTGAAAGGCATAATCGCAAAATTGTCTTTGCGTATTTGCTTTTACCGGGTATAAATGACCGGCCCTCAGATGTAAGACAACTTGCAAAATGGTTTCGGGGCAAAAAAGTTATGATTAACGTGTTACAATACAACCCAACAAGCAATTCAAGAATTAAAGCACCACAGAAACGGGAAATAGTTGCATTCAAACATCAATTAGAGCAAGCAGGACTTGAAGTTACTATGAGAGTTTCTCATGGCAGAGAGATTAACGCGGCTTGTGGACAGTTAGCTAACACATATAATAAATTCAAAAAAAAATGATTAAAAGTGCCAGACGCATAGACGCAGAGCCGATAACGCATTAGGTCAAAAAACCTATGTGTTATCGGCTTTTTTATTTAATATTGCGCAAAAGCCGCTGTTCCCTATTATAGAATGGATTGCGGGTAGTGTATTAAAGTCGCCCTTTTTTAAGGATACGGCGGTATCGGGGAGGTATCGCCGTGTCCATTTTTATTTACTGTAACCCGCCTAATGCTTTGCGGTCAAAAAAAGCTATGCTCCGCAAGCGGGATATTCCGGCTATGAATGTGAACTGTCAATACATTTAGCTACTGCTTACATTTCCTTTGCGCCCGTCCGCGTCTTGCGGACGGGCGCATTTTGCTTTTTTCAACTTTTTTCTGAAAAGCGCACTCAAGAGCCATCTCCCGAACGGGTACGGAGCGAAAGGGGAACTCTATGGAGCTATCTTCTTCCGACAAGGAAAGAATACAACATCAGTACGACGCATTAGCAAAGAAAACTTTGGTCGGCGAAGCGAAAAGCCACCGCCGCACTCTTGCGAAACGCGCAGCACGCGAAGTTACTTTTTCGGATTTGAGCGAAAGCGAACTCGCGCAGCTTTTCACAACGGACGAATACGAAAGCGATTATTTCCGTTTTCAAGTGTCCGGCTTTGATGTACTCGTCAAAAATGAACTGCTTGCCGAAGCCCTTAACGCTTTGCCCGAAAGGAAACGCGACATTATCCTTTTGTCCTACTTCTTGGATATGAGCGACGCGGAAATTGGCGAACTGCTGAATGTTGTACGCACGACGGTTTTCCGGCACAGGAAATCCGCGCTTGCGAAAATCAAACAGTATTTGGAGGGAAAAGCAGATGATGAATACCGTTAGGAAGTCTGAAAATCTGTTGCCGTTCCCTGTCATTTCCGCAGCGGCAAACGGCGACACAACCGCCATGTGCGCGATCTTGAAGCACTACGAGGGTTACATAGCGAAACTTTGTACCCGCACGCTGAAAGACGACGCGGGCAATACCTATTCCTATGTGGACGAGGAAATGCGTAACAGGCTGCAAGTGCGCCTTATTACCCGCACCCTTGCTTTTCATGTAGGATAATCTTTTAGCCCATGCGGGGAGCGTGTCCCCTTTCCACGCTTCCCGTTATGGGCTATTTGTCGTTCCGCAAAAGCATATCCGCTGTTGATGTGCTTTTGCAGGCCGACAAAGCCTATTGTTCTTTGACAAAGAAAGCGGCCTTTGGTGCGCAGCATAACAGGCAAACGGGTACATTCCGTCTGTACCGAGCCAGTCGGCGGGTACGCCATGACAGCTTTTCCCCATAGGGGAAAAGCCGAGCGAGAACTACCGCGCCGTAAAACAGGTTTAGCAGCTTGTGGGCGACGACATACAAGGCGGCACAATGATACTCCCGCGTTGAACACCCTCAAAGTATTGCGCGGCGCACCCATAAGCATGGGCCGGGGTGAAACTCCCGTGAGGTTGCAGCTAACAACCGCCCGTTTTTGCCTTTTGACGAATATAGTTTATCCATACAGGAAAAGGAGGTTTTTCTAATGGATAAAAAACAGACAATTACAACCGAACGCAAAATAGGGAAAATCACCTATCTTGTTCAAGCGTTGCCGAGTGAAAAGGCAACCGATACAATCCATAAAAAGATTGAGAAACTCATTGTAAAGGATTTGCAGAAAAAGCCCGGAAATCCGGGATTTTTAGCGTCCGAGTAGTGCATTAGGCGGCGGGATATGGTATAATGATAGCAACACATTATACCTGTTTATTCGGCTGTCGGAAAGGAGGACTAATGTTACAGTCGAATAAAATCACCGCCCTTTACTGCCGTTTAAGTCAAGAGGATATGCAAGCCGGAGAAAGCGGAAGCATACAGCACCAAAAAATGATACTTCAACGCTATGCGGACGAACACCATTTTTTGAACACAAAGTTTTTTGTGGACGACGGATTTTCCGGCGTGAGTTTTGAGCGCGAGGGGCTGCAAGCGATGTTGCAGGAAGTGGAAGCCGGACGAGTGGCGACGGTCATTACCAAAGACCTTTCCCGTCTTGGCAGAAACTATCTGAAAACGGGCGAACTCATAGAGATTGTATTTCCCGAAAACGGAGTACGCTATATCGCGATCAACGACGGAGTTGACACAGCGCGGGAGGATAACGAGTTTACCCCCTTGCGGAACTGGTTTAACGAGTTTTACGCCCGCGACACAAGCAAGAAAATCCGCGCAGTTAAACAGGCACAGGCGCAAAAAGGCGAGCGCGTCAACGGGGAATATCCATACGGCTATATCCCAGACCCGAACAACCGCCACCACCTTATACCCGACCCGGAAACCGCGCCGATTGTCAAACAGGTTTTCGCTATGTTTGTTAGCGGCGTGCGTATGTGCGAAATCCAAAAATGGCTTGCGGAAAACAAAGTCTTGACGATTGGAGCGTTGCGCTATCAGCGTACAGGACAGGCGCGGTATCAGCGGGCAATGATCGCCCCCTATACTTGGCCGGACAAAACGCTCTATGACATATTAGCAAGGCAGGAATATTTAGGGCATACCATAACCGCGAAAACTCACAAGGTATCCTACAAGTCGAAAAAGACCCGGAAGAACGAAGAAGAACAACGCTATTTCTTCCCAAACACCCATGAGCCGCTTGTTGACGAGGAAACCTTTGAACTTGCGCAAAAGCGGATTGCTACCCGCCACCGCCCGACAAAAGCAGCGGAGATTGATATTTTTTCCGGCTTGCTGTTTTGCGCTGGTTGCAGACATAAGATGTATTACCAACAGGGCGTAAATATCGAGCCGCGCAAGTTTTCCTATTCTTGCGGCGCATGGCGCAACAGGGCAAGGACAGGCAGCGAGTGTACCTCTCATTATATCCGCAAAAACGTACTTCTTGATTTAGTGCTGGAAGATATGCGGCGGGTTTTGCGGTATGTTAAGGAACACGAACAGGACTTTATCTGTAAAGCTACCGAGTACGGCGA
>SFJQ01000040.1 GCA_004555855.1 [Eubacterium] saphenum | reverse complement strand
TTTTACAAAAACGCTGATTTTCGCACTTTTTCGGGGAAAAATCGGCGAATTATAATCAATATGGCGAATTTTTGTTGACATATTCACCAATTTGTGCTAAAATGTATCTATTATAGGAAAAATCGATAAAAGTCGAAACGGTAATTTAGGAAACGGGAGGGCAGCGCAATAAAATTCAAGCTCTTGGTTAACTGAAACAACCTGTCTTTGCTGAAGGTTTTTTCAGCTATTCGGGACAGTATTTTGACTGCCTGAGCACAACCGATGTTATTAAGGATATGGCGGCGCATTTTGAGCTGTTCAGTCCCGACGCGTTTTTGTGTTTTCTTGACTCGGTTTACGACGGCACGGCTGAACAGATTTTGCGCCTGAGAACCTGCCCCGAGTATAATTCCGCGCCGATTGTTGTTGTGGCGAAGGAAGAAGCCTTTGAGGAGCTGCTGAAAAATGCGCTTGAGGATAAGTATGAGGTTACGGCGACACTAAACGGTTTGCTTGTCGAGAAAATTCTCGCAACAAAGCCGATTGATATGGAAATGCTGATGGCGGCAATCGCCAACCTTATTAATATATAAATTGGGAGTAAAATATGAGAGTTTTTATTTCACATTCATCTGAAAACGCGGAGCTTGCAAGGGAACTTTGCGGAAAGCTGGAAAACAATGGCTTTCCGTGTTTTCTTGCGCCGAGGGACATTCGCTCGGGATTTGAATACGCGGAGGAAATCATAAACGGAATAGACGGCTCGGACGTTATGGTTTTGCTGCTGTCGGAGGCGTCAAACAGCTCCCCGCACGTTTTGCGCGAGATTGAGCGCGCCGTGAGCAAGAAAAAGACGATAATTGTCTACAAGCTCGAGGAGGTCCGGCTTTCAAAGTCGCTCGAGTATTTCCTGATGACGCACCAGTGGGTTAACGACAAGCCCGGAAGGGATTTTGATGAAATCGTAAGGCGGGTTGCCGAGTACGCGGAGAATACCGGCGGCGAACCGCACAAAATTGTTGTCGGGGAAACAAAGCCCGCAAATTCCAAAAATTCGCGCAAAAAAGTATTCCTGATTGCGGGAATAGCCGTGGTTATTGCGGCGGCGGTTTTTCTCGGGATATGGCTTATCACAAATATGCCGAAAAGCGAGGTTTCCGGCGACTCTTCTTCGGAAAGCGAAACGATTTCATCTTCTTCGTCAAGTTCGGCTGCTTCCTCGTCATCACCAACAGTTTCTTCCTCGTCAACATCGTCCGTTGAAAGCACCGTTTCAAGTTCAACATCAACGCAGTCCGCTGAAGTAATCGCGCCCGTTGAACCCGAGAGCAAGCCCGAAAAGCAGCCGCTTTCGGTTAAACCCGGCGACAGGATAACGCTCGGCAGCTACAACGGCGAAGCGATTGAGTGGCGCGTGATAAAGATATCCGAGGATAAAACGCAGGCGGTTGTGATTTCGGACAAAATCCTCACGATGAAGGCTTTTGACGCGGCGGAATGCGGCACGTTCAACAAGCTGGACGGCGAGGATTACTGGCGCACGAAAACCTCGGAACTGACCGCCGATTTACAGCGAAAGGTTCGCGGCGATAACCGCTGGGAGCTGTCGAATATCCGTACTTGGCTCAACTCCGCGCGCGAAAACGTTGTTTACACGGGACAGGCGCCGACAACAAATGCGATGTCCGAGCATAAAAACGGCTATCACACCGAGCCGGGCTTCCTGAACGGTTTTTCCGAAAAGGAGCGCGCCGCGATTGTTGAAACGCAGGTTAATACGGCGGGCGCGACAACCTCGGATAAGGTTTTCCTGCTGTCGGCTGACGAGCTGAAATGGCTCTGTGAAGCGGACGTGAGCGTGTTCGCAAAGCCGACTGCCGCGGCTGTTGAACAGGATAAATCAAACTGGTACAAGACGGACTGCGAAAGCTATAATGTCGAGGACTTTTTCTGGTGGCTGCGCGACGCAAACAGCGAAACCGCCTGCGAGTGCCTTTGCGCGAGCATCAGCTACTATACGGATAGGCAGACGGTTAGCTATTACGCGGGACTTGAGGGATTCGGCATTCGCCCCGCGATGACGATTGATTTGACTTCGGATATTTTGGAGAATTGAGATGAAACTAACCGATTTACACCGATTTAACCAAATCGTGATACAGCTCCACGACAATCCCGACGCGGACGCGGCAGGCTCGGGATACGCGCTTTTCCGGTACTTCAAGTCGCTCGGAAAAGACGTCAGAATGATTTACGGCGGGCGGAATGTTATCTCGAAAAGCAATATGAAGCTTATGCTTTCCGAGCTTGAAATCCCGCTCCAATACACCCGCGAGCTCGAAAAGCCTGAGCTTTTGCTCACGGTTGACTGTCAGTACGGCGAGGGCAATGTCGAGCGTTTTGAAGCGGAAAACGTTGCCGTTATCGACCACCACGCTACGGGAAAAATCTCGGACGAAATGAGCGAAATCCGCAGCAATCTGGTGAGCTGCTCAACGATTGTCTACGCGATGCTCGGAGAGGTCGGATTTGACGTAAACGCGGACGCGAAAATTGCCACGGGGCTTTACTACGGCTTGTATATGGACAGCAGCCAGCTTTCCGAGATAAGTCACCCGCTTGACCGCGATATGATTGATTATCTGAAATACGACAAAGCGCTTGTGGCGCGGCTCAAGTACGCGAATTTCAGTATCGCAGAGCTGGAAACCGCGGGAATTGCGATTTCGCACAACAATTATCTCGATAAATTCCGCGCGGCGATTGTGAAATCGGACCCCTGCGACCCGAACATTCTAGGAGTTATCGGGGATTTTGTGATACAGGTTGACAGCATCGACATCTGCGTGATTTTCAACGAGTGCGCGGGCGGATACAAGCTGTCGGTGAGGAGTTGCTCGATAGAGGCGGCGGCAAACGAGCTTGCGGCTTTTATCACGGAAAAAACCGGCAACGGCGGCGGTCATTTCAACAAAGCGGGCGGCTTTATCGGCGCAGACGCTCTGAAAAAAGTCACCGAAAAGCCGATTGAGCGGTATCTCGCCGAGCGCGTCGAGAAGTATCTGACGTGCTATGACGTGGTGCGTTTCACGGACGGCATAAAGGAGCGCGAAAGGTTCTCTCGTTTTCGCAAAAAAGCGGGAATTTTCGGCTATGTCAAGTCAACGGACATCGCGCCCGAGGGCAAGGAAATTCGCATAAGAACGCTCGAGGGCGATGTTATGGTGACGAGCCGCGAGGATATTTATATAATGATTGGCTCGATTGGCGAGGTTTATCCCGTGGAAGCGGGCAAGTTTAACGCGAAGTACACGCCGCTTGACGAAGCGTTTTCGGGCGAATTTGAGTACGCGCCGTCCGTTATCGACGCTGCTGCGGGAAAGCCCTGCGAGATTTTGCCGTATGCGAAAAAGTGCCGTTCGGGACAGGGCGCGGTTATCCTTGCAAGACCGCTCGACAAGTTCACGAAGGTGTTCAGCGCGTGGAATTACGAGGGCTATATGGCGGGACGCGAGGGCGATTTTCTCTGCTATACCGACGGCGACGATAACGATGTTTACGTTGTTAAAAAGCAGGTTTTCGATAATCTTTACGAGCCTGTTGAATAACAAAAAACCGCATGAGATTGTGACAGAATATCAGTCGCTTGCGGACACAAAATTCGCCTCTAGTACAAACTAGGGGCGAATTTGGGTGCAGCGTCACGCTGCTGGCTGAAAAGTCACGGTTTTGTTGTGTTTACTTTTCGTAGCACTCCATACCTTTTCGGTAAAGCGGAGTTGAAATCCAAAACGAAAGGAATAGCAGACCAACCGATATCGCGGGGATAACCGCCGAGAATGTGCGGAAAAACGTGCCGTTCATGATGTTGATGAAATCCTGCACGATGGTGTCGCTGAACAGGAACGAGATATCCCCGAAAAGCCCGTAAATGCACACCGCAAGCAGCACAACGCCGATTGAAGCGGCTTTGATTTGCGAGCCGTGCTCCGAGCCGAAACGAAAGTAAAACGGGAACTCAAACGCGTTCAAAGTAATCGTAAGCCCGAAAGCCACAAGCCCAGTTCTCATCATTGAAATCAGATTTTCTCCTGTAAATGCCGACATAATTCCGCAGCAAATCAAAGCGGTGAGCAGAGTCAAGACGTTTATTCCGAGCGAAAAGAGGTACTTTGCGGCGACCTGTCCCTTGAAGGAAAGCGGCGTTGAAACGGCGAAGCAGCACCATTTTTCGCGTTCGTCATAGTGGAAAAGCTCGGAGTTTGTGAGCAGGAAAATTATGTACGGCACAATCAGGCAGACGTTCATTCCAAACTGCACGGAATAATCGTTGCCGCCAAGAAGCGCGACAAGCATCGCGAAAATCTGCGAGCCGAAAATTGCTCCGAGAGGCAGCCGAAAAGTTAAAAGCTGGTTGTAAAGAAGTCCGCGCATTATTTCTCCCTCCTTTTGTAGGCGGCGGTTGTGAGGAGAAGTCCCGCCGCGAGAATTACCGCGATGATAAGCGGCGAGAACGGGAAAATCGTTGTGAAAAAGTCGGCGATAGCTTCGGGCGAGATACCGATTTCTATGTTGTTTAACGTCATAATCAGCCCGACAACCGCAATCGGAATGATAAAAATTATCAGAAGATGAAGCCCCGCCTTGTCGTGTGACGCGTGCAGAAAGGCTTGGGTTATCGTCATAAGCATACCGAACAGCAGGTCAAGTTCAATACACGCGAACATTATCGCGATATTTTCCGTGGCAAACGGGATTTCCAAAGCCGCGCAGAGAGCTTGCGAAAGCCCGAAAGCAAGCCCCAGCCCCAGCACGAAATATAAGCTCATCAGGATAAATTTCGCGGTTGCGTATCTGAATGGGGTGATGGGCGTGGATTTGCGGAACATTCTGCTCAAAAGGCTTGACTCGCTGTCCGCGGAGCAAGCCGACTGAATGGTAATTCCCGAAACAAGCGCAAGAAGCGGAAGCGCAACGGTGCTGATGATGTTGAAAAAGCCCTCGTAAGCGACTTTCGGGAGCAGCGCGAGGTTTCCGAAACGAAAGCTCAGAGCTGTCAGGATAAACAGCGCGGCTACGGCGGCTGCGAAGATTACGCCGGAAATCAGAGCTTTTCTTGACCGCAGAAATTCCTGATAAACAAGACCTTTCATCAGCTCCACTCCTTTTTCTCACGGTTCACATAGAACAGCATAATCTCCTCAAGCGTGGTTTTTTCGATGAGGAGCGCGGGATATTTTTTCTTGCATTCCTCGCGGTCGGATACCATAACCTCCGCGCCAAATTCGTTAATTCTCGCGCTGATAAAGTCCTCGGGAGCGATTTGGGGAAGCTCGTCTTTTTTGCACTTGATAACGCCGTGCTGCTCGAGAATTTCGTCCTTAACGCCCGTGAGCAGTATTTTCCCCTTGTCGATAAAGGTAACGCAGTCGGCGATTTTTTCAAGGTCGCTTGTGATGTGGGAGGACATCAGAATACTGTTGGTTTCGTCCTGAAGATACTCGCGGAAGATATCGAGAATTTCGTTTCTGACAACGGGGTCAAGACCGGTTGTCGCCTCGTCCATAATCAGCAGCTTTGCGCCGTGAGAGAGGGCGGTTGCGATTTGGAGCTTCATTTTCATACCCTTGGAGAACTGCTTGAGTTTTTTCTTTCTGGGCAAGCCGAAGCGCTCGATATACGCGAAATACTTGTCCTTATCCCACGTTTTGTAAAGTCCCGAGAACATTTTGTTGATTTGCTCGGCGTTGTAGCCATCGTAGAAGGGCAGCTCGTCGAAAACGGCGGCAATCTGCGACTTTATCTCGTACTCGTTTTTGATGTGGTCCTTGCCGAGAATGGTGATTGAGCCGCTGTCGGTTTTGATGATGTTGAGCAGCGCCTTGATTGTCGTGGATTTGCCGGCGCCGTTTTGCCCGATGAAACCCATTATGCTGCCCGTGGGAACGCAAAAGCTGATGTTGTCCAGCGTGAAGCCGTCGTACTTTTTGGTAACGCCGCTGATTTCGATAGCATTTTGAATGTTTTCCATTTCAATCTCCCCTGTAAATAATGTCAACCATTTCCTTAAGCTCGTCTGCGGTTAATCCGCACAGCTTTGCCTTTTCGCAGGCGCTTGCTATAAGCTCCTCGGTCTGACGGACAGCCTCTTCTCTGAGGAACTCGGCGTTCTGCCGTTTAACGAAGCAGCCTTTTCCCGCGAAATTCTCGATAAAACCGTCCCGCTCAAGCTCCTCGTAGGCGCGTTTTGTTGTGATAACGCTGATTCTGAGCTGCGCTGCGAGATTTCTCATCGAAGGCAGCGCTTCGCCTTCGGGTAAAATCCCGTTCATAATCTGCGTTTTCACCTGCGACACGATTTGCGCGTAGATAGGCTCATCGGAGCTGTTGCTCAAAATAATATCCATTTGTCACCCCTGTAATACTGTATATATACAACATATACAGTATAGCATAGAAAATCAGCTTTGTCAAGAGTTTTTTGCGAGAATTGCAAAAAAATTCCCGAAAATTCTGTTAAGCAAGCTCGGCTGTGCTTGGACGGAATTTTTCGGGGATTTCCGGCGGTGATATGCGCTTGAATCGGGGTTTCTGCGAAACCTTGGCGATTTCGGCGGCGTCGAACCGCCGAAATCGCGCGGGTGAAGCCACGCCCGCTTATGGCGGGACGGTCGTGGCTTCACCCGCATTTCTGCAGGGTTTGCGGCACGGAACAGGGTTTGCGCGCTCTTGGCGATTTTTCGGGCATCGAGCCCGAAAAATCGCGCGGGTGCATTCACGAACGTTAAAGAGGGACGCTCGCGACTGCACCCGCTTGCTAAGGGAAGGTTGTTCAAAGGGGTTTGCGAATTTTTTTGCGTTCGCAAAAAAATTTGGCAATGGTTGCAAACGCGTAATCTAAGTCGGTTTGTAAAATATTATTTTGAGAAAATCCATTTTTTATGATTTTACGGCTTTGCCTCCAGTGCCTCCGGCGGCTTGAAACCTTTTTCTGAAGAAAAAGGTTAAGGAAACCGAAGGTTTCACCGGCTTCCAAAAAGACTTTTTTCGCTTCGCGTGAAACTCAGCTTTGCCTGCTCTCAATCAGCTCCGCATAAAATCCGCGATTCTTCATCAGCTCATCGTGCGTGCCCTGCTCGACAATATGCCCCGACTTCATCACAAGTATGCAGTCGGCTTCGCGTATTGTTGACAAGCGATGCGCGACAACAAAGGACGTCCTCCCTTTCATCATCACGTCAAACGCGCTCTGAATTTTCAGCTCCGTTCTTGTATCAATCGAGCTTGTCGCTTCATCAAGTATCAGCATCGGCGGCAGCGACAGCATAATCCTCGCAATCGACAACAGCTGCCTTTGCCCTTGCGACAGCTCCGCGTCATTCGTGATAACCGTGTCATAGCCCTGCGGAAGCCGCTTTATAAAGCTGTGCGCGTGAGCCTTTTTAGCCGCTTCGATAATCTCGTCAAGGGAAGCGTCCGGCTTTCCGTAGGAAATGTTCTCGCGAACCGTCCCCTTGAACACCCACGTTTCCTGCAAAACAATGCCGTATTCCCGCCGCAGACTGTCCCTCGTCAGCTCTTTTATCGGGTTTCCGTCAACGCAAATCTCGCCGTCCGTCACGTCATAAAACCGCATCAGCAGATTAATCAGCGTGGTTTTTCCGCAGCCTGTCGGTCCTACAATCGCGATGTGCTGACCGCTCTTGACATTCAGATTGAGATTCTCGATAAGCGGCTTTTCGGGAACGTAGGAAAAATCGACATTCTTGATTTCCACGCCGCCGCGGCTGTTTTCAAGCACTTTCTTGTTTTCATCGGAGCTTTCTGCGGGCTGGTCGATAAGCGTGAAAATTCGTGACGCGGACGCAAGCGCGTTTTGCAGCTCCGTGACAACTCCCGAAATCTCGTTAAACGGCTTGGTGTACTGGTTTGCGTACTGCAAAAAGCAGCTGAGGTCGCCGACTGTAAACCCGCCGGAAACCGCCTTTACCGCGGAAAGCGCGCCGAAAACGCCGACTCCCGCGTAAACAAGCGAGTTCACGAAACGTGTGCAGGGGTTTGTGAGCGCGGAGTAAAACTGCGCGCGCCTGCCGCAGATGTTGAGCCGCTCGTTGATTTCGCCGAATTGCTCCTCGGCTTCCTGCTCAAAACCGAACGATTTCACAAGCCGCTGCGCGCCGATATGCTCATCGATAAATCCGGTGAGTTCGCCTTTTATCGCGGACTGTTCGCGGAATTTGTTGAAGCAGAGCTTTGAGATAACGGCAGCAACCGCGAAGGAAAGCGGCGTGATGCACACGACAACCAGCGTTATCTGCCAGTTCAGGCTCACCATAAACACAAGCGTGCCGATTATCGTGACGACGCCCGTGAAGAGCTGCTGAAATCCCTGAAGAAGCCCGTCGCTTACCGCGTCAACATCGTTTACCACGCGCGACAAGATATCGCCGTGAGATTTCGCGTCAATAAACGAAAGCGGGAGCTTCTGCAAATGCGCGAAAATATCCGTGCGGAGCTGTTTTACGGTTTTGTTGGTGATTTTGTTGGTCGCGAAGTACATCAGCCATTGCAAAAGTGCAACTGCGGGAATAATGCACGCGATTGTTATGAGAATGGGATACATTCCCTCGAAATCCACGCCCTCGGAGGAAATGCAGTCAACCGCATGCCCGATGAGAACGGTTGTGTAAAGCGAAAGCAAAACGCTTCCCGCCGCGCAGATTATACTCAGAATTACAAGCGGCATCTGTGGCTTCACATAGCGCAAAAGCCGTTTCAGCGCGCCTTTTTTGTTCGTTTTAGCCATTTTCCTCACCTCAATCCGAATAATCTCCCGTGGACTTGCAGATTTCTCTGTAAACCTCGCAGGTGTTCAAAAGTTCATCGTGAGTGCCGATTCCGACAGCCTGCCCGTCATCGAGAACGATGATTTTATCGGCGTGTTTTATGGAATTCGGGCGCTGCGAGATGATAACGCAGGTGATGTCGTTCATCTCGCCGAGCGCTTTTCTGAGCTTCGCGTCCGTGGAATAGTCGAGCGCGGAGGAGCTGTCATCGAAGATGATGATTTCCGAGCCTCGCGCAATCGCTCTTGCAATCGCAAGGCGCTGCTTCTGACCGCCGGAGAAATTCTTTCCGCCCTGAAGAATTTTCGCGTCAAGACCGCCGTCAAGATTGTCGGTAAACTCCTTTGCCTGCGCGACTTCAAGCGCGCGGTAAATCTGCTCGTCGGGGATATCGTTCCTGCCGAGAGTCATATTGTATCGCAGACTTCCCGACAGCAGCTCGGTTTTCTGCGGAACAACCGCGATTTTTTTTCTTAATTCCTCGGTCGGATAATCGCGCACGTCCGCACCGCCGATTTTCACCGCGCCGCCGCTCACGTCATAGAAACGGCAGAGCAAATGCGCGAGCGTTGTTTTGCCCGAGCCCGTGCCGCCGATTATGCCGAGCGTTTCGCCGCGTTTCAGTGTAAACGTGATATTTTCAAGCGAGTTTTCCTCGCCCGCGTAGGAAAAGTTTACGTTATCGAAAGCGATAAACGGCGCGTTTTCATCGGTTTTCGGTGAACTCTCGGGCGATTTTATCGAGCTTTCCATATCGAAAATCTCGTTAATTCTTGCAGACGAAGCCGCCGCCTTTGTGAAAATCGTGACAAGATTTGCCACGACAACCAGCGCAAGCGAAATCTGCGTCATATAGTTTACGAGCGCGATTACTTTACCCTGCGTAAGCCCGTCGATTCCCGCGTCCGTGAAACCGCCGCCCAGCCACACAATCAGCAGATACGCAACATTCACGGCGATAAAAATTGCGGGATTGAGCAGCGCGTTTATTCTGCCCGCCTTGACCGCAAAGGTGCGGTATTCCTCGGCTTCGGCTTCAAAGCGCTGTTTTTCGTAATCCTGCCGCGCAAACGCCCTAACTACGCGCACTCCCGAGAGATTTTCACGGGTAATCCGAGAAATTCCGTCAAGGGATTTCTGCTGCTTTTTGAACAGCTTGACGGTCGCTTTCATTATCGGAAACATCACCAGCACAATCGCCGCCATTGCCCCAAAGAAAATCAGCGACAGGCGCGGGCTAATCGAAAACGACATAATTGTCGCGCCGATAACGAGAAAAGGCGCGCGGACAACCAGCCTTATCAGCATCGCCACGGCTGTCTGGACTTGGTTTACATCGTTTGTGATACGCGTGACGAAAGCCGCCGTGCCGAGCCGGTCGAGTTCTTTGAACGAGAGCGTGTTTATGTGGGAGTACAAATCCGCGCGAAGCCGCGTGCCGACGCCCTGTGAAGCCGCAGACGCCATATACTGACAAACAAGCGCAAACGAAAGTCCGCACACCGCGAGAATTATCAGGATAATTCCGTTTTTCCAGATGTAATCGGAGTCGCCGTTTTTGATGCCGACATCGATGATCTGCGCCATAACAAGCGGCACGATAAGCTCAAAAATCGCCTCGGTCAGCTTGCACAAAGGACCAACAATAACGTTCAGCTTAAATTCTTTCAGATAACGGGCAAGTTTTAACAAGATAATTATCTCCTTTAACAATTTACGAAAAACGACAAAATTTGCCGCAACTATTATTATAGTATATTTTTCCCGAAATGTAAAGATATTTCCTTGACTTTTTCAAAAAATTGAGGTAAAATAATAGATAGGAAATAACAGGCTTTGTGAATTTTTGGAGGGATAAATATGATAGCTTTGGTTACGGGCGCAAGCTCGGGTATCGGCCGCGAAATCGCGAGAAGTCTTGCAAAGCACGGGATTAACGTAATCATTACTGCTCGGCGCAAGGATAAGCTCGACGAGCTGAAAAGCGAGCTTGTGGATATGTATAAGGTTAAGGTTTTGTGCATAAAGGCGGATTTGTCGGACGAGAAGCAGGTTTTCGAGCTGTACCGCCGCGTGCAGAAGTACAAGATTGATATTCTTGTCAACAACGCGGGCTTCGGCGTTTACGGGAGCTTTGCCGAGAACAGTCTTGACCGTGAGCTGGAGATGCTCTCGGTGAACATTCGCGCGTTTCATATTCTGTTCAAGCTGTTTCTGCGCGATTTCAGAAACCGTGGCTGCGGCTATATCCTGAACACGGCGAGCGCGGGCGGCTTTATTCCGGGACCGTATTTCGGCGCTTATTACGCGAGCAAGGCTTATGTTGTGCGGTTAACGCAGGCGGTTGCCGAGGAGCTTCGCCGTGAAAAGAGCGGCGTTCATCTCTCGATGCTTTGTCCGGGACCTGTTGAAACTGAGTTCGGTCAGACCGCCAACATCAACTTCGGTCCGATGGCTTATTCCGCGGAAAAACTCGCGGAACACGCTGTTCGGGAGATGTTTGCGGGGAAGCTGCTGATTACCGAAAACAAGTTCTCGGAGCTGATGATTTACGGCTCAAAGCTGATACCCGACTGCGTGATGACGTTCTTCACGGGGCTGTTTCAAGACAAGCGCGGGCTGAAGTGACGGAGGATTTATGCCGAATACAACAAAATTGACCGTGCGCTACGCGGAAACCGACCAGATGGGCGTTGTTCATCACGCGGTTTATCCGGTGTGGTTTGAGATGGCGCGGACGGACTACATCAAGGCGCTCGGAATGAGCTACGCGAAAATGGAAGAGGACGGCGTGATGCTGCCGGTGGCGGGGATTACCTGCAAGTACCGTCAGCCCGCGAAATATGATGAGGAAATCACGGTTGTCGCGCGGATTACACGGCTGAATGCGGCGAGAATCGAGTTTTACTACGAGGCGATTTTGCCGAACGGCGAGGTTGCCTGCGAGGGCACAAGCTCTCATGCGTTTGTTGACGCGGCAACATTTCACCCGATTAATTTCAAAAAGCGCTGTCCCGAGTTTTTCGAGGTGCTTGAAAAATGCGCCGGAGAAGATATGGCAGAATAAATAAAACCGCTCTCTTGCTTGTACAAGAGAGCGGTTTTCAGTGATTTCTTTCCTTAATCGCGCGGTCGATGCTGCGCTCGGCATCGCGTTTCGCGGACGTTTCGCGCTTGTCGTAGAGCTTTTTGCCCTTGCAAAGCCCCACTTGAATTTTCACGCGGCTGTCCTTGAAATACATCGAAATCGGCACCAGCGTGTATCCGCCCTGCTTCACCTGCCCGTACAGCTTCATAATCTCCTTCTTGTGCATCAGAAGCCGCCGAACGCGGTACGGGTCACGGTTGAAAATGTTGCCTTTTTCGTAGGGCGAGATGTGCATTCCTCGGATAAAAGCCTCGCCGTTATCTATCGATATCCAGGAGTCTTTCAGGTTCACTCCGCCCGCTCTTATCGATTTTACCTCCGTACCGAACAGCTCAATTCCCGCTTCAAGGCTCTCAATTATAAAATATTCGTGCCGTGCCTGTCGGTTTTCGGCTATCGTTTTTGTGTTCATTTTTCCTCCGTTATGACTTTAGGCTTGCTTTCAGTATCCTGAGAGCGTCGGCTGCATTTGTTATTCCATCGCCGTTCATATCCGCAACGTTTATCCCCGTTACTCCCACTCCGAATGTCTGCTTCGGGGTGCTTTCCGTTTCGGTTTTTTCATCGGTTTCCTTGTTTTCTTCCTCGGCGGGCTTTTGAACCGGCGTGGAAACGCTGTATTTCAGCACAGCCAGCGCGTCCTTGGCATTGACTATTCCGTCAAAATTCACGTCGCCCATCACCGTTATCACATATTCCGCTCCGTTCGGGGAAAGCGCCTTCATTCCCGTTTTAACGCGCTCCGTGCCCGAAACCTCATTTCCGTCCTCGTCACGAACAGAAACGCTGCTTCCGTAGTTGAACAGCTTTTTGAAATTCGACACGGAATAGCCCCCGCAATCTTTTACGATTATCGAGTGCGTATCCGAATTGATATCGAGCTTTGAGGAAACAAGGTCAAATCTTTGCAGAACCGTGCTTACATAATAGGTTCCGCTTTCGCTTACGTTAACCGACAAGTTCCCGCCTTTAACGCTTGCTTCGCCTATCAGTTTTCCCGATGTATCCCACTTGTAATAGTAGTACGTTCCATCGACAAGTTTGTCCGAAACATTCGTCGTGAGCGTGCCTTTTCCCGGAAACTCGCCGCTTTGCGCTGTCGAAAACGCAATATAGCCGCCCGACCTTCCGCTTTCAAGCAGTATCGCGTCCTCGCCTGTCGGGGTATCGGTTATTTCGGGGTTGAAGTCGATGGGCGCGGTTACGTTTGTTCCCGTGAATTTCCACTCATACGTCCTGCCGCCTCTTGTCGTTCCCTTTGTGGAAATGTACTTTCCGCTTTCGCCGAAAATTTTCTCAAAGCTTGATTTCGGGATAATGCTCGGTGCAGAGAGCCTTGTTTTTTCAAGACCTTTCTGCGCGTTCTGGAACGAGAGAATTGCGCTTTTCGCCGAGGAGAGCGTTGCGTTTTTATCGGACGCGATTTCCGTTATCTTATCCAGCGCTTTTTGAAGGCTGTCCCACGATGACGGGGTGTAGTCCTCCTCCTTGTAGGTTTTTCCGACGGAAGCAAGGTCGGTGAGAACTTTTTTCGTGTCCGCGTCAATTCCCAAAATCAGCGAGCGCTTCGCCGCGTCAAGCTGCTCGAGAGCCGTTTTCAGCATCTCCGCATTTGCGTTCGGGTAATTGAAAATCGCATCTGCGGTTTTCTTTGCGTTCTCGAAATTTGTCCAGCTAACCAAGGTGTACAGCGATTTGTCATAATCCTCTACCTCGCCGAGAAGCGTTTCCAGACGCGCTTTTGCCGTTGTCGGAGAACTTCCGTCAAGCAGGAAGATTTTTATCTCGGTTTTAGTATTGGCATTATTTGCATTGTCAAACAGCTGAACCGTTATCGACGCAGATGTGTAATTTACATCGGCGGGAAGCTCGATTTCATCATCATCGTTGATGAAGGCGTCGAGCGGGGTTTCGCCGTTGCTGTCGAGAACGATATGGAGAGGCTGGTCGTAGTAGCTGTCGGGGTCGTACAAAAACTCAGGCAGCGCCGAGCCGTCGTCAAAGCAGATATCCGCGAGAATTTTCTCCTTTAACTCGGAATAATTAATCTCCTCGCCGTCCATAAAATAATAAACGGGCGTTTTTGCTTTTATCGAGCGCTGGTTGTCGCCCGGAAGCAGGTTGAAATCTATGTATTTCTTGTCAATCCCGTCAAGCACATACCACGACGGAACGCTTTGAAGATAGTTGTGGCTTATGTCCAGAATTTTCAGCCTTTTCAGTGCGCTTATATCGAGCTTTTTCA
>SFJQ01000039.1 GCA_004555855.1 [Eubacterium] saphenum | reverse complement strand
CAACCACAAAGAAATTCCAACGAAAAAACTCGGAGTTTTCGCTCCGAGTTTTTCTGTTAAGTTTAGGTTTCCGGAATGGGGTATGCGAATTTTTTTGCGTTCGCAAAAAATTTAGCAATGGTTGCAAACCTTATTCCAAGTCGGTTTGTAAACAATAAGTTTGCGAAATAGTCCTTTTTAATGATTTTTACGCTTCGCTTCAGTAATTACGCTTCGCTACAGTGCCTTCGGCGACCAAAAAAACTTTTTTCGCTTCGCGGTGCTTAACCCGGCAATGCTAAATCTCTCCGTTCAGCACACGCAGCAGCCTCGCCACCGGCAGTCCCATCACATTGTAATAATCCCCGTCAATCCGCTTCACAAGCAGCGCGCCTTTCCCCTGAATCCCATACGCGCCCGCCTTGTCCATCGGCTCGCCCGTCTTAATATACGCCGCAATCGCTTCGTCCGAAAGCTCATAAAACTCCACTTTCGTCTCCTCGAAAAACCGCTCCTTCTTCCCGCTCGCAAAAATTACACATACACCGGTGAACACCCCGTGTACCCGCCCCGACAACGTCTTCAGCATCGAAAACGCGTCCTTTTCATCTGCCGGTTTCCCGAGAATTTTCCCGTCAATCGCCACAATCGTGTCCGCAGCAACTATAACTTCGCACCGATTTTCACGGAAAATCTCGCCCGCCTTTTGCTCCGACAGCGAAAGCACCGCTTCCTCCGGCGAAACCTTCTCCGGTAAAATCTCCTCGCCCTTTGCGGGTATTATCCGAAAATCCTCCGTGATAAGCGACAACAACTCGCGCCTTCTCGGACTCTGACTTGCTAAAATCACTCGATTACTTCCTTTTCACACCGTTTTCGTAGGTGTTGTTGTAATTGTCAATGCACTGCTTGATAATCTCAACCGCCGCCTTTTGCCCCATAACCTCGTTAACCGCGGTTTCCTTGCCTTCAAGCTGCTTGTACACGCTGAAAAAATGCCGCATCTCCTCGAAAATGTGCGACGGAAGAGCTTCAATTCCGCGATAAGCGTTGTAGGTCGGGTCCTCAAACGGAATTGCGATAATTTTCTCATCGTTTTTGCCGTTGTCAAGCATCGTGATAACGCCGATTGCATAGCACTGCACGATAACCAGCGGGTCAATCGGCTCGTTGCACAAAATCAGCACATCGAGCGGGTCGCCGTCGTCGGCAAGCGTTCTCGGAATAAAACCGTAGTTCGCGGGGTAGTGCGTGGAGGTGTAGAGTATTCTGTCCAGCCGGATAAGTCCGGTTTCCTTGTCAAGCTCATACTTTTTCTTGCTGCCCTTTTCGATTTCGACAACCGCCAGAAAATCGTAAGGGGTAATTCTCTCGGGAGCAACATCATGCCAAACGTTCATAATTAATCCTTCCTTTTTGTCATTTTTTTCTGCTATTATATTATATAATATTTTTTTCCGTAAAGCAATAGTTTTTTCACTAATCTTTTTATTTTGCATAGAATGTTATCGGAAAGAGAGATTTTTTCGGCAATTTGAGGTGCTGTTATGGAAATTTTGTGCATCGGCGGCGACAGAAGAATGTTGTACACGGCGGATTTTATTTCTGCCGAACGGCTTTTTATGGGGAATTTTCCCGAACCGCAGGGGAAATTCGGTGGGATTGTGCTGCCTATGCCGCTCACCAAGGATAAATTGAGCATAAACGCGCCGCTTGCGAAAACGTCGGTTACGTTCAATATTATCCTGCAGTACGCCGAGAAAAACGCCGTGATTTTCGCGGGCGGAAGCTGTGACGCTCTCGAGAAACTCTGCCGTGAGAACAATTTTGAGCTTGTGGATTATTTCCAAAGCGAGCGTCTTGCATTGAAAAATGCCGCTCTGACAGCGGAAGCGGCGGCTTGTATTCTGTCGCAGAACGGTGACGGAGCGCTGCTCGGCGCGGAAATTCTGATTACCGGTTACGGGAGAATTGCCCGATATCTTGCCAAGTACCTGAAAACGCTCGGCGGGAAAGTAACCGTTGCCGCGCGAAATCCGGCAAGCCGAGCCGCTGCAGAGCTTGAAGGCTTTTCTGCTGCCGAAATAAACGGGATAAGCGGGAGTTTTGATTACTGCGCGAATACTGTTCCCGCGCACGTTTTGCCGGAGGAATATTTCGGGCAAATCGGCGCTTATATGGAGCTTGCTACGCTTGACGGTGAACGGGAGAAGCTGCTCTGCGAAAAAAACGGCAAAAAATATATTGCGGCGGGCGGGCTTCCGGGGATGCATTTCCCGAAAACTGCGGGGAAATTCATTGCCGATGAGATAAAGCAGCTTATAGATTACAGATGACAGGAGCGTTTTGGCAAAAGCTGAAATCTGTAAACTGTAAACTGAAAAGGGGGCAAAAAAATTGTCCGATATTGAAAGGCTGTCGGGACTGCGGGTTGGATTTGCGGTCTGCGGGTCGTTCTGCACGTTTGAAAAGGCGTTCAAAGCGCTTGAAGAGCTAACTGAGCTTGGCTGCGAAATTACCCCCATAATGTCCTTTAACGCGTATTCGCTTGACACGCGTTTCGGCACGGCGCAGAAAAACGCCGCGCGAATGTTTGAAATAACGGGAAAAACGGTTCTCCACGACATCACCTCAACCGAACCCGTCGGTCCGAAAAAAATGTTTGATGTTCTCGTCGTCGCGCCCTGCACGGGAAACACCCTCGCGAAACTCGCGGTCGGGATAACGGATACACCCGTCTGCATGGCGGTAAAAAGTCACCTTCGCAACCAGCGTCCCGTGGTGATTGCGGTATCGACGAACGACGCGCTTTCCGGCTCGGCGAAGAACATCGGCGCTCTTCGGAATTACAAAAACTACTATTTTGTGCCGCTTGCACAGGACGATTGTCTTGCGAAACCGTTTTCGCTGGTCGCTGATTTCGGGAAAATTCCCGAAACCATTATCGACGCGCTTGACGGCAAACAAATCCAGCCGACTGTTTTCGGCTGAAATCAAGAGCCGACTTTCGGGTTGGCTCTTGTTATTTTTTTGGAATTTGTTGACAATGTATAAATAATGTGTTATAATAACAGTTGTGTAGGAATGTGATTTTGGCTTATTGTTTTGAGGTGAAAAAATGCACTCAGCCAGTATAAAAAACAGAATTTTAGCGGTGTTTATCGTGATTTCGGCAGTGCTTTCGCTGTTTGTTTTGGGAAAGCCTGCTTTTGCCGAGAATAATAATCCGGACAATTTCTCGGCGGTTTTATACAACAATTCCAACGGTTTGCCTACGTCCGAGGCAAACGATATCGTTCAGGCGGACGACGGTTTTATCTATATCGGCAGTTACAGCGGACTTATCCGCTATGACGGCGTGAATTTTATGCGTTTTGACTCGTACACGGGTATCACAAGCGTGGACAGCCTTTTCATCGACTCGAAAAAACGTATGTGGATTGGCACAAACGACAGTGGTCTGGCACTTTATGAGAACGGAGCGTTCAGGTTCTACAACCGTGAAAACGGGCTTTCTTCGCTCTCTGTTCGCGATATTACCGAGGACGGCGCGGGGAACATCATTATCGGTACAACAAGCGAGCTTGCTTATATCGACGATAAGGGCGAGCTTTCGGTTATCGATAACGATGCGATAAACGGAAAGTACATCAAGCAGCTCACCTCGGGAAATGACGGCGCTGTTTACGGCTGCACAACAGACGGCGTGTTCTTCCGTTTGGAGAACCTTGAAATCACGGCGTCTTACAGCAGCGAGGAAATGGGCTTCGGTATCGTTTCCTGCATAACTCCCGATGATTTTGAGCAGGGCGTGGTCTGGCTCGGCACGGACAAATCGAATATTATCCGCGGCAATATCTTTGACAACAAGCTGAATTACCGCGTAATTAACGTTGAACCCGCGTCAAATATCAATTCCATCAGCGCGATTGACGAGGACAGCTTCTGGATTTGCTCGGACAGCGGTATCGGCAAACTTAACCGAAACGGCACATTCACCGCCGAAAATTACCCCTTGAACAACTCCGTTGAAAAAACGATGACGGATTACGAGAACAACGTTTGGTTTGTTTCGTCGCGTCAGGGCGTGATGAAGCTGGTCAAGAACAATTTCACCGATGTAAGCGACGCTGCGGGGATTCCCGAGTGCGTTGTCAACACAACCTGCCTGTATAACGGCGACTTGTATATCGGCACGGACAGCGGGCTTTATATTGTCGGCGAAAACAACAGACAAAAGTCAAACGACCTCACCGAGATGCTGAAAGGCGTGCGTATCCGCTGTATAATCACGGACTCCGAAAACAAGCTGTGGATTTGCAGTTACAGCGCAAGCGGGCTTTTGTGCTATGACGGTAAGGAATGCGTTTCGTTCAATGCGGAAAACGGCTTGAAATCGCAGAAGGTTCGCGATGTGACGGAGCTTTCGGACGGCACGATTGCAGCTGCGACAAACGGCGGCGTTGCCCTTATCAGGAACGGTAAAATCGAGCAATTCCTCGATGAAAGCAGCGGCATCGGAAGCGCCGAAATCCTCACGGTTTGCGGCGGCGAAAACGGGAAAATCTATCTCGGAAGCGACGGCGGCGGAGTTTTCATCGTCGAAAACGGGAAGGCTGTCAAACAAATCGGCTTGGAGAGCGGCTTGAAATCGGAGATTGTGCTTCGGATAAAGCCGGACGAAAAGCGCGGCGGCTACTGGATAATCACGGGCAACTCGCTTGCTTATATGAAGGACGAGAGCGTGAAAGCCCTCACGAATTTCCCGTACTCCAACAACTTCGACATTTTCACGAACAGCTCCGATGAAGCGTGGATTTTGAGCAGCAGCGGAATTTACGTTTTAAATGCCGAAAAACTTATCTCGGGCGAGGAAATCGAGTACGCGTTTTACGATATGAAATGCGGTATTCCTGCGATTGCCACGGCAAATTCGCGCAGCTTTCTTGCCGAGGACGGAACGCTTTATATCGCGGGACAGACGGGCGTCGCTTCCGTCAATATAAACCGGCGCAGCGAAAACGGTTCTCAAATCAAGCTTTGCGTGCCGTATGTCGATATCAACGACAAGCGCGTTCTGATAAAGGAAGGCGAAACGCTGAAAATCCCCGCGAACTGCAAGCGTCTGACGATTTACAGCTATGCGCTCACGTTCGGTTTTTCAAATCCTCATCTGTCCTATTGCCTTGAAGGCTTTGACAGCGAGAAAATTTCCGTTACCCGACAGGATTTGCAGCCGATAAGCTACACAAACCTCGATTCGGGCGAATACACGTTCAAATTCTCGACAATGGACATCACGACCGGCGAACCCATCGCAACCGTATCCTTTAAAATGGAAAAGGAAAAGCCGTTTTTCGAGCAGTTCTGGTTCTGGATGCTGATTGTGCTCGGTGTTCTTGCCGTGGGAATGTTGGTTTTGCTCATCACGACCAACATCAAAAACCGCCGCCTTGTTGCAAAGGAACGCGAAAACCGTCTGTTTGTAGACCAGATTATTCGGGCGTTTGCGAAGTGCATCGACTTAAAGGACACCTACACCAACGGTCACTCGTTCAGAGTGGCGCGATATACTGCTATGATTGCCGAGAGAATGGGTTACAGCAAGCAGCAGGTTGAAGATATTTATAATATAGGGCTTTTACACGACATAGGAAAAATAGCCGTTCCCGACATTATTCTCGGAAAACCGTCAAGGCTTACAAACGATGAATACGAGGTTATCCGTCACCACGCGGAAAACGGCTATCAAATCCTCAAGGAAATAGAAATCCGCCCCGAACTTGCAATCGGAGCGGGATATCATCACGAGTATTACGATGGTTCGGGTTATCCTCGGGGACTGAAAGGCGACGAGATACCCGAGGTTGCGCAGATTATCACTGTTGCGGACACGTTTGACGCGATGAATTCAACGCGCGCTTACCGCAAGCAGATGAGCAAGGACGATATCCTTGCCGAGATGAGAAAAATCTCCGGAAAGCAGCTTAATCCGAAAATCGTTGATGTGTTCTTTGAGCTTGTCGATGAAGGAAAATTCAACGACGTTTTCTACGACGATACGGACGACAGTATCGATTAACCTGTAGAGCCGAAGCCGCCGTTGCGGGTTTCGGTTGCGTCGTCGTCAACGGTAATTCCGTATTCTGTAAAAATGCCCTGTATAAAGCCTGCTCCGGCGGGAATGTGCAGGGCTTTGTTTTCTCGGGAATCGTTGGTGATTTTCGCGAAAATGTGCCCCTCGTTGTCGGAGAAATAGTAGTCGCTGTCGATAATTCCGACGGTGTTGTCGAGCTGGAGGCGGAATTTGAACCCAAGCCCGCTTCTCGGATAAAGCGACAAAAGCCAGCCCTCGTCAATTTTCACGCGTATTCCCGTGGGGATTTTTGCGGTTTCGCCCGCGTTCAAATTGATGTCGAACGGCGCGAAAAAATCATAGCCCGCAGAGCCTGTTGTGGCGCGCTTTGGGAGCGCGATTTTCGCGTAAATTTCCTCGGCGTCGGGGCGCTTGCACCCGTCAAGAAACTGCGCTAAGCTGACTTTTTCAAATTGTGCGATTTTTTTCATAAGCAAATCCTTTCGTTAATGATTGTTGTTTTTGAAAACGTCCGCGACTTCCGAAATCGTGACGTAAGCCGCGGGGTCGATGCCGTGGACGATATCCTTGAGCCTGCTTATCTGGAAGCGGTTTATCACGAAATAAATCACGGTTTTCGGCTGTTTGAGATAACCGCCCACGCAGTCCATTTTGGTTGTGCCAGTGCCAAATTCCTCGGAGAGCTTTTCGCAGATTTCATCGGGCAAAGTTGTGATAATCATCGCGGATTTTGCGCGGTCGATACCTTCAACGATGAAGTCGATGGTTTTCAGCGCCGCGAAGTACGTCACAATCGAATACAGCGGCAAAATCCAGTTTTGCAGAATAACGCCGCAGAGTATGTACAAAATGACGTTATAAATCATCACGAAAGTGCCGACGGTTATTCCGATGCGCTTTGCGAAAATCACCGCCATAACCTCAATTCCGTCCATAGCGCCGCCCGCGCGTATTGCAAGACCGCTTCCGACGCCCGAAATCACTCCTCCGAACAGCGCGCAAAGCAGCAAATCCTGTCCGGCAAGGGGAGAAGCGAAGGTAACGTCAACGGGCAGCACATCGGTTATCAGCCAAGCCGAAAGCGAGTAAATCGTAACCGCATACATCGCGTAAACCGTGAACACAGCGCCCTGTCGTTTCAGCCCGAACGCAAACAGCGGGATATTCAGCACAAGCAGCATTATCGAGAGCGTGATATATTCGGGAGTTATCTGGTCGATAAGCATCGAAGTACCCGAAATACCGCTGTCGTAGAGATTAACGGGCGAGAGAAAAATCGTAATTCCAAATGCGTTTATGACGCCCGCAAGCGTCAGCAGCGCGAAATTCTTGAATTTGAGAGAGGACAGAACTTTTTTCATACGCAGTTCCTCCGTTAAGATAAATAACCATACAATATAATTATAACACGACAAAAAAATTATGTCAAGGAAAAGGGAGCAAAAATGGAAGAAAAACTGATATACAAGAAAACCTTGAAAATCGCCGTTCCGATGATGATTCAGAACGGCATCACGAACGCAGTTGGACTTGTGGACAACGTTATGGTGGGAAATCTCGGCACGAATGCCGTCACCGCCGTTTCGATAATCGGGCAGCTTTTCTTTGTGTTCAATCTTGCGATTTTCGGCGGACTTTCGGGACCGGGGATTTATGCCGCGCAGTATTTCGGACAGAAAAACATCGAGGGCTTCCGGCAGACGTTTCGCGTAAAGCACTGGATTTGCGGGCTTTGCCTTATCGTGGGATTTTGCGCGTTTATCTTCGCCGCAGAGCCGCTTATCGGGCTTTATATGCGCGGCGAGAGCGGCGAGGTTGACCCTGTGGAAACGATGGCGCTTGCGAAGGAATATCTCGGCGTTATGCTAATCGGGCTGCCGCCTTTTGTGATAACGCAGATTTACGCGAGCAGCCTTCGCGAAACCGGCGACACGTTTATGCCGATGATGGCGGGAGTAGCTTCGGTTGCCGTTGACGTTGTGTTCAACTACCTGCTGATTTTCGGCAATTTCGGCTTCCCGCAGCTCGGCGTAAAGGGTGCGGCGATTGCCACGGTTATCGCAAGATTTGTCGAAATGACGATTGTCCTTTCGGTAACGTTCGCGAAACGCAAAAAATACACGTTTTTGCAGGGCGCGTATAAAACGCTGCTTGTGCCGCGCGAGGTTTCGGCAAAAATCATCAAAAAGGGCTTGCCGATATTCTTCAATGAGTTTCTCTGGTCGGCGGGAATTGCCGCGATAACGCAGACCTATTCCACGCTGGGACTTGATATAGTCGCAGGACTCAACATCTCAAACACCCTGTGCAATTTGCTGAACGTTGTATTTGTGGCGATGGGAAACGCTGTCGGGATTGTCATCGGGCAGATGCTCGGCGCTTCGGAGTACGAAAAAGCGCAGAAAAGCTCGCTGAGGCTCGCCGCATTCACGGGGATAATCTGCGTTGTGCTTACGGCAATTCTGGTCGGAGTTTCGGGAATTTTCCCGAATTTGTACAACACAACCGATGACATCAAACGTCTCGGACAATGGTTTATCGTGATAACGGCGCTGTATTTCCCCGTTCAGGGCTTCCTGAACGCGCTCTATTTCACGCTTCGCTCGGGCGGAAAAACGCTCATAACGTTCTTTTTCGACAGCGTTTTCAGTTGGGTCGTGACAATTCCGCTCACGCTTTTGCTCTGCTCGTTCTCGGGACTGCCGGTAATCGGGATTTATGCGATTGTTCAGGCTGCCGATGTCATCAAGGTTATTATCGGCTTTATTCTGGTAAAGCGCGGGCTTTGGATAAGCAACATTGTTGAATAAATGACAATTTTCGCAATTTCGGTAAAATATAGGGCAATTTGTTCAAAAACAGTTGACAACATTTAAAAAATCTGTTATAATTAACAATAGGTTATTATGCTGATTTTTATGAAAAGGAGGACACGGTATGCGAAATATTTCGTATGATATTGCCGCGATATTTTTACTCATTCTTCTGTTGTTCTCCGTTGTTTTCAGAAAAGCAACGACAGGCAGAGCCAATAAAATGTTTCTCGCGTCAATTTTTATCTGCCTGATAAGCACGATATTTGACGTTGCGGCGACGATTTTAGACGCAAACGGAAGAGAATTTGTCGCGATGGTGAAAATGACGCACGCGGCTTATCTCGCGCTTCACACGATGCAGTCGTTGATTTATGTGTATTTTGTCATCGGACTGCTGGATTTGTGGCACAAGCTGGAGGATAAGAAATATCTTAACATCGCTTTGGCTGCGCCTTATGTGATAATCTTTGTGCTGACGGTTACGAGTCCGTTCACAAATCTTATTTTCAGCGCGGATAACGGCGTATACATTCACGGTCCTCTGTTCAATCTGCTGTACATCTGCGTTGTTATTTACATTGTGCTTGCCGGAATAATCGTGCTGGTTAACCGCAGGCTGCTGACAACCGCAAAGATTATCGGGCTGCTTTCAATGGCGGTTTTGTGCCTTGCTGCCGCGGTTTTGCACATTATTTATTCACAGCAGCTTCTGGAATGCTTCGCCATCGCTCTGAGCCTTTTTGTTTCAAGTATAACGGTTCAGCGTCCCGAGGAGCTTCTTGACACGGACACGGGGCTTTACAAGTACTCGGCATACGGTCACGACGCGAAAAATTCCTTCAGAAGCGGCAAACACTGGCACGATGTTATGATTAACACCGCGAATTATGCGTCAATTACTTCGATGCTCGGCTATGAGCAGCGTGTTGAGGTGCAAAAAATTATCGCGGACAAGCTTCGTTCGCTGAACAAAAATCTCGGAAACAAGGGCAAGCTCTATTATCTTGACCGCGGGCGTTTTCGCGTTGTCTTTGATGAAAAGGAGCGGACCCTTGCAGAAACCTTTGCTACGCTGATAAATAACGAGCTGAAAATGAAAATCCACCACAACGGCTTCGACATAAACCTGTCGCCGATGATTGTCCTTGCGCGCTGTCCCGAGGAAATCGAGAGCTTCAAGTCGCTGATGGCGTTCGGGCAGGATTTCCACGAGAAAAATCCCTATACGGGGAAAGTTATGCAGGCGCCGGAAATTTATCATCACAATGAGTTTGAGGTTCAGAACAACATCGACCAAATCATCGAGAATGCGCTTGAAAACCGCAGTTTTCGGGTTTATTACCAGCCGATTTATTCGGTTGAGCAGGGGAGATTTGTTTCGGCTGAGGCGCTTTTACGGTTGTTTGATGATGAGCACGGCTTCATCTCGCCCGAGCTTATTGTCACTTCTGCCGAGAAGAGCGGCGCAATCCACAAAATCGGCGAGTATGTTTTCGAGGAAGTTTGCAAATTTGTTTCGAGCAGCGAGTTCAAGCAGCTCGGGATTGATTATATCGAGGTGAATTTGTCGGTTGCGCAGTGTATGCACGGCGACCTTGCCGACAAAATTCTGAACATAATGCGCGAATACAACGTTTCTCCGAAAAACATAAATCTCGAGATAACCGAAACCGCCGCGTCTTTCAGCCAGCGCGTCATGACCGACAACCTGAACAAACTGCTGCGTGCGGGGATTGAGTTCTCGCTCGATGATTTCGGCACGGGCTACTCGAATATGAAGCGCGTGGTTTCGCTGCCGCTGAAAATCGTGAAGCTGGACAAGTCGTTTGTTGACGAAAAGGAAAACCCGAAAATGTGGATTTTCCTGCAGAATACCATCAAAATGCTGAAGGATATGAATATGGAAATCGTTGTCGAGGGTATCGAAACCAAGGAAATGCTCGACGCGTTCTCCAATCTGAAATGCGATTTCATTCAGGGATATTATTTCTCGAAGGCGATTTCGAGGGACGATTTCGTGATATTTATCACAAACTCTCAGCAAAAACAAATGATAAATGCAGAATAATTTCATCGCTCGCGGTAAAACTACCGTGAGTGATGTTTTTTAATCTATGTTTGGAGGAATTTTTATGTGTACAGCCGCCGCTTATCTTGCGGGAAAGGACAGGCTTTTTTTCGGAAGAACTCTTGATTACGAATTTTCCTACGGCGAGAGCATTGTGGTTATGCCGAGGAATTTCCCGATAAATTTACTCGGCGCAGACGCTTTGAACAAGCACTACGCGCTCGTTGGAACAGCGCACGTTGCCGGCGGATATCCGCTGATATATGACGCAGTGAACGAAAAGGGGCTTGCGATGGCGGGGCTGAATTTTGTCGGAAACGCCGTTTACCGCGACAAAGCTCCCGATAAAATCAATCTCGCGACCTTTGAGTTTATACCGTATCTGCTCGGGAAATGCGAAAATCTTGCCGAGGCACGGGAGCTTCTCACAAAAATCAACCTCACAAACGACGCGTTTTCCGAGCAAATGCCGATTGCGCGGCTGCACTGGATAATCGCCGACAAAAGCGGAACGATTGTCGTGGAGAGCGTCGAGAGCGGATTTTTCGTGTACGACAACCCTGTCGGCGTGATGGCGAACAACCCGCCGTTTCCGCAGCAGCTCACAAATCTTGCAAACTACGTCAATCTCTCCGCGAAAGAGCCGCAAAACCGCTTTTGCGCGGACTTGCCGATATCGCTTTACAGCAGGGGAATGGGCGCAATCGGGCTTCCCGGTGACTTGTCCTCGGAGTCGCGTTTTGTCCGCGCAGCGTTCGTGCTGAACAACTCAAAACTCGACAACCCGAACAACGCGGTTTCCCAGTTTTTCCACATTCTCGGCGCTGTTGACCAGCAAAGAGGATGCTGCGAGCTTGCTGACGGCAAGTATGAAATCACGATTTATACGAGCTGTGCCGACTGCGCGCGCGGAATTTACTACTACACCACCTACAACAATCACCAAATCAGCGCGGTTGATATGAATCGTGAAAATCTTGACGGGGGAGAGCTTGTGGTTTTCCCGATGCTTGAAAAAGAGCAGATTTGTTATCAGAACTGACTTGCTTAAAATTGCACAAAAAACAGCCGTGTTCTCGAAAGAACACGGCTTGATTTTTTAGAACAAATAAGGCTCGGGAGGCACCTTGACTCCGTTTTTGTGTACCTCGATGTGCAGGTGATTTCCGTAGGAGCGTCCCGTTGAACCGACAAACGCGATGTGCTCGCCGGCAGTTACGCGCTGCCCGACATAGATGTCCGCAATCGCGCTGCAATGCGCGTAAAACGTCTGCAAGCCGTTGTCGTGGGTTATAACAACGAGGTTTCCGTAGCCGCCGTTGCAGGATAAATAGTTTGCGTTCTCCTCATAGTAAATCTTCGTCACAACGCCGCTGTCCACTGCGAAAATCGGTGTTCCGTAATCTGCCAGAATGTCCTGTCCCGTGTGTCCCGGATAACCGCCCCAGCCGGCTGAAACGGTGCCTACACCCGCGGGAAGCGGCCAGATAAACTTGCCTGCCTCGGTTGTCGTGGCGTTTGCCGAGATTGTCGGACGTTCCATCGTTCCCTCAGCAATAATGCGGGTTACAGGAGCTTTCAGCGTCACTCTTGAAAGAACGCTTCTCGCCACCTCAACGCCGTTTATATAGGAAACGTTCGCGACAACCGCGCTTTCTCCGTTCACGCCGTTTACGGTAATCAGATTATCTCCCTTGAAGCGCTTGTTTGTGGTAACGTATTCCGTATCGTAAGGAATTGCTTCGTTATACTGTTCCTCACGGGTGATAATGACGTTCAGATAAGGCTCGTCCTGCGTTATCATAAACTTGTCGCCGACGAAAATCCTTGAATTTTTGTCGAAGCCGGGGTTGAGCCGCTCAAGCTCCTCATAGCTCAGCCCTGTTTTTGAAACAATTTTGGAAGGCGAGTCGCCCTCGACTGCTGTGTAATATGCGGCAACCGTGCGGTTTGACGTGAGCAGCGAAATCAGCGAGTCCTCGTTTACATAGCTTTCCGACAGGTAAAGTCCGGGAACGAACTTGATTTCCTTCTCGAAAACGACGCTTTCCTTGGGGTTGTCCGTGCGATATTTGTTTAGCAGCCCCTCGAGAGCGCTTTCTGCGCGCTTGTTATCGGAAAGCGTGCCGTAATAAGCGTCGCCGATGTACACGCCGAAGCCGTATTCAATCTGCTTGTCCAGCAGCTGAAGCATACGGTCGGTTACCTGATAGGTTGAAAGCGTCGAGCCGTAGCCCACCAAATCCACCTCAAACGCGTGCGTAAACGTCACAACATCGGTAGTTGCGCCCGTGTAGTTTATACGCTCCTGAAGCATCTGCTCCGCGTCCGAATAAACTGTTTCATCATCTATGTACCCGACAAAGCTTCCGTTTACCGTGAGCTTAATCGCGTAGGTCTGATTTGTTGCATACGAGATGATGTTGAACAGGAAGATGCAGGAAACCACGGGGAGCGCGTAGTTGAAAACCGTGACGGCAAGCCCGCGTTTTCCGAAAATCGCTCTGCCGAGAAATCTCATAAACGCGCCGAAACTTGCTTTTGAACCGCTTTCACGTTTTTCGCGGGAAATCTCCGCGCTGCCGACCTTGAACGCCTTGAAGTAGCGCACAAACGGCGCTGAGATGACGCTCCAGACCTTCTTGAAGAACCTCGCGAGATGCTTTTTCACGCGGTCAAACCCACGGAGAATGGCAGCGATGATGTGAAGGATACCGTGAACAAAAAGCGTCACCAGCTTCATCAGCGCCATAAACAGCATTTCTCCCGCGTCGGAGATGAAATCGTATATTCTTGTCTTGAAATCTTTCTCGACCTTATTTTCAACCGGTTTTCCGGCGTTTTCTTCCTTTGATATCAAATTTGAATTATCCTCGGAAAAACTCAAACCCTTGCCTCCTTTTCCGGAAAAACTTTTTATAACTCAATTATATCATATTTGTAACCGTTTTGCAACCATTTTGTAACCTTTTTGTAACTTTTTCGGGATTTTCAGATAAATTTCACAAAAAAACATAGGGGCAGAAAAAACCGCCCCTTAAATCGATTAAATAGAACGACAGTCTTTGCTCTGAGAAAAATGGCTTTGTAAAGCCGAATTACTCGGCAAATTCGCTCTCAACGAGCTTTACAAGACCATCAACTGCGAGCTGCTCATCGGAACCGTCAGCGATGATGCGGATTTTTGCTCCGCCTACGATACCCAGCGACAAAATGCCGAGCAGGGACTTTGCGTTAACTCTGCGCTCTTCTTTTTCAACCCAGATGGAAGACTTGTACTCGTTAGCCTTCTGGATAAAGAATGTAGCGGGTCTTGCGTGTAAACCAACCTGA
>SFJQ01000038.1 GCA_004555855.1 [Eubacterium] saphenum | reverse complement strand
GAGAATATTATTATGGCTGCCATTACCAAACGAGGGGAAACCTTCAGAATTAAGGTGTCATTGGGCTATGACGCCAACGGCAAACAGATTGTAAAGTCAACCACGTTCACTCCCCCGACGGGAGTAACGCCCAAGAAAGCCGAAAAGCTGGCGAACGAATACGCTTTCGAGTTTGAGCGGCATTGCAAGGGCTACGCGCAGCTCAACGAAAATATGCGCTTCTCGGAGCTTGCGGAATGGTACTTTGAAAACTACGCCCCCGTTGAGCTTAAAGAGGGAACGCTCTACAACTACAAAAGCGCATACAAAAACCATATTGCGCCTGTGTTCGGGAATGTGAAGGTCAAGGATATAAACACTCCGAGGCTGACGCAGTTTGTGCAGTCCCTGAAAGTTAAGCCCGAAACGGTGCGGAAGATTTATGTTGTCGTACAGAGCATTTTTCACAGGGGCGTTGAACAGGGCTTCATCAGAGATACGCCGTGCAGGAATGTCATTCTTCCGAAGAACAAGAGCAAAAAGAAAAAGCCTGTCCTTGACGAAGAACAGACAAAGCGATTTATGGAACTTCTTGAAACAAAGAGCTGCGACCTTGATGTTAAGCGAATGATTAAGGTGCTGCTTTACACGGGTCTGCGGTGCGGTGAAATGCTCGCTCTTTCGTGGGAGGATATCGACTTTGATGGAATGACAATCTCGGTAAACCACAACCTTGCGGATGTCGGTGGTAAACACTGGCTCACAACTCCCAAAACCGAAAGCAGTATCAGAACAATCGGAATGAGCAAGGCGCTTGCGGATATTTTCCGTGAGCAGAAAGCATATCAGGAACAGCTTGCGGAAGCGCTCGGCGATAGCTTTGCTCACCCCGAAATGGTGTTCACCTCCGCTAACGGAAACTACCGTGACAGGTCGGCGCTGCGAACATCGTTCAAGCGCTTTTTGAGAGGCACAGAGTTTGAATTTTTGACCTTGCACCAACTCCGTCATTGCAACGCAACCTTACTTCTGAACAGCGGCGTTGACCTGAAAATCGTATCGGAGCATTTAGGACATTGCGATATAGGCGTAACGGCGAATATCTATGCCGACGTTCTCAAAAGCACCAAAGCAAAGGTTGCAGACCTTGTATCGCTGAAATTAGCCTAGACGAGCTAACGCTCGTCTAACAAAATATCCTCCCCGATGTACTCGGAGAGGATATAAAGACCAAATAAAGACCAAGTTGATAACTGTGTCGCCGCAAACCGCACTGTAAAGCGGTTTGTTTCGGCTCTGATTATCTCTTCGAGAACTGCGGAGCACGTCTTGCAGCCTTCAAGCCGTACTTCTTTCTTTCCTTCATTCTCGGGTCACGAGTGAGGAAGCCCGCCTTCTTGAGTACGGGACGAAGCTCGTCGGAGTACTGAAGAAGCGCTCTCGACAAACCGTGACGGATTGCGCCTGCCTGTCCGGTTACGCCGCCGCCTGCAACGGTGCATACGATATCGAACTTCTCGAGAGTATCCGTGAGCGCGAGAGGCTGACGTACAATCAGCTTCAGCGTGTCAAGTCCGAAATAATCGTCTATATCTCTGCCGTTAATGGTGATGGAACCGCTTCCGGGGTACACTCTTACGCGTGCAACGGAGTGCTTTCTTCTGCCTGTTCCGTAGTAGTAAGGTTTAGATTCGTACATAAAAAGCCCTCCTTAAAACTTGTAGTCAACCGGCTTCTGAGCCGCGTTCTTGTGCTCAGCACCAGCATAGCAGCGCAGTCTGGTCAGAGCCTTTCTTCCGAGCGTTGTGTTGGGAAGCATTCCGTTTACCGCGAGAGTCATTGCCTTCTCGGGGTTTTCCTTCATCAGGGTGCCGTAGTTTACTTCCTTCAGATGTCCAATCCAGCCGGTGTGCCATCTGTAAAACTTCTTCTCCAGCTTCTTGCCGGTCAGAACCGCCTTCGAGCAGTTGATGATGATAACGTGGTCGCCGCAGTCGCAGTGAGGCGCGAAAGTCGGCTTGTGCTTTCCTCTGAGCAGGTGAGCAGCTGTTGCAGCAACGCGTCCGAGCGGCTTTTCAGCAGCGTCCAGAACGTACCAAGCGCGCTCAACTGTCTGTGCGTTAGGCATATAAGTTGACATTGTTTTTTCCTCCTGTTAAAATTTGATGTGCTTTCTACACATTTTTACAATCAACAAAAGTCATTATACTAGATTTTTTTTCGTTTGTCAAGTACTTTTTGCCGCAAATTCAAAATATATCACATTTTCTTTGCATTTCTCTCGATTTCTCTCTGATTTTCTCTGTTTCTCGCAATTCATTTCATTTTTCACAAGCTTTATAAAATAACGAGATATCCTGTGAAATTAACAGAAAACGCGCGAATATCGGAGATATTTTCAAAAATTGCCCGAATATGCCCTTGACAAATTTTAAAAATAGTATTATAATACAATCAAACAATTGAACAGTTATTCAAATGATAAAATGAAAGGGGCGGGAAAATGGTTAACGAAATTCCGCACTGCGAGCTGCTTCACGCGCACCCCGAGAGCATCGGCAAAATCCGCGAAAATTTGCCCGACGAGGACGCGCTGATTGATTTGTCGGAGCTTTTCAAGGTGTTCGGCGACTCAACTCGCATCAAAATTTTAACGGCGCTCTCGTATGGGGAGCTTTGTGTGTGCGATATCGGGGCTGCCGTCGGAATGACAAGCTCCGCGGTTTCTCACCAGCTCAAAATCCTCAAAAACGCAAAGCTCGTGAGCTTTCGGCGCGAGGGAAAAACCGTTTTCTACTCGCTTGCCGACGACCACGTTATCACGATTTTAAAAATGGGTCTTGAACACATCAACGAGTGAAAGGAGATTTTTATGGCTACTTTTTGGGACAGAATTGCCGGATTATATGATACCGTTGAGCTGACAAACGGCAAGGTTTACCGCGAAATGTGCGCGATAACACGCCGGCTTGTGCCGGACGGAGCAAAGGTTCTCGACTGCGCTGCGGGAACGGGCGAGCTGTCGTTTGCGGCGGCGGTGAGAGCGGACTCGGTGCTTTGCACGGACATCTCCGAGAATATGCTCAAAAACGCCAAGAAAAAGGCGGTGGCGCGCCATAAGGACAACGTTTCCTTCGCCGAGAGAAACATCTTCGATTTGCAGGAAGCGGACGAAACATACGATGTTGTTATCGCGGGAAACGTTCTTCATCTGATTGACAACCCGCAGGCGGCTGTTCGGGAGCTTTACCGCGTGGTTAAAAAGGGCGGGAAGCTGCTTTTGCCAACGTTTGTCACGGAGGGTCACGGCGAGCTTATGCTGAAAATCTACGCGAAGCTCGGCTATAACGCTTCGGCAAGCTACTCCCCCGAAACATACAGGAAAATGCTCAAATCCTGCGGCGTCGGGAAGCTGCGTACAAAGGTGATTGACGGGTTGTTTCCCTGCTGCTATGCGGTTATCGAAAAAGTTTGATTTGAAAGGAAAAACGCTATGAAAAAAACGTTCAAACTGATTGACCTTGACTGCGCGAACTGCGCGGCAAAAATGGAAGACGCGATAAAGAAAATCGACGGCGTGAAGAACGCGACAGTCAGCTTTATGACGCAGAAAATGACGATTGAAGCGGACGACGAGCGCTTCGATGAAATCGTGAAGCTGGCGGTTAAGGCTTGCAAAAAGGTTGAGCCGGACTGTGAGGTTGTCGTTAAGTGATATGAGCAAAAAGCAGAAGAAAAATCTTGTGAGGATAATAGTCGCGGCGGCGATTATGGCGGGAGGATTTTTCGTCCCGAAAACCGAGGAAACGTTCTCGTTTTTGTGGTTTCTGCGGCTCGGCGTTTTCCTCGCGGCGTACCTCACGGCAGGCTGGGACGTTTTGTGGAAAGCTGTCCGCAATATCGCTCACGGACGCGTTTTTGACGAGAATTTTCTGATGGCGATAGCGTCAATCGGCGCGATGATTATCGGAGATTATCCCGAGGGCACGGTAGTTCTGGTTTTCTATCAGATAGGCGAGCTGTTTCAGTCAATCGCGGTCGGAAAATCACGGAAATCCATCTCGGATATGGTTGATTTAAGCCCCGATTACGCGAACGTTGAGCGAAACGGCGAGGTTCTCGCGGTCGGGCCGGACGAGGTTGCCGTGGGAGAAATCATCGTGATTAAACCCGGCGAAAAAGTGCCGCTGGACGGGGTTGTCGTGTTCGGTTCAAGCGGACTGAACACCGCGGCTCTCACGGGTGAAAGCGCGCTTCGCGACGTTACGGTCGGCGACGAGGTCCTGAGCGGAAGCGTGAACACAAGCGGCTTGCTCAAAATCAGAACGTCAAGCGAGTTCTGCGACTCGACTGCGGCGAAAATTCTTGAACTTGTGGAAAACTCCGCCGAAAACAAGGCAAAAACAGAGAATTTCATCACGCGTTTTGCGCGGGTTTACACGCCGATTGTGGTTATCGGAGCAGTTTTGCTGGGGGTTATCCCGCCGCTGTTTGACGGGAACTGGAGCGAGTGGATTTACCGCGCGCTGACGTTCTTGGTGGTGAGCTGTCCTTGCGCGCTGGTGATTTCTGTGCCGCTGTCGTTTTTCGGAGGAATCGGCGGCGCTTCTCGGCACGGTGTAATGATTAAGGGCGCAAACTATCTCGAGGAGCTGGCGCTGGCGCGGACGTTCGTTTTCGATAAAACGGGCACGCTCACGAAGGGCAGCTTCGAGGTCGCGGCAATCGTTCCCGAGGGGATTTCCGAGGAGGAATTGCTCGGAATGTGCGCGGCTGCCGAGCGGATTTCAAATCACCCGATTGCCAAATCTATCGTGCGTGCCGCGGAAAAACGCGAGCTGAAAATTGACGCGGAAAGCGCAGAGGAAATCGCGGGATACGGCGTGAAAGCTGTTGTTTCGGGCAGGGAAATCTGCGTCGGAAACGCGCGTTTTATGGAAAAAATCGGCGTTTCGGTAAAGGCTGACGATACCGTTGGAACGGTGATTTTCTGCGCTTGTGACGGCAAATACGCGGGAAGAATTATCGTCCGCGATGAGCCGAAGGAGAACGCCGCGCAGGCTCTCAGAAAACTCACGGAACTTGGCGCGGACAGGAAAATTATGCTCACGGGCGACAGGAAAAACGCAGCCGAGGCTGTCGCGAAAACGCTCGGAATTGACGAGGTGAGAGCGGAGCTTTTGCCGGACGGAAAGGTTGCGGCGGTCGAGGAAATTTACGCGAAAAAGCCGCCGAAAACCGCGCTTTGCTTTGTCGGCGACGGAATGAACGACGCGCCGTCGCTTGCCCGCGCGGACGTGGGAATTGCAATGGGCGCGCTCGGCTCGGACGCGGCGATTGAGGCGGCGGATATCGTGCTGATGAACGACAATATCGAGAGCGTGCCGCTTGCCGTGAAAATTGCCCGAAAAACGCACCGGATTGTCACGGAAAACATCGTGTTCGCGCTCGCCGTAAAGGTTGCCGTGCTTGTGCTCACGGCTGTCGGTATCGCAAATATGTGGGCGGCGGTTTTCGCGGACGTGGGTGTTTCGGTTATCGCGATAATCAACGCGATGAGGGCTATGAGAACGAACGGACTATAGGAATTTCCCGCTTGCTTTTGGTGAGCGGGAGAATTTTTCGGAAAATCGGCTTCGGCTGCCGTTAAAATTATTGAGAAAAGCGACGGTTTTTCGGAAGGCGCGCCGGCGAAAAAAACGCGTTTCAAGAAAATCCGCGTGATTTCGCCGAACGGGGCTGTTTTTTGTGTTGACTTTTGGCGGAAAAGGTGGTATAATATAATGTATATTATAAACGAGGAGGGTTTTTATGTCCGACAAACCTTTAAATCCGTTTGATGACGCGGAAGAAATTGCTAAAAAATCAATGGTTCTGTTCTTTTTGATAGACTGCTCGGGCAGTATGGGCGGCTCGAAAATCGGCACGGTGAACTCCGTTATGGAGGAGCTTATCCCCGAAATTCGCGGGATTGGCGGCGCGGACGCCGACATCAAAATCGCCGTTCTCAAGTTCTCGGGCGGAAGCGAGTGGATGTACAGCGAGCCGATTTCGGTTGAGGATTTTGAGTGGAAACCGCTTGACGCGGAGAACGTAACCGACCTTGGAAGCGCTTTCTCAGAGCTTTCCTCAAAGCTCTCCCGCAACAGCTTTATGAACTCGCCGTCGCTTTCGTTTGCGCCGGTTATGATACTTATGTCGGACGGTTATCCGACAGATAATTTCGAGAAAGGCCTTGACGAGCTGCGGAAAAACCGTTGGTACGCTGCGGGAATTAAGGCTGCTGTCGCTATCGGCGAGGACGCGGATTTCGATATTCTTTCGCGCTTTACCGGCAACCCCGACAGCGTTGTCACCGCGCATAACGGCGAGGCTCTCGCAAAACTTGTTAAGTTCGTTGCCGTTACTTCTTCGCAAATCGGCAGCAAGAGTATGCGGCTTGCCGAAACCGAGGAGGATTTCCGCACAAAGCAGGAGTCCGCTGCCGAGCAAATCCGCGAATTCGCCGAGAGCGACGAGATAAGCGCGGACATCGAAGAGGGATGGTAAAAAGCGGTCGGTTTGATGGAGAACAACGAAAAAAAGAGGATTTTCACGGGCTGCGCGCTGTCGGTTCGCGGCGCTTCTCACGAGGAAACCGGCGGCGAGTGTCAGGACAGCGCACGGTTTTTCATCGGCGATAATTTCGCGGTCGCGGCTGTTTCCGACGGTCACGGCAGCGAAAAGCACTTTCGCTCGGCTTCGGGCAGCGAAATGGCAACGCGCGTTGCTATTCGCTCAATCTGCGATTTCAGCGAGAGAAACAGCGGGCTTGACGGGATTTTTCTCGAGAACGCGAAAAACGCTGCCCGCAGAATTGCTGCGAACATAATCTGCGGCTGGAACAGCGAAATTGCCGCGCATATCGGGCTGCTTCCGCTGAACGAGAGCGAAAAAGCGATTTTCGACAAGTACGGCGGGATATCAAACGAGGTTATGTACGGGGCAACGCTGATTGTGGGCTGTCTGACGGAAAAGGGCTGTTTCGGGCTGCAAATCGGTGACGGGAATTTTTGTGCGCTGGATAACGGCGAGATGATTTCCCCCGTGCCCGAGGACGCGAAGCTCGTCGGCAACCTCACGACCTCTCTTTGCGACAGCGACGCGATTTCGAGCTTTCGCTGGTTTTACCGCGAGGGGAATTTTTCGGGGCTGGTGCTTTCAAGCGACGGGCTGATTAACTCGTTTTTGAACGAAAGCGACTTTTACAGCTTCGGGAAACGCGTGCTTTCTGCCGTGGAAAGCGGCTCGACAAGCGCACTTGCGGAGCATCTGAAAATGCGGACGCGCTGTGGCAGCAGAGATGATATTTCGGTTGCCGCGATTGTATAATAAGGAGATTTTTATGGCGGGACTTAATATTAACAAGGATATCGATAATTCCGTGCTGAACGAGCTTCTCGCGCAGCGCAGGACAATGGACAAAAACGACAGAAATACCGTAAACGAGCTGTCCGAGCGGCTTGCAACGGAAATCGTGATGAACGCGGCGCTCCTTGGACTGGTGAACTTCAGCAAGGAGCCGGTTAAGGATAAAAACGGCGAGCTTTCCATTGAAAAGGGCACAAATATGAATTTTATGCTTGTTGACAGCGAGAAGCAGGGAAAGTATTTCCCCGTTTTCACGGACAGGCAGGCGATTGAAAAGTGGGGCGGAGTGAAGAATTTTTACACTGTGCAGGTGGGCTTTGAAAACCTCGCGGGACTTATTCTTACGGGCGATACCTGCAACGGAATTGTGCTTAACGTTGGAACGGACAACCTTATTATCGACCGGAATGTGCTTGCTTCGTGGAACGAGAGAAAGCAGATTTCCGAAAAGGGACACGCGGAAAATGTCATCACAAACAACACGCCGCTCGAGATTTATGCGCCTAATCCTTATCCGCTTCAGCTTTCAAATCGGCTGTGTGAAACGGCAAAGGAAATAAGCGAGGTTAAAAATCTGTGGCTGCGCGGAATTACGCTCAACGGAGAAGAAGGCTATCTGCTGGTTGTGGACTTTTCGGGCGACAGGCACCCGATTTTCGCAAAGCTAGGCGAAGCGGGAAAGACTTTCCTCGGAAGAATGCCGCTGCATCTTGTGCCGTTTAACGACCAATTCGGAAAAAATGCCGTTGAAAAGGTTATGCCGATTTATACAAAAGAGTAAACTTTGTTAATTTGCACAAAACTGCGGCTCAAAATTCAATAAATTTGTTGTAGACAATCGAGCTGCAATGTGCTATAATTAAAGTAGCGCCACTATCGGCGAAATGTCAGCGATTTGGAGGGGAAACAATATGGCTAAGAAAAAGTTGTTCGGCAACAATATCAAGCCTTCGTGCAAATACTGCGAAATGGGAACTCCCGGCGAGGGCGATGTTATAAAGTGCGAGAAATTCGGCGATGTAAAGGCGTATGATTCCTGCAAGAAATTCGTCTACAATCCGCTGAAGAGAATACCGAAGAAAGAGCTTCAGCTCGCAAATTCTGCGGTTAACGAGATTGATTTCTAAAAAAGAAAGCGTTCGTGTGAAAGCGAACGCTTTTTTGTAAGTAAAACTTGTTTTACAGAAAACTTGTTTTACAGAGCAAACTCCGCGATAATCCCTTCATAGAGCGCCGCGAGCGACATTCCGATAAGGAGAACGAAAAATCTTGCAGAGAGATATTTTGCGGGGAAATCATCGGTTCGGCGGTTTTTGCCGCCCGCGAAAAAGCGAAGCTCTGCCGAAAAACAGCTTGAAAATGCCGCGCCAAATCCCCCGCAAAGTAGAACCGCCGCCGCTGACGGGAGGAGAGCGGCGTGTTGGATTGAAGCGAACGTCAGCCCCGTGCCGAGTCCCAGAAACAGCGGCACAACCCACACAAGCAGGTCCCCGAGTGCAAAAAACGCCAGCAGAAATTCCGCGGCAAGACAACCCGCGTTTATCAGAAATCTCCCCGAGAACACGTTCCAGAAACCCGCCGAAAACCGCTGTGCGAGCCGCTCGGCGGGATTTTCACCGAAAGCTCCCGTGAGCGCCGCGACAGCTCCCGCAGCCGTTCCCGCAACCGCAATCCCCGTCATCAGGATTTTCTGCGCGTTTCGGCTGATTTCGGGTGAACGGACGTGTGTGTATTCTTCGGACATCTCGGGCGCGTCCGAAACCGCTTCCGGATTTACGTCAACAACCTCGCCGTCTATGATTATCTCGGTAATTTCCGGCTCGGGCGACTTGTCCCGCGGCTTTTCGGGAATTTTCCCCGCAGTGTAATCAATGATATTTTCCATAATCCTTTTTGCTCCTTATCATTTCTTATTTAAATCTATTTTGAAAAAGTGAAAAATATTCCGCGCGAACGGTTGACAATAAGCGAAATTTGTGATAAATTAGAATAGAGTATAAATCGTGGCAGCAAAGGAGAAAAAATTATGCGAATGAGAAGAAAAAAGAACCTTGACGAGCGCCTTGCGGCTTGCAAAGAGGTTATGCTGTATATGCAGTGCCAGAACGAACACGCAAACGACCCGCTTTCCGAGGAATTTTTCGCGGACAGCCGGAAGGTTTTCGGCAACGACAACCCGCTTTTCCTTGAAATCGGCTGCGGGAAAGGCGGCTTTGCTATTGAATTTGCGCGGCAAAATCCCGATATAAATCTGATTGCCGTGGAGAAAACGCCGAACGTTCTCGTCACGGGAATGGAGGAGCAGATGAAGCTGCGCCTGCCTAATCTCAGATTTTGTCTGGGACAGGCGGAGTATCTCGACCACCTTTTCCACGACGGCACAATTGACCGCATTTTCCTCAATTTCAGCTGCCCGTTCCCGAAAAAACGCTACGCGATGCACCGCCTCACCCACGCGCGTTTTCTCGAGATTTATCACAGGATAATGAAGCCGAACGCGGAAATTCACCAGAAAACCGATAATATGCACTTCTTTGAATTTTCGCTTGAGCAGCTCTCCAACAACGGTTTCCCGATGAAAAATATCAGCCTTGATTTACATAACAGCGGCTTTGAGGGGAACATTATGACGGAGTATGAAAAAAGATTTACCGACCTCGGACAGCCGATTTACAGGCTTGAGGCGGTAAACAGGAGAGATGACTGATGAAAAAAACTTTGGGGCGTTTTCGCAGCGCGTCGGGACTTTGCGATATCAGATTTTATTTTTACGCGCCCGAAAAGCCTAAAGCGGTTGTGCTGATGTCGCACGGAATGTGCGAGTATATCGAGCGTTATGAGGAATTCGCGGAATTTTTGTGCGAGAATGACATCGCTTTTTGCGGAAACGACCACTTAGGTCACGGAAACTCGGTTTCGGACGACGATTTGCTCGGCTATTTCGGGAGCAGGCGAGGCTATATAAATATGGTTCGCGACCTCAACAGAATGAGGAAAATCGCTCAGCTGAAATTTCCCGAACTGCCGATTTTTCTTGTCGGGCACAGTATGGGCAGTTTTCTCGGGAGAATTTTCCTGTCGAAGTATCCCGTGCATTTCAACGGCGCGATTTTCACGGGAACTGCGGGCGGTATCACAGGCTCTGCGCCGCTGCGGGCGATTCTCGACCTCACCTCGCGCAAAAACGGCGAGCTTTATCGCCCGAAGCTTTGCACAAAGCTGGCGTTCGGCTTGTTCAATCTGCGAACGGAAAACCGCCGCACGCCGAACGACTGGCTTTCCCGCGACGACAAAAACGTGGACAAATTCTGCGAGGATAAGAAGTGCAATTTCACGTTCACCACGGCGGGCTACCGCGATATGCTCAACGCGCTTTTGTGCTGCAACTCCGCGCCCGTTATCGAAAACACGCCGACCGATATCCCGCTGCTTTTCCTCAGCGGGGGAATGGACCCTATCGGCGAGTACGGCAGGGGTGTGAGAGCGGCGGTTGTCAAGTATCTCGAGCGCGGCTGCGAGGTTAATCTGCGAATTTACCGCGAGGCTCGGCACGAGCTTTTGTTCGAGCTGAACAGGCAAGAGGTTATGGAAGATATACTGCGGTTTATGATTTCTCAAATTTAGTTGACATTTTTCGGCAAATGTGGTACAATATAGTTATTGTTTATTTCAACAGAAAGCGAGCTGAAAATTTTGCTTGAGATACAGGATTTAAAATGGAGTCTGCCGAGCGGCGACGGGATTATAAACGGCGTTTCGTTCAAGACAAAAGGCGGGCTTACGGTTGTTACGGGACCGAACGGCGGCGGAAAAACCACGCTTGCAAAGCTGATTGCGGGAGTTGAAACGCCGACCGAGGGAAAAATCTTCCTTGACGGCGAGGATATCACAAATCTTTCCGTTACCGACCGCGCTAAAAAGGGCGTCGCCTACGCGTTTCAGCAGCCGGTTCGGTTTAAGGGAATAACCGTTCGGGATTTGCTGGAGCTTGCCGCGGGCGAGAATTTGAAATACACTTCGCTTTGCGATTTGCTCGGAAAAGTCGGGCTTTGCGCGGAGGAGTACATTGACCGTGAGATGAACGCGGCGCTTTCGGGCGGCGAAGCAAAGCGTATCGAGATAGCAACCGTTCTTGCGAGAAAAGCAAAGCTGTCCGTTTTTGACGAGCCGGAGGCGGGAATTGACCTGTGGAGTTTTTCGCGGCTTGTGGAAACGTTTGAGGAAATCCGTTCCAAAAACGAGGGCGAGCTTATCGTCATTTCTCATCAGGAGCGCATTCTCAAAATTGCCGATGAAATCGTGGTTATTGCGGACGGAAAAATCAGGATTTCGGGACCGAGAGAGGACATTCTCCCGCAGCTTCTGGCGGGCGAGTACACCTGTTCCTGCCCGAAACGCGGCTGAATTTGATGCAAGAGGTAAAGATGATGGAGAACAGTTTTAACGATATCACGGCGGGAATGCTCAAAATCATTTCCGATTACGATATAAACGAGGGCTTCAAGGGCGCTTATAATATCCGCGAGGACAGCGCTTGTGCGGGACGGCAGTCGTCCGAAAATATCACGATTGCGCCGAAATCCGACAAGCCCGGAATTGACATAATCGTAAAGCCGAACACAAAGGGCGAAACGGTTTATATTCCCGCGTGCGTGACGCATACGGCTGTCGATGACCTTGTGTACAACGATTTTCATATCGGGAAAAACGCAGATGTTGTGATTGTCGCGGGGTGCGGAGTACACAACGAGGGTGAAGAGGACGCGCGCCACAATGGTATTCACAGATTTTTCCTTGACGAGGGCGCGTCTGTTTTGTACAAGGAAAAGCATATCGGAACGGGTGACGGGAAGGGCTTGAAGAAGATTGACCCGGTGACCGAGTGTTACTTAAAGGACAACTCGCGGCTGGAGATGGACACAATTCAGCTTGGCGGGGTTGACCGTTCCACGAGAACCACGAGCGCGGAGCTTGCGGCGGGCGCGAAGATTATCGTGCGCGAGAGGATAATGACCGACAATGCGGAGGAGGCTGTGACGAAATTCAGCGTGAAGCTGAACGGAGAGGACAGCGGTGCGGATTTGGTGTCGCGGTCGGTTGCAAGAGGAAACTCGCATCAGGCGTTTTTTAGCGTTGTCGAGGGGAACAATCGGTGTACGGGACATTCGGCGTGTGACGCGATTATTGCGGAGAACGGCAGGGTGGACGCGCAGCCGGCGTTGAATGCGAGCAATGTTGACGCGGAGCTGATACACGAGGCGGCTATCGGGAAAATTGCGGGCGAGCAGTTGTTGAAGCTGTGTTCGCTGGGACTTACACGCGAGGAAGCCGAGGAGAAGATTATCAGCGGGTTCTTGAAGTAAGTGGAAAAAACAAAATCCCCATCAAAACGATGGGGACTTTTTATTTGCCGCGAAGTTCAGAAATATTGTCCGATTTGAGGCGGGAAAATGCGAAAATATTAGTGGGAAGAAAAGTTATCGCGGCTTCGCAAACGGCGTGGAAAATGCGGCTTTTCGCGCCGTTATTGCCTTGTTACGCTCTCGCTACACAAACCGTTCCCGAGGTAAGCTTAACGTTGAGCTTCTGCACATTCCCCGAACCAAGCGTTCCGGAAGTGCCTCTGCCTATGTTCATCAGATTGCCCTTCTCGCCGCCAATGTCGGTCTTCAGCACGCCCGAAGCCCCGCTGAACGAAAGCTCCGCTGCGCTGTCATCGGGAACGGTAATGTTCGCCTTTCCGCTTACTACATTCACCGAAAGCTCGCCGTTCCACTCGGAATAATTTACATCAACGCTGCCCGAGGTTATCGAAATGTTTCCCGCACCACAAGCGTTTTTGTATGTCGTTTTGCCCGAAACACAAGTGAGCGAATAGCTCTCAGCGGGCGCGTTCAACTCAACATTTCCCGAGGCTGTCGTCACTTTAAGCGACTTTGCGGGAGCTTCGGAATTGTTCGTGAAATTCAGGTTCCCCGAAGCGGATTTCATCTTGATTTCCGCAAATGTTCCCGCTGCGTTTATATCGCCCGAAGCTGTCGCCAGCTCAAACGCGTTCGCCTCAATGTCCTTGATATCAGCGCCGCCACTTGCCGTCGAAACCTCGATTTTCGAGAACGCTTTTCTCGGAAGGAGCACGCTTATTGTGTACTCCTCGGCAGGCTTGTTGAAAAGACCGAAGAATGTTGCCTCCTCCTTGAAGATGAGCTTCTTGTCCTGCAAAATCGCGCAGAACTTGGGATTTTCCTTGGGATTGTCGTATTCCGCGTAGATAAAGTCTTCATCGTGCGCGGTTATAACGAGTTTTGCCGCAATTGAAGATACCTTGATTTCATCGATTTCGTTTGTGAATTTGTAGACCTGTTTTTCCATAGTGATTTTCCTTTCGTAAATTAGTTTGTTGCTGTTACATCAGAGCTTGATGAGGAGTACATACTTGATACAGTGTCCGGCGTGAAGCCCGTATAGCCGATTTCAACCTTTCCCGAGCCGAGGTCGATGTCAAATTCCTCCGAGCCTGTGCCGAATGTGTAGGATTTATCGCCGTGATGACCGAATTTCTCTTCGCTTGTGCCGTTGTTTACCACGATAGAACCCGAGCCGATGCTGAAGTCAAACTTTGTGCTTGCGCTGTATGGGAGCGAGAAGTTCACATATCCGCTGCCCATATCGAGTTTGCCCTTCGGTGATGCGGCGAAGTTGAAATAAGCGTTTCCGCTGCCGATATCGATATCGCCCGTGCCGGTGAGGTCAGAAAGGGTGATTGATCCGGAGCCGAGGTCTATATCGTATTTGTTGGTTGACAATCCCGAAAACGTTGCCTTACCCGAACCCATATTGATATCAAAAACTTCGGCAACAACCGACTTATCACGGCTGAAACTGAACTCTCCCGAGCCTATAT
>SFJQ01000147.1 GCA_004555855.1 [Eubacterium] saphenum | reverse complement strand
CGAAGTCCCGTGCGCTCAATCAAGTCCATAACAGGCGGCTGAACGCAGGAGAAAAAGACCATTCTGCCTTGTGAAATCAGCTTTTCGCAGTATTCGTGGAGTACGTTTATTCCCGAGATATCTGCGGTCGTAACGCCGCGCATCGAGAAAATAATGTTGTAATTATCGCCGAGCGAGGAGATTTTTTCCTCGAGTTTTGAGCAAGTTCCGAAATAAAGCGGACCGGTTATGTACACAACGCAGGTGTATTTGAGCTTTTCGGGATTTATGCGTTCCTTGTCGAGTTTGTCCACGTTAACCTCGGATACCGTAACCTGCATATCCGAAACCTTTACCACGAACATTATCAGCGAGAACGCAACGCCGATTAAAATCGCGATTGTGAGGTCGAAGATAACGGTTGCCAGCATTGTGATGAGGAACTGGAAAATCGCGGTTTTGAGCTTTTTCCCGAAGATGGATTTGATACTTGACCACTCGTTCATTCGCCAAGCGGTGACGATGAGAACGCCGGCGAGCGCGGACAGCGGAATCATCGACATAACGCCGCCAAGCACGAACATTGAAAGCAGCAGCACAACCGCGTGAATTACGGAAGTGAGGCGCGTCTGACCGCCGCTCTTTATGGCAACGCTGGTTCGAGCGATTGCAGCGGTTGCGGGCACGCCGCCAAAAATCGGAAGCAGCATATTTCCCGCGCCTTGAGCAACAAGTTCAACGTCCGCATTCAGCTTTTCGTTCTTCATTCTGCCCGCAGAAGCGCCACAGAGAAGGCTCTCGATAAGACCGAGCGCGGCGATGGAAATTGCGGGAATAATAAGGTCGGGTAGCATTTCGGGTTTGATTGCGGTGAAATCAAGCCTGTCCTCGAGGAGAAGCGTCTGGGGAATTGCCCCGACAACGCTCACGTCAAACTTGCAGATTGAGTTTACGACAGTCGCGATAATGATTGCGGCAAGCGATGACGGGAAAAATTTCCCGAGCTTTTTGGGGTAGATTATCATAAATACAACCACGCTCACTCCGATGATTAACGAGGTAAGGTTGAGCGATTGCGGGGTGGTGAAGTAGCTTGCGATTTTCTCGATTGTGTTAAGTCCCGAGGCTTTCAAACCGGTAAAATTGTCGATTTGACCGAGCGCGATGATTATCGCGATACCACTTGTGAAGCCTGTAATAACGGGCGAGGGAAGGTAGGAAACAAGCCCGCCGAGCTTGAAAATTCCGCATAACAAAAGCAAAACACCCGACATAAAGCTTGCGATAAAAACGCCTTGGATACCGTGCTGAGCGACAAGCGAAACCAGAATTGCCGTCATTGCACCCGTAGGACCGCTTATCTGATAAGACGCGCCGGAAAGCGAGCCGATAATCAGTCCCGCGATGATTGCCGTGACAAGACCTGCGGCGGCGGTTGCGCCCGAGCTTACACCAAAAGCAAGCGCCAGCGGCAGAGCAACAGCGGCTACTGTCACTCCCGCCATAACGTCCTTGCCGAATTTTTTGCCGTTGTAGCCTTTGAACTCACGCTTAAGGATATTTGCGTAATCCTTAATCAACATCAAAATCACCCTTCATCAAATTATTTCCAACCTGAAATGCGTCGAAAAACCTCGACACACAACTGATTTATTATAAATCTTTTCGGGCGTTTTGTCAATCAGCAATTTGGCGAATATTATCAAATTGAAAAGAATTATTTATGCACTTTGACAAATTCGGCGGAAATTTCGCAGGCTGCGGACAATATCGGCGTTTCGGCTGTGGCGAGCGCGGCGTTTCAAGAAATTATTCAACTTAACTCGACTGTCCGTATGGTCGGCGAATTGATTTTTGAAAAACAAATTTCAGAAAAAGACAAAAAACTCCAAAAAACTCTTGACAATATATATGTGTGTATATATAATAGTAAAGGAACATTTTGTTTCATAAACTAACAAACGGAAAGGGCAAAAAATGAAACAAGGACAAAAGATTTTAGGGGCAATTTTAACGGCGGCAATGGTTTTGTCGCTTACTGCGTGCGGAGAGGATTCGAGTTCTTCTTCCGTACAGTCAAGCAGCTCGTCAGCAGCAGAAAGCAGTTCTTCGTCATCTTCGGCACAATCGAGCAGTTCATCAAGCACAACAGCTTCATCAACAACGGAGCAGCCGAGTAGTTCTTCAACAGCAGAAAGCAGTTCTTCGTCATCTTCGGCACAATCGAGCAGTTCAAGCAGCTCGTCAAGTTCTGTGGAAGACATCAGTACATCAAGCGAGCCCGAGAATGACTCAACCGGATTTGTGACAATAATGGGTTATGAATATAGTATAGCGGAAACTACATATTTAGATTTGGAGAGCTGCGAAGTAAAAAATGAGGATTTGAAACAGATTGCAAAGCTTAAAAATCTGGGTGGCTTGATTTTGGGCGGCAATCAAATCAGCGATTTCAGCGCGTTGACCGCAATTAAAAATCTGACCAATTTGGATTTGTCTTTCAATCAAATAAGCGATATCAGTGCGCTGTCGGGGCATAAAAATCTGATTTATCTGGAATTGCGGGGTAATCAAATCAGCGATATCAGTGTGTTGTCGGGACTGAAAAATCTGTCGGAATTGTATCTGTTGAATAATCAAATCAGTGATATCTCTTCG
>SFJQ01000037.1 GCA_004555855.1 [Eubacterium] saphenum | reverse complement strand
AAATTCAAAATACCCTCTGAGGACAAGAACAGCGGTTTTTTCGGAAAGCTGTTCGGGAAACATTAAAGCGCATTGCGCGAAGTTAAGAAAGGAAAAAGACTATGGGATTACAGTTCACACCCGGCGCTGCTCAGGCACAGGCACAACCTCAGGTTGTTGAAACCACGGGAACGGTTGTTACCGCAACAGCCGACGCTGCCGCTCTTGACGCGAAAATTGAAGAGGTCAAGAATTTCAACATCGTTGTAAAGACCGATGAAATCAAGCAGCAGCTCGCTACCAGCGAGGAAATCGACAAGATTGTTTCCACAATCAACGTAAACGACTCCTCGACTATCGTAAAGTTTGGCGCAGAGGCGGCTGATGAGATTTCCAAGGCGTCCGACCAGGTTCTCAACTCGATGAGCCTTGCTCAAATCAACGATACCGGAAATATGATGAAGGCGCTCGCTAACATTATGGACCAGTTCGATATCGATGAAATCAAGGACGACAAGCCCGGTTTCTTCGGCAGCCTCAAGAAAAAGCTCGAGAAAATCCTCAACAAGTACGATAATATGGGCAAGGATATCGACAAGATTTACGTTCAGCTCAAGCAGTACGAGAGCGAAATCGAGGCTAACAACAAGAAGCTTGACGCGATGTATGACGCAAACCTCGGCTATTATCAGCAGCTTGTTAAGTATATTATGGCAGGCGAGCAGGGCGTAAAGGAGCTTGACGCGTTTATCGAGCAGTATCAGGCAAAGGTTGCCGAGAACCCCGATGACGGCACAATCCGTATGGATTTGTCCAACCTCCAGCAGATGCGCGAAATTCTCGACCAGAGAGTTATGGATTTGAAGGTTGCCGAGAACGTTGCGCTCCAGACGGTGCCGATGCTCAAGACAATGGAATACTCCAACCTCAACCTCGTGAGAAAAATCAACTCCGCGTTCATCATCACGATGCCGGTATTCAAGCAGGCTCTCGCGCAGGCGATTATGCTCAAACGCCAGAGAATTCAGGCTGAAAGTATGGCAGCGCTTGATGAAAAGACCAACGAAATGCTTCTGAAGAACGCGCAGAACACTGTTGAGCAGTCGAAGATGGTTGCAGCAATGGCGGCAAATTCCTCCATCAAGGTTGAAACGCTCCAGCAGACTTGGCAGACCATCGTCAACGGTATTGACGAGGTTCAGGCAATTCAGGATCAGGCTCGCGAAAAGCGCAAGACCGACGCGGTTGCTCTCGAGCAGATTAAGGCTGATTACAAAAAGCGCATGAAGGCATAGAAATCGGGCGGGTATCCCCCGCCCTTTTGCTTTGTTAAATAGGCTCGGTGGCTTCGCCGAGCCACTTTTTTTCGCCCTCGGAAAGCAGCGGCGAGAGCTTGTCAAAAACGGCTTTCTGATACTTGTTGAACAGCCAAATCTGCCGCTCGGTGAGGTATTGAGCGTCAATTCCGTCCCTGTCGAACGGCACAAAAGTCAGCGGCTCGAACCGCAGAAATCCCTTGTGCTGCGACTTCACGCAAAGCAAAAGGCTCTCGTGCCGAATGCCGAATTTCCCGTCAACATAAAGCCCCGGCTCATCGGACGTTATCATTCCCTCGCAAAGCGGCGCGTCGTCAAGAGCGCGGCGGCTGATGCGCTGAGGGCCTTCGTGAACGTTGAGCAAAAAACCAACGCCGTGACCGGTGCCGTGGTTAAAGTCAAGACCGTATTTCCAAAGCGGCTCGCGTGCGGTGTAATCGAGCGTGTGCCCGAAAACGCCCTCGGGAAATTCCGCGTCAAGCAGGTTCAGATGCCCCGCGAGCGCAAGCGTGAAGCCGCGTTTTTCCTCATCGGAAAGCTCCCCGAGAACAAAAGTGCGCGTGATGTCGGTCGTTCCGTCAAGATAGTGGCCGCCCGTGTCCGACAAAAGCAGCCCGTGCGGCTCCAGAAGCGCGTTCGTGGACTCGTCCGCGCTGTAATGAACGACAGCACCGTGCTCGCCGTAAGCCATAATCGGCGCGAAACTCTGCCCGAGATAACCCTCGCCCATTCTGCGAAATTCTTCAAGCTTTTCGGCAGCGGAAATCTCGGTTACTCCGCCCCGCAAAACCGCTTCACAAAGCCATTTTCTGAACCTCACGACAGCCGCGCCGTCAAGTAAATGCGCGCGCTTTTCAGCGGCAATTTCAGCAGGATTTTTCACGGCTTTCATCAGAGTAATCGGGCTTGATTTTTCGATTATTTCGGCAATTTCAAGCGCCGAGAAAAATGCAGAATTTACCGCGGACAAATCCACCCAAACCGCACCGCGAAGCCGTTTGAGAGCGTTATAAACCTCATCGTACGGCAAGATCTCGACGCCATCTTTTGCAAGATTTTGAGCAATTACACGCGAAAAAATACCCTGATTTGCGAACAAAAATACTTTGCTATGCGAAACAATCATAAACGCGAGATAAAGCGGGCAAAAATCGATATCGCCGCCGCGTAAATTCAGCGTCCAGGCAATCTCATCGAGCGCAGAAACCGCGATATAATCAGCTTTTTCGGCTGTCATTCTCTCGCGAATTTCCGCGATTTTCTCAGCACGCTTTTTCCCGCAAACGCTTTCGGGCAGCTCAAAAACAGGATTTTCGGGAAGCGGCGGTCGGTTCTCCCATACAAAATCTCCCGCATCAAAATCAGGCACGAATTGAACTTCAAGCCCGCGAAGCGTTTCTCTGAGCCGTTTCACAAAGCGCGCCGACAAAATTCTGCCATCAAAACCGAGCCGCGATTTTGGCGGCAAATTCCCGAGAAGAAACTTTTCAATAGGCAAAATGCCCTTCTCGCCCATTCGCATCAGCTCAATTCCCGAGCCGAAAAGCTCGCGCTCCGCCTGCAAAAAATATCGCCCGTCCGTCCAGAGAAAAGCGCCGTCAAGCGTCACCAAAAGCGTTCCCGCAGAGCCCGTGAACCCGCTTAAATACTCGCGCAGCTTGAAATGCGCGCTCACATATTCCGAGCCGTGAAAGTCGTCGGTCGGGACGATGCACGCGAAAATACCCCGCTCTTTCATCTGCAAAATCAGTCGCTCAATTTCACTTTTCATCAACAATTCTCCTTGCAACAACAACGCCGAAATCCGCGCTGTAAAGCCGATTTTTCGTGTAAAGCGGCTTATCGGAAGCGCGATTTTCATCAACAAAATACTCAAATTTCCCCTGAATATTCGGCTCAAAAATTTGATTTGTAGTGTTAATTATCATAAAAAATTCGCCTTTTTCAAGCAGAAAATTTTCGCCAATCTGCTCAAAACAGCAGTCGCGAAAAACGCCGCAAAACCGCTTTCTAAAGCCAATCAAGCCGCGATAATAATCAACAATTCTGTGATTTTTTCGCAGCAAATTCCACTTAATCGAATTAATCTCATCGGGCAAATTGTAACTGTTTTCCGAGAAATTTTTCGAGCGTAAAAACTCCTGCCCCGCCTGAAAAAACGCAATTCCGCAAGACAAAAAAATCAACGCAGCTGCCATTTTCTCGGCAGCCAAAACACGCTCCAAACCCGCATTGTTAAGCGAAATTTTGAGCTTGTCATATAACGTTAAATTGTCGTGACACTCGACATAATTTATCGTCTGTGCGGAATTTTTCGTCCAAAAATCATCGGAAAAACTACCCGAAATCGCCTCGAAAATCGGCATAAAATGCGCGAAATCGGGCTTTCCGTTCACGAAACCGCAGTCGTTTTTATCGAAAACATTCCCCTTCACGGCGTCGCGGAAACTGTCGTTGAAAAAACCTATTTCAGGGAGCTTTTTCGCATTCCTCTGAACCGCGCGAAGCCTTTCGGGGAGCGGGCTCGCGCCACCTGTCCAACCCTCGCCGTACAGCAAAATCGCAGGGTTTATTTTGTGCAAATTTCGCTCGATTTTTCGCATAGTCTGCACGTCCAGCAAGCCCATCAAATCAAATCGAAATCCGTCAAAATGATACTCTTTTGCGAGAAATTCCAAGCTATCTAAAATGAATTTTTGCGCCATAAATCCTTCACTTTGTATTTCATTTCCGCAGCCTGAGCCGTTTGAAAAATCTTCTTCGCCGCGAAAAAAATAACCGGGAACCTGCTTTTCAAAGCTCGATTTTTCCGCCGAAAAAACGTGATTATAAACAACATCGGCAATAACTCCAAGCCCATTTTTGTGTGCTTGAAAGGCAAGCTCACGCAGCTCTAAAACCGCATTGTTAAGCGAATAATTATTACTCGGTGCGTTGTAAAATCTCGGATTATAGCCCCAGTTATATTCGCTTCCATCGCTGTCAAAATCAAAAATCGGCATAAGCTGGATATGCGTTACGCCGAGATTTTTTATATAGTTCAACCCGATTTCATCGCCGTAGGAATTTCGCACATTCTCCTCACAAAATGCAAGAAATTTTCCTCTACTTGCAAATTTCGCGTGTTTATCCATCGAAAAATCACGCACGGAAACCTCGTAAATCACCGCTTTTTCCGGCTCGATTTCACGCAAAAATTTGTCGTTTTCCCAGCCTTTCGGCGCGTTTTTTCGCATATCGGTCACAATTCCGCGCGTTCCGTCGGGAGTCACGGCGCACGCGTAAACGTCCGCAAATTCGCGCTCGCAGCCGTCCTCGATTACCGAAAAATCGTACAAAAATCCCTCGCAATTCCCGCGTTTTTCGTACTCGAAAATGTTGTTTTTTCGGTGCATTTCAGCCGAGAAAATCTGCTCGTTTTCCGCATTATAGAGCCGCAAAAACGCCTTCTTCGCGAACGGCTGCCAAAACCTGAAAACCGTTTTTTCGGGCGAAAAAATCGCGCCGAGTTTTCCGCGAAAAACCCGCTTTTCCGCCTCTTGCATATCAATCTTTTTCATCATATTTTTCAAGAAAATTGTGCACGCCGCGCTCGTCCTTGTACGAAATTATCCGGTCAAGCGGAATGTTCTGGACGGCGCGGAAAATGTTCATCTCGACCTGCGGGTTATCCTCGCAAAGCCGCTCTATGAGCCGTTTCACGAAGTCCCGCTTTGAGTTTTCGCCGCGCTTTGTCAGCACGCATTTGCACCCCGAAAGTTCCAAGCCGCAATAGTTTGCCCACGAAACTACGTCCCGCTCGCGCACGAAATACAGCGGTCTGATAAGCTCCATTCCCTCAAAATGCGCCGATTTCACGCGCGGCAGCATCGTCCCCGTCTGCCCGCCGTACAAAATCCCCATCAAAATGCTTTCGATTACATCGTCAAAATGGTGTCCGAGCGCAATTTTGTTGCAGCCAAGCTCGCGCGCCTTTTTGTACAGCAATCCTCGCCGCATTTTTGAACACAAAAAGCACGGATTTTTCTCACCCTCAACGTGCGAAAAAACGTCTGTTTTAAAGAACTCCAAATCCACGTCAAGCCGCTTTGCATTGCGCTTTATCAGCTCCTCGTCCTCATCGGAAAAGCCCGGGTTCATCGACAAATATCTGACCGAAACAGGCAGCTTTCCGTGCTTTTCGTACTCGCGGAAAAGCGCCGACAGCAGCAGCGAATCCTTGCCGCCCGATACGCAAACGCAGATTTTGTCGCCGCTTTTCAGCAGTCTGTACTCGTCAATCGCCTTGCCGAATTTCCCGAGAAGCTTCCCCGAAAACTCGCGCGTAAGCCCGTTATCAATCACATTTTCACTCATAATCTCAGATAAATTTCCGCGTATTCGTGCAGCTTTTCAGCCGTTTTTTCCCTGAGCGCGTTCGGCTTCATTCGCCACGCCCAGTTCCCGCCGAGCGTTGACGGAACGTTCATTCTCGCCTTTGCGCCGAGGTTCAGCACGTCCTGCATCGGCACAATCGCAAGCGCTGCCGGCGACGCGTAAAGCGCCCTTATCGCGCGGTCGTTCAGGCTCTTGAACAGCCCTTTTTCAAGGTACTTTCTCGCCATATTTCTCGTCGCCAAATCAGCTTCGGTGTACCACTGCCGGAAGGTCGCGTTGTCGTGCGTTCCCGTGTAGCAGACGCAGTTTTTCGGGTAGTTGTGAGGGAGATGGTCGTTGTCCTCGTTCTTGTCGTTGAACCCGAACTGCAAAACCTTCATTCCCGGAAAACCCGTGTCCGAGAGCAGCTTTTTCACGCTGTCGAAAATGTCGCCCAAGTCCTCGGCGATGATGTCAACATTCTTGATTTCGCTCTTGATTACGTTGAACAGGTCCATTCCGGGTCCCTGCTCCCACTTTCCGAACTCGGCGGTCGGGTGACCGAACGGGATTGCCCAGTAGGTGTCGAACGCGCGGAAATGGTCGATTCGCAGCATATCGTAAAGCTCCGCGGACTTTTTCATTCGCTTTATCCACCACGAATAGCCGTCCTTTTTCATCGCTTCCCAGTCGTACAGCGGGTTTCCCCAGAGCTGTCCCGTTTTCGAGAAGTAATCCGGCGGCACTCCCGCAACGCGCTTCGGGTTCAGCCGCTCGTCAAGCTCAAAGAGCTGCGGGTTTGCCCAAACGTCCGCGGAGTCGGGTGAAACGTAAATCGGGATATCGCCGATGATTTTGACGCCGCTTGTGTTGCAGGTCTGGTGAAAGCGCGTCCACTGGCGGAAAAAGATGTACTGGCAGAATTTCTCGTAGCGGATTTCCTCGGAAAGCTCCTCGCGGCACTTTTCGAGAGCCTCGGGCTTGCGGAACTTTATGTCGTCTTCCCAGACAGTCCACGGTTGCCCGCCGTACTTGTTTTTCAGCGCCATAAACAGCGCGTAATCCTCCAGCCAATCTGCCTGATAAAGGTTGAACGAGGTGTAGCCGACGTCGTCCTTAAACGCCGCGCACGCTTTGTGAAGCAGCTCGCTGCGCGTTTTGCTGATTTTATCGTAATCGACAATATCGGGGTCCGCGCCGAAATCGGCATTTTCGCAGTCCGTTCTCGACAGCAGTCCTTGGTCGCAAAGCTCGTCAAGGTCAATCAAAAGCGGGTTTCCCGCAAAGGACGAAAACGGCTGATACGGCGAATCACCGTAGCCGGTAGGACCCGTCGGCAAAACCTGCCAGTAGCTCTGCCCCGCGCTTTTCAGCCAGCGCGCAAACTTCTCCGCCTCAACGCCCATTGTGCCGATACCGTAGGGCGAGGGCAGCGAGGTGATGTGCATTAAAATTCCGCAGCTTCTTTTGTTCATTTATCAAAACTCCTCAAAAAGATTATGTACTTTATCGATTCCAATATTTTCGGTCAAGACTTCTGAAACCGATTGCCTGAAAAATGTGGTTTTTCTCGATTTTCTCGCTTCCGTCAAGGTCGGCGCAGGTTCTCCCGACCTTCAAAATCCTGTCGTAAGCTCTAGCGGACAGCCCGAGCTTCTCAAAAGCGCCGCGCAGCGTTTCCTCGGCAGCGGGCGACATTTCGCAAACCTCCGCGATAATATCGGGCGTAATGCGGCTGTTGGACTTGATTTGCGTGCCCTTGAAGCGCTTAGCCTGAATATCGCGCGCACGCTGCACTCTTTCGGCGATTGCCGCCGAGCTTTCCTGCTTCACGCGCTTGTAGAGGTCGTCGTATTTCACAGGCTGAACCTCAATCTGAATGTCAATTCTGTCAAGCACGGGCTGCGAGATTTTGTTCAGATAGCCAGTCACCATTTTGTCCGAGCAGGTGCATTTTTTCAGCGGATTTCCAAAATTCCCGCACGGACACGGGTTCATCGCCGCAACCATCATCACCTCGCACGGATAATTCACCGAGCCTGAAGCTCTCGAAATCGTGATTTCGCCGTTTTCGAGCGGCTGTCGGAGCGTTTCCAGCACTCGCCTGTCAAACTCGGGCAGTTCATCGAGAAAAAGAACGCCGTTGTGCGCGAGGGAAATCTCACCGGGGTGCGGGACGCTTCCGCCGCCGATAAGCCCGACAGCGCTCGCGGTGTGGCTCACAGAGCGGAACGGGCGCGTTGTGACAAGCGGCTCGCTCGGGTTTATGCAGCCCGCAACCGAGTAAATCTGCGTGGTTTCGATGCTTTCTTCAAAGGTGATTTTCGGCAGAACGGACGGAATGCGCTTCGCCAGCATCGATTTTCCCGAACCGGGCGGTCCTATCATCAGCAAATTGTGCGAGCCTGCCGCGGCAACCTCGATGGCTTTCTTTGCGGTAACCTGCCCCATAACATCGGCAAAATCGCCCATTCTCCGCACGGCTTCCTCGGTTGACGGAATATAGCGCGGCTCGCGTGAAAGTCCCGTTCCGTGCCGCAAAAATTCGACAATCTGTGTAATATGTTCCGCGCCGTAAACCTCGATATTTTCGGCAACAGACGCTTCCTTCGCGTTTGCTTTCGGGAGGAAAATCCGCTTTATCCCGTTTTGCGAAGCGGTAAGCGTCATTCCGAGCGCGCCGTTTATCGGGGAAAGCGTGCCGTCAAGCGAAAGCTCGCCGATAAACGCGCAGTCCGTGCAGTCGCTTTGGATAACGCCGCCCGTTTTCATCAGCGCGATAATTATCGGCAAGTCGAAAATCGCGCCGATTTTCCGAACGCTTGCGGGCGCGAGATTTACCGTGACTTTGCCGTTGAGCAGCTTCAAATCGAGCTGCCCGAGAACCGCACGAATACGCGCCTTGCTCTCCTGAACGGCGATGTCGGGCATTCCCACGATATCGAAGTTCGGCTGTCCCGCCGAAAAACTCGACTCAACCGTCACGGGAAACGCGTTCAGCCCGAAAAGTCCCACGCTGTTTATCTTACTGAACATAAATTTTTCCTCACATTTACCCTCTGAATTTTTATCTATTCTATATTTTACCATAAATTTGTGAAAATTGCAATGCTAATCGATAGTTTTTTTCGTGATTTTTTATAAATCTTACATATTTTTACTGTTGAAATCTTATTTAAAATATGTTATAATAAAGAATGTATGATTTTAATTTTTAAGTAAAAAAAGGAAAATTATGGATAACAACGAAAAACAGATAATTTACGGGAAAAACGCCGTTTTGGAAGCGCTGCGGTCGGATAAGGAAATCGACTCGCTTTTTGTTCAGAAAAACGCGAGTCTGGGGAGTATTATTGACGCGGCAAAAAAGCGCGGCGTTCTCATAAAGCAGGTTGCCGAGGAGAAGCTCACGGCTCTCACCGGTACCCAGAAGCACGGCGGCGCGGCAATCGAGCTTTGCGCGGGGAATTACTGCGAGGTTGAGGATATACTCGAAAACGCTCGTCAGAAGGGCAAGCCGCCGTTTATCATCATCGCGGACGAAATCGCCGACCCGCACAATCTCGGCGCGATTATCAGAACAGCCGAAGCCGCAGGCGCAGACGGCGTGATTATCCCTAAAAGGCGCTCCGCTTCGCTCAATTCAACCGTTTTCAAGACCTCGGCGGGCGCTGCGGCTTACGTTAAAGTGTGCCGCGTGTCAAACCTTGTCGATACCATAAAGCAGCTCAAAAAGCAGGGCGTCTGGGTTTACGGAATGGAAGCGGACGGCGAGCCTTACGATAAAGTCGATTTCTCGGGAAGCGTGGCTCTGGTAGTCGGCTCGGAGGGCTTCGGGCTGTCAAGGCTGGTTCGCGAAACGTGCGACAATGTTGTGTCGCTGCCGATGCTGGGCAAGGTCAACTCCCTCAACGCGTCGGTTTCCGCAGGAATTTTGATGTACGAGATTGTTAAATACAGAAATCGCTGATGGAGGCAGAACAGATGGCAGGAAAAAACTACGATATTGACGATATTTTAAACGAGGTTGACTCGTTTCGCAAAAAAGACGGCAAGCCTATTCTTACCGGTACGCAGAAAAAGGCTGAAAAACCCGCAAAGCGTGCTTCGGATAAGGATTTGAGCGTTACGCAAATCCTCACGGGAATGCCCGAAAAGCGCGAAAATTCGATTGCCCGCCAGCTTTCTGAGGAGCAGTCCGAGGAGCGCCTCAGACGTGATATCTCGGCGGCTTTTGACTCGAGAAAGCCCGCAAAAATCGAAAAAGAGCAGGAAGCGCGTGATTTTGACGACGCCGACGGCTCCGACGTCAAGCTCTACCGGAAAAACAAGGTGAAGCCGTTCGACCCCGATACTGCCGATACCGCTGAGGTGGACAAGTTTTCCGAGCACGTAAATGCGTTCGTGAAACCCGATGTTGCCGAGGACGACGACATCATTTTCCACACGCGCGGCGACCTTGTTACCACGGAAACTATGGAAATGCGAAAGCAGCAGAAAATCGAGGAAATAAACCGCGCGCTGCTCAGAGCCGACCGCGAGGCGCATTCTCCCGAGGAAATGCTCGATTCAATCAACCCGATGGAGTCGAAGGAAAAGGTCGCGGAGATGTTCAGGGACAGCGATGATACCGATACATTGACCGTTGCGGGAAATGATTTGAAGAAGATTTCGCGCGGCGGAGAGCGCGTAAAGGAGTATCAGCCGACCGTTTCCCGCAAAAAAGAGCCGGAGAACGTGCTGTTTTCCAAGGCGGGAAAGCAGTCGAAACCGATTGTCGGCGAGCTTCACGTCGGCGAGTCAATCGTAGACGCGCTGAACAAGAAAATTGCCGAGGACAACAAGCAGAACTACGCGCTTTTCAAGGAAGGCGAGGACCCCGATGAAATCGCGGCTGCCGAAAAAGCCAAAAAAGAAGCCGAGGAAGCTGCTGCCAGAGAAAAAGCCGAAAAGGACGAGCAGCTCGAGAGAATTAAGGCTGCAAACGAGCTTGCTCAGAAAAGAATGAGAAAAATCTCGGAATTTATTCTCGAAAATCCCGAAAACGACGAAAAACCCGAGCCTGACGATGATGAAACAAAATCTGCTTCCTACGACGACGAATCCGAGGAGGAAATCGACCTCGATGACGAAAACGTAATCCGCGACAGGCTTTCCCGCGCTACAAAAGGTCTTGTGAGCCGTCTGATTATACTCGGCGTGCTGTTTGCGGCAACGCTTTTCGTGGCAATCGTCAACATCGCGAACCTCAACGTAGGCTCGCTTATGAACATAATCAGCCTGCGCCGTTCACCCGAAAACTACCTCTACACCCACCTCACAATCGGAATTTTATCGTTTGCGGCTTGCTCGTCCGTTATCTCAAACGGCTTCTCGCGGCTTTTTAAGCTGCGTCCGGACGGCGACACGCTCTGCGCGTTCGCTCACACGCTTTCAATTGTCGCGCTTATCCCCTACCTCATTTACGGCGAATATATCCAGAGAAGCTATTCTCACGTTTATCTGATGATTTCGCTCGGTCTGCTGTGCTTCAACACGATTTCCAAGCTGATAACCGTCCGCACCGCCAAAAAGAACCTCGCGTTCATCTCGGAAACGGGCGCAAAATACTTCATCGAGCGCAGTGACGGCGACGACGCAAAACAGCTCGCAAAAGGCTCGGTTTCGGGTATTCCCGTCATTTCGTCAATGCGTAAAACCGAGATGCTCTGCGACTTTATCGTGTCAACCTACTGCGAGGACGCTTCCGACAGAATCCTCGGAAAAACCTCGGTTGCGGCGCTCATCGCTTCGATAATCGGCGGAATTGTCGCGTTCTTTATCGAGGACGGCGGCGCTGCCAGAAATCTCGCTTGGGAAACGGTTTCGCTTAATAAGCTGTCTTGGGCGTTTACGGTAATGTCCGCGATAATCTGTCTGGGAGCTGCTTTCTCCTGCTCGATGGTGGTGACGCTTCCGCTTTTGATGTCGGCGAGAAAGGGCAAATCGAACAAGTTTGCAATTCTCGGATACGGCGCTGTCGAGCAGTTCAGCGAAACAAACGCCGTGCTTCTCGACGCGAAAACGATTATCCCGCCGAGCGCCGTTAAAATAACAAATATCTGCGGCTACAACAAGCCCGGAAACCGCGGCGAGGGCAAAGTAAACGTTGACGAAGCGATTATTTATGCGGCAAGCCTTGCCGTAAAATCGGACAGCGTGATGGCTGACGCGTTTTTCAATATGCTCGGCTACAAGCAGGAGCTTCTGAAGCCCGTAAACGGCATTGTGTACGAAAACAGCCTCGGCGTGATGGGCTGGATTGACCGCAGACGGGTGCTTCTCGGAAACCGCGCTCACATGAAAGCGCACGAAATTTCCGTCCCGAACGTAAAGAAAGAAATGGCTGCAAACGTCCACAACGATGAGGTTCTGTACCTTGCCGTGGGCGGCGAAGTCTGCCTGCTGTTCTTCGTGGAAATAACCGCTGACAAGGCTGCCAAAATGAATGTTGACGACCTCGCAAACCGCGGTGTATCGCTGATTGTCAAGACCGTGGACGGTATGATTACAAGCACGCTTGTCGCGGATTTGTTCAGACTTGACGAGAATACCGTCAAAATTATCCCGTTTGAAAACCACGAAACCTTCAACAGCCACACGCAGTTTACTCCGCGCGGCTCGGCAGCGTTTTGCTGCAACGGAACGTTTTCGTCCTTCACGGGAGCAATCTGCGCTGTAAAATCCCTCAAATCGCGTATGACAATCGGCTGTATTATGCAGATTTGCGGCGCGGCGCTGGGAGTTATGCTCGCGTTTATCTTTATGATTTTCTCGAAGTACGAGATGTTCAGCGAGATGAATTTGCTGTATTACAACTTAATCTGGGCAGCGCTTACGCTGGGTGTACAGCTAATCGGCGAGCTGCTGGAGAAGCTGCTGGACAAGCGCAGAAGCTCGGAAGATGAGTAAAAATGAGTGAAAACGTGACTTTTACCCCCGTTCTCACGGACGAGGAATATATGGAAAAAGCGCTTGAGTTGGCTCGAAAAGCGGCTTCGCGCGGGGAAATTCCCGTGGGAGCGATTGTCGTGGACAAAAACGGAAAAATCATCGGCGAGGGCTTTAATCGGCGCGAGGAGCTTCAGTCGCCGACAGCTCACGCCGAGGTTCTCGCGATTGAACAAGCCGCGAAAACGCTGAAAAACAGGCGTCTGCTTGACTGCACGCTTTATGTAACGCTCGAGCCTTGCCCGATGTGCGCGGGCGCGGTGATGAACGCAGGACTGAAGCGACTCGTCTACGGCGCGTTTGACGATAAAAACGGCGCGTGCGCTTCTGTGGCAGCGCTCTTTGACGAAAAATTCACGCACATTCCGATGGTGAGAAGCCGCGTTTTAAAGGAACGCTGCGGCGAAATTCTCTCGGAATTTTTCAAGGACAAAAGATAATTTAGGAAACAAAATCGATGAGTAAAAACAAGTACCGAACCCTTGCGAGCAATATCATAATTCTCGGCATCGGGCAGTTCGGCTCGAAGCTGCTTGTGTATGTAATGCTGAATTTCTACACAAGTATGCTCGGCAAAGCGGCCTACGGCGACCTCACAAATATCATCAACGCCGCTTCCCTGTTTATATCGGTGTTTACGCTGTCGATTGCGGACGGCGTGCTTCGCTTTGCCCTCGAGAAGAAAAACGACGGAAAAGGCGTCTTCTCGATAGGAATAAACGTTGTGCTTTGCGGAATGGTGGTTTTCGCCGCGTTCACGCCGCTTGTGGGACTGCTGCCGATGCTGAAGGGATACGAGTGGCTCGTGTTCATCTACGTCTTTATGGGCGCTGTAAAGGAAATCTGCGCGATTTACGTCCGCGCGCGGCACTCCGTCACGCTTTACGCTGTTGACGGCATCGTCACAACGGTTTCGATGATAATTTACAGCCTCGTGCTGATGGGCATTTTCAAGCTCGGCGTTACGGGATACGTTTTCGCGGTGGTTCTGGGCGATTTGACGTCGATAATCTTCTTAAGCGTTACAACAAAACTGTTCAAGGAGTACCGTCCGGTCAAAAACGACCCCGTGCTGCGCTGGTCGATGCTCAGGTACAGCATTCCGCTTATGCCGACGATGATTATGTGGTGGATAATCAACGTTTCGGACGGATTTATGGTAACGGCGTATCTCGGAAGCGAAGCGAACGGTCTTTACGGCGTTGCGTACAAATTCCCTAATCTCGCGACAGTCGTTGTCGGAATTTTTTCGCAGGCTTGGCGAATGTCCGCGATAACCGAGCGAAATTCCCGAACCGTTTCCAACTTCTACTCGAATATTTTCAGTATGATGCAAACGGTGATGTTCCTCGCGAGCGCGGGAATTATGCTGATTTTAAGACCGCTTATAATGCCGTTTTTCGTGGACGCGAGCTTTTCGGACGCGTTTTTCTACGTCCCGATATTGCTCGGCGCAGTCGTTTTCCAGAGCTTCAGCAACTTCCTTGCAAGTATCTACGAGGCTTCCCAAAAGACAACTCATTCGCTTATCTCCTCGTCAATCGGCGCAGGCGCAAATATCGTTCTGAACCTCATTCTGATACCTGCAATCGGCATCGCGGGCGCGGCAATCGCAACTCTTGTGAGCTATATAATCGTGTTTGTTTACCGAATAATCGATACCAAAAAGCTGCTTTATATGAAGGTTTACTGGGCGAAAATCGGCGTGAATATGACGCTTCTGGTGATTATGGCGATATCGATAATGTTCCTGCCC
>SFJQ01000146.1 GCA_004555855.1 [Eubacterium] saphenum | reverse complement strand
TATTGTCGATTTTGTCAAGGAAAATGCCGACAGGTTCAAAAAAGGCTCAATTGTAATGGATATCTGCGGTATCAAGAGCTATATCGTGAAAAACTGCACACCCGTTCTCGAGGAAAGAGGCGTAATTTTCATCGGTACTCACCCTATGGCAGGTACGGAGCATTCGGGCTTTGATTACTCTGACGGCGACTTGTTCAGGAAGGCGAGCTTTATCATCACGCCGACAGAAAACACCCCGCAGATTGCGATTGATTTGGTATCAACGCTTGGCGCTTGTATGAATTTCGGAAAGGTTGTTCTGGCAACTCCCGAACAGCACGACAGGAATATTGCCTACACCTCGCAGCTCGCGCACGTTGTGTCCAACGCTTATGTAAAAAGCCCGTCGCTGTTCAACGCGGACGGCTTCTCGGCAGGCAGCTTCCTTGATTTGACAAGAGTCGCTTATCTTAACGAGGAAATGTGGTCGGGGCTGTTTTTGTGCAACAAAGAGCCGCTGCTGTTCGAGATTAACAATATCATAAACTCGCTTTCGCAGTACCGTGACGCAATGGTGAACGACGATATCGATACGCTCAGAGAACTGCTTAAGGACGGTCGCGAGCGCAAGGAAAAGAGTATGGAATTTTACGGTCAGGAACGGAGAAAATAAGGGGCGTTTGGTATGTCGGGCAAGAAAAATCCGCATATCGGCTATATTGTTTCGCTTTGCGGGATAATGTGCGGACTGGCGCTGGCGCTGATGTTTCTGCTGGGGTTTGTGCCGTTTTTTGAGTATTTCACACCGGCGGCTGCGGGAATACTTATCTGGGTGATAAGGGAGCGGCTTGGCGTTAAATACGGCATCGTGAGCTATATCGCCGTGGGAATTTTGTGTATGCTCATTACCTCAAACTACGAGTCGGCGATGATGTTTTTGTTTTTGCTCGGCTATTACCCGATACTGCGCGAATATCTACAAAAAATCAAAATCAAGCCGCTGCGGTGGCTGGTGAAACTGGCTATTTATGCAGCTGCGGCGGTCAGCTGTTATATGCTGCTGATTTATCTTTTCGGTATGACGCAGCTTTTTGAAGAAATGAACGAGTTCGGCAAATACACATCGCTGTTTTTGCTGGGACTGGGCGCGGTGGCATTTGTGATTTACGATATTTTCCTCGGTCTGTTCAAGCCGTTTTACGAGAAAATTCTCGTTCCAAAAATCCAAAAAAGAATGAAATAGGAGATAAATTATGTCTGAAAGAGTACCCGAGCGTTCGGAAATTTCATCGCAATATAAGTGGTCGGTTGAAGATATTTACAAGAGCGATGATTTGTGGGAAGCAGATTATAAAAAAGCGCAGTCTTATGCGGAAAAAATCGCTTCGTTCAAGGGAAAGCTCTCCGAAAGCGCAGATAAACTGCTGGAATATTTCCGTATGAACGACGAGTTGTCGGTGCTTTTCGACAGCCTTGTGTATTACGCGCTTTGCAAGCGTGACGAGGATACGCGCGTTTCCAAGTATCAGGATATGTCAAATCGTCTGGAAATCCTGATGGTTGCGATTGACGGAGCGGGAGCTTTTGTCACTCCCGAGCTGCTTTCAATCAGCGATGAAACGCTGGAGAAATTCTACGCAGACTGCCACGATTTGGAGCTTTACCGCCGTGCGCTCGATAAAATCCGCGTTCAGCGCGAGCATATTCTCTCGGAAAATGAGGAGAAAATCATCGCGCTCACTGGTGAAATAGTAAATTCTCCCGACAACATTTTTTCGATGTTCAACGACGCAGATTTGAAATTTCCGGACGCGGCGGATAAGGACGGAAATCTTCACCAGATAACCCACGAGAGCTTTATCCCGCTGATGAGAAGCGAGGACAGAACGCTCCGCAAATCCGCTTTCGACGGGCTTTATCACACCTACGAGAGCTTCAAAAACACGTCTGCGGCAATGCTTTCGGGGCAGATAAAGGCGCTGATTTTCCACGCGCGCGCAAAGAAATATACCTCAACTCTTGAAGCCGCTCTGTCGAGAAACGAAGTTGATACCGCGGTGTATCATCGTCTTATCGAAGCGGTTCACGAAAATATGGGGCTTATGCACCGCTATGTGAAAATCCGAAAAAAAGCGCTCGGGCTGTCCGAGCTGCACCCGTATGATTTGTATGTGCCGATTGTGAGCGGTGTTGACGATAAAATTGACTTCGAGCAGGCAAAAGCCGAGGTTTACGAGTCGCTGGCACCGATGGGCGAGGAGTACCGCGCGATTTTCAAAAAGGGAATTGACGAGCGCTGGATTGACGTTTATGAAAACGAGGGCAAGAGAAGCGGCGGTTATTCGGCGGGCTGTCGTGTTCACCCGTTTATTCTGCTGAACCACAAGGACACGCTCAACTGTGAATTTACGCTTGCTCATGAGATGGGACACGCAATTCACTCCTATCTGTCCAACAAAAATCAGCCTGTGGCTTACTCGGATTATGTGATTTTTGTAGCTGAGGTTGCGTCAACGTGCAACGAAAGCCTGCTTATGCAGCACCTTTTGAAGACCTGCACGGACAAAAAGCGCCGCGCTTATCTCGTGAACTATTTTCTCGAGCAATTCCGTACAACCCTTTACCGTCAGACAATGTTCGCGGAATTTGAGCTTATGATAAACGAAAAAGCTGAGCGCGGTGAAAGCCTTACTGCCGAAAATCTCTGCGAAATTTACCACAATCTGAATGTCGAGTATTACG
>SFJQ01000145.1 GCA_004555855.1 [Eubacterium] saphenum | reverse complement strand
TTTGCAGCGGTTTCCGCGGTGTATTTCCAGTTGTTGATATCGGTTGAATCGTTCCAGATTGCCTTGTTTTGCTCATTCTGCTTGCCGTGAGGCTCGTTTTTGATATCGATGGCAATAATCGTATCATTGTTCTTATAGCGCGCAGCGAGCCATTCCAGCGCGTGATAATAATCATCGACAGAAACCTTGTCGGTGTACCAGAGATTTGTCATATGTCCCATTGAATCGGTTTCCGCACAGTGAATGTCGGGCATTACCTTCATACCGTTTTCCTCGGCGAGCTTCAGGAAATACTCGAAAATTTCAAGGCTGTTCATATTGTTCAGCTCGGGATTGTAGGCGTTATTGTAATTCGCCTTGGGATACTCTCCCGCCGCCCATTGATTGATGAGCTGTGCCGATATCGGCACTCTTATCAGATTAAAGCCGTGGTCGGCGATTGCTTTTATCGTGGGTACAAGCTGGCTGTTCCAAAGACCGTCAAAGGTGTTTGTGCCGGTGTTGTAGCCGAACCAGTTCACGCCCGTAAGCCAGACCTGTTTGCCGTTTTTATCGAGAATTTTGTTTCCGTCGGTGTGCAGCCAGTCGTCGCCCTGAACCGCATTTTCCGAACGTTTCAGAAGCTCCTTCACATCGGAAGAAGTCGGCGTGTAATTCGTGTTGTTATTGCTGCTGCTTTGGCTCTGATTATTGTTTTGATTGTTCTGATTATTGTTGTTGTTCTGGTTGTTGCTTGAACTGCTTGACGGCGTGCCGCTTCCCGAGCCGCCCGATGAATTGAGCGCAGACGGCGAGCTGTAATTAAAGCCGCCCGAAACCGAGCCGTTTGCGGGAATGTTTCCGTTATAGTCAACGTTTGTCACGGTTACGGTTGTGCCGTTTACCGAGAAATTTCCGCCCCAGGAATTTGTGATTTTAAAGCCGCTCGGCACGGTAAAGCTGACTTTCCAGCCGCTTACAGCGCTGCTTGAATTGTTCTTTACTACCAGCTCCGCAGAACCGCACTTGTTTCCGCCTTCTTCCCAAGTGCTGCCCGATTTAACCTCGCAGGAAATTCCTCCCGAGGAAACGCTGCCTGATGAAGAAGAACTTGAAGAGCTTGATGAAGAGCTGCTTTGAGGCGTTTCGGGCTGCTGTGATGACGAAGAGTTTTCCGTATTTGAAGAACTTGCCGAGTTACTTGACGAGTTATTCTCGCTTGTACTTTCCGATGAATATGTACTTTCACCGCCGACAGGCGCGCCGCCTGCGTTATATTCGCCCGAATTATCCGAAACCGTGCTTGATGAGTAACTGTTCTCGCCTTCTGTAACGGTGCTTCCCGCGCAGCCTGTTGTCAATATCACGGCGGCAAAAACCAACGCTGCGGATTTCTTTAGAATTTTGTTCATAATTTCCTCCCGCAAAACAATTTTACAAGTGAAAAATATCCATATATAGATTATTATAACATAATACGCATTGAATTGTCAAGTACGTAACAAAATAATCCCCCGGACTGCTGCCCGAGGGATTGCTTCAGGTCAAAAAACCGATTACTGAGCGTTCTGCTCGTAAGACTCAATCATCTTTTTAACCATCATACCGCCGATAGAACCAGCCTGTCTTGCGGTGAGGTCGCCGTTGTAGCCGTTGTTGAGGGTAACGCCAACTTCGTTGGCAGCCTGCATCTTGATGTTGTTAAGATTTGCCTTAGACTGTTTGTTAGACATAATAATTCTCCTTGATATCAATAATAAGCAAAGGACTTTTCGATTAAAACGAGAAATGATTCATTGCCTTTGCGCTATTATTATTTTCACACTCCGAAAAAATATTAAAGGGAATTGTTGCTCAAAAAGTTATAAATTGTTTTAACAAATTCGTTTGACAATATTTTAAAATTTAGTTATAATTAATGTAATATTATCTCAGAAAATCTGTCTTAATTTACAGAGGGGGGTGGATTGGTTGGACGATAAACAAATTGTCGAGTTGTTTTTTGAGCGTGACGAGCAGGCTCTCAGAGCAGTTGAACAAAAGTACGGAGGGCTTTGTTTTTGCGTGGCAAATAATATTCTGCATTCTCGCTCCGAGTCGGAAGAATGCGTTAACGATACATATCTTGCTGCGTGGGACTCAATCCCGCCGCAAAAACCGAACAAGCTCTCTGCGTTTCTGGCAAAAATCGTGCGAAACAAGGCGCTCAACCGTTACGAGCGCGACAGCAGTATAAAACGCGGCGGTTCGGAGCTGAATTTGATTTTGTCGGAGCTGAATGAGGATATTGCGTCAGAAAACGATACCGAGGAGCTTTTCAACGAGCATCTTGTCGCCGAAATCATAAACGAGTATCTTCACGGCGTTTCCAAAAACAAAGCGTCGATTTTTATTCAGCGGTATTTTATGTGCTTTTCGGTGGACGAAATCGCCGAAAACACGGGGCGCTCGTATAATTCAATCGCGACAACTCTTCACAGAATGCGAAACGAGCTTAAACAAAATCTGATAAACGGAGGTGTAGAGCTATGAAAAACATCTTATTCAACAGTATTGCAAACATCGACGACGATTTGCTCGATATGACCGCTCAAAAAATCAAGCGTGCCAAACCCCGTAAAATTGCTCTGCGTGTAACAGCACTTGTGGCAGCAGCGGCGGCTTGCGTCTTTGCCGTAAACTTTGGAGTATCGTATTTTAAAAACAAGCTTCCCGTTCAGCAGGTAGGCTCGCTTTCTTCGGCTAGCTCGGGCGATAATTCAAAGGTTTACGAAAAGTATTTCGAGCCT
>SFJQ01000036.1 GCA_004555855.1 [Eubacterium] saphenum | reverse complement strand
ACTCTTTACAACTAAAACGCAGAAGAGGACGGTCCAAAGAACCGTCCTCACTGGAGCTGATAATCAGAGTCGAACTGATGACCTCATCCTTACCAAGGATGTGCTCTACCAACTGAGCTATATCAGCAAATTTGTGTTCTGCAATTGCAACGATATTATTATACCACGTTGATTTTGATTTGTCAATAGGTTTTATAAAATTTTTTGAAATATTTTGTCGATAGGATTTTTTGTGTTGATTTTTTGGCAGAAGTATGCTATAATAAATAAGAGTTTGGTTATTTCGGGGGTTGATTTTATGAAACCGGTGAACATAGGCTTTGGAAATGTCGTGAACGAGGACAGGATTGTCGCTGTGGTAAGCCCCGAGGCGGCTCCCGTGAAGCGCATCGTGCAGCTCGCGAAGGACAGCGGCTCGGCTATTGACGCGACTTGCGGGAGAAAAACGCGCTCCGTTATCATCTGCGACAGCGGTCATGTCGTGCTGTCGGCGCTGCTTCCCGAAACAATCGCGGGGAAATCCGCGCCAAAGGACGTTCCCGAGGAATGACCGTAAAATTTACATCGGACAAGCTGAAAGAGGTAAATTATGGAAAAAGGACTTTTGTTTGTTGTTTCTGCACCTGCGGGCTGCGGTAAGGACACGATTTTGAACGAGCTTTTCAAGAAAACGGACAAGGCGGGCTACGCGGTTTCCGCGACAACCCGTGCGCCGCGCGAGGGCGAAATCAACGGCGTTCACTATCATTTCCTGACGCGGGAGGATTTTTCCGAGAAAATCAAGCGCGGCGAGGTGCTTGAGTACACCGAATACTGCGGGAATTTCTACGGAACGCTGAAAAAAAGCGTGGACGACCTCATTCTTTCAGGAAAGGACGCCGTGCTGAAAATCGAGGTCGAGGGCGCGATGAACATCAAGAAAATGTTCCCCGAGGCTTGCCTTGTGTTCATTTTGCCACCGTCGCTGGAAATACTCGAAAAACGTCTGCGCGGTCGCGGCACGGAAACCGAGGAGAAAATCCGCGAGCGCACTCTCCAAGCCAAAAACGAGCTTGCGTTTGCGAAGAATTACGATTATCTCGTGGTGAACGATGATTTGAACGAGGCTGTCGAGGACGTTCTGGCGGTGTTCAGAGCCGAAAAACTGCGCCGTGAGCGCCGCGCGGGGCTTGTCGAGAGCATTTCGGGGGAGAATTGAGTTGATTGCGAGAGTTGCCGCGGAAAATGCGCTCTACTCGTTCGACAAGCTGTTTTCCTACGAAATTCCCGATGAGCTTTCGGGCAAAATCCGCGCGGGAATGCGGGTTGTCGTGCCGTTTGGGAAAGGCTCGAAAAAGCGCGTGGGGCTGGTTTTTGAGGTCGGTGAACCCGAGGACAGCGCGAAATTAAAGCAAATTTCCGCGGTAATCGATGAAGAACCGATAATCTCCGAGGAGCTTCTGCGCCTGTGCAAATGGCTCAAGGACAACACTTTCTGCACCTATTTTGACGCGTTTCGGTCAATCCTGCCGGCGGGGCTTGCGTACACGCTGAAAAATCGCTTTGAGCTGAACAAAAGCGTTCCCGAAACCGCGCTTACCGCTGAAGAAAAGTCGCTTGCAAAGGCGCTTGAGGCGGCGGGGAAGTCCGAGTTGGAAACGCTTTACGCGGAAAATAAGGCGAAAATCAACGAGCTTGTAAAGCGCGAGATTCTCACGCAAACCGAAATCCCCGAGCGCCGCGTTGGCGATGAAGTTAACGTAATGGTGCGGGTTTGCGAGGATTATGACGAGTCGCAAAAGCTCACGCCCAAGCAAAAAGCCGCCGTTGAGTTCGTTCGTGCGAACGATTCGGCTTCGATAAAGGAAGTTTGCTATGCCTGTGCCGCGACTTCTTCCGTGGTGAACAGGCTGATCGAAAAGGGGATTTTCGAGCGGTTCGAGAACGTTGTGTTCCGCCTGAACTCGGACGTTTCGGCAGTCGAAAGCCCCGATGATATAGTTTTGTCGCCGAAACAGAGCGAGGTTTTTGACGGGATTTCTGCGCTGATGACGGGAAAAAAACCTGAGTGCGCGCTGCTTCGCGGCATCACGGGCAGCGGAAAGACCTCGGTTTTCATCAAGCTCATCGACAAGGCGGTGAAGGCGGGAAAGGGTGCTATAATGCTGGTCCCCGAGATTTCGCTCACGCCGCAGATGGTCGGGAAATTCCAGCGCCTTTTCGGCAGCGAGGTCGCGATTTTGCACAGTTCGCTGTCCGTTGGAGAACGCGCCGACGAGTACCGCCGCATCAAAAACGGGCTTGCACGGATTGTTATCGGAACGCGCAGCGCGGTGTTTGCGCCGGTGCAAAATCTCGCGATAATCGTTATCGACGAGGAAGGCGAGGGGACGTACAAGTCCGAAAATTCGCCTCGCTATCACGCGCGCGATGTCGCAAAACAGCGCTGCTTCGCGCATAATTCGCTGCTGCTGTTGGCGTCGGCAACGCCTTCGCTTGAGAGCTATTATTTCGCGAAAACAGGGCGCTACAAGCTGTTCGAGATGGACGAGCGCTTCAAAAACGCGGTTTTGCCGGAAGTCGAGATTGTCGATATGCAAAAAGAGCGCCAAAATGGCAATATGTCAACGTTCAGCGCGGTTCTTGCGGAACACATCGAGTACACGCTGAGCCGCGGCGAGCAGTCGATTTTGCTGCTGAACAGGCGCGGTTATCGGACGGGAGTGCGGTGCGCGCTGTGCGGGAAGCCGATGGAGTGCCCGAATTGCTCGGTGCCGCTGACTTATCACAAGGCGAACGGCTGCCTGATGTGTCACTGCTGCGGCTATTTCAAGCGGTTTGACAGCGTTTGCCCGTACTGCGGCGGGAAGTTTTTCGGAATGAAGGGCGAGGGCACGCAGCTTATCGAAGATGAGCTGTCCGAGCTGTTCCCGAAAGCGCGGATTTTGCGAATGGACGCGGACACGACGTCGGGAAAAACCGCATTCGAGCGCCGTTTCAAGGCGTTCGCGGACGGCGAATTTGACATAATGGTCGGCACTCAGATGATTGCAAAAGGGCTGAATTTCCCGAATGTAACGCTGGTCGGCGTGCTGAAAACGGACAACTCGCTCTATGCTGCCGATTTTCGCGCCTACGAGCGGACTTTTTCGCTGATAACGCAGGTCGCGGGGCGTTCGGGTCGCGGCGACAAGCGCGGGCGCGCGATTATCCAGACGTTTTCGCCCGAGCATTATGTGATAAATCTCGCGGCGCAGCAGAATTATCCCGCGTTCTACGATGAGGAAATTCAGCTTCGCGAGGCGGTTTTTTACCCGCCGTTCTGCGATATCGTGACGTTTGTGTTCTCGGCGTTGAACGAGAGCGAGTGTCAAAAGTGCGCGAGAAAGTTCGCGGATATGCTCATAAAAACCGCGAAAGAGTACGGAAACCGTGTTCCTATGCGGGTTCTCGGACCTGCGCCGTGCGCGGTCGGTCGGGTTAACGGAAAATTTCGGTTTTCGCTGATGGCGAAGTGCAAAAACAGCGCGAGTCTGCGCGAGGCTGTTGACAGGACGATGAAAACAGCGCTTGCCGACGCGGATTTCGCGAACGTGCGGTTTTTCGCCGACATCAACGGGAGCTTTGCATTATAAATATGTAGAAAGGGATTTGCTGAAATGGCTTTGAGAGAGATTATCAAATTCGGGGACGATATGCTGCGGAAGAAGTGTCGCGAGGTGACGAAGTTTGACGACAAGCTGGCGACGCTGCTTGACGATATGGCGGAAACGCTGAAAAGCGCGGACGGAGTGGGACTTGCCGCGCCGCAGGTAGGGATACTCAGGCGCGTGTGCATTGTGGACGTGCGCGACGAGCACGGGCTTGTGGAGCTGATAAACCCCGAAATTCTCGAAAAAAGCGGCTCACAGACTGGCAACGAGGGCTGCTTGTCCGCACCGGGCGAGTGGTGCGAGGTGGTTAGACCAGCGATGGTGAAGGTGAAGGCGTTCGACAGGCACGGAAACGAGTTCACGCTAACGGCAAGCGAGTTGATGGCGCGCGCTGTCTGCCACGAGGTTGACCATCTTGACGGAGTTCTGTTTATCGACAGGGTTGAGAAAACCATTCCGCAGAAGTCGTGAGGGCGCTATGATAAGAGAAATTCTGACATTCGGGAACCCTGTTTTACGGGAGAAGTCGGTTGAAGTGAAAAAATTCGACAGGGAACTCGCCGAGTTGCTTGACGATATGTACGAAACGATGAAAGACGCCGACGGAATAGGTCTTGCTGCGCCGCAAATCGGTGTTCTGAAGAGGGTTGTGGTTATCGACACGGGCGAGGGAAAAATCGAGCTGATAAACCCCGTCATAACGGCGATGTGGGGGAAACAGTTTGAGGAAGAGGGCTGCCTGTCGCTTGCGGGAAAGCGCGGTGTTGTGAAACGTCCGATGCACGTTAAACTGAAGGCGTATGACCGCTTCGGGGTGTTGAGGAAGTACCACGGAAAGGAACTGCTGGCACGGGCGTTTTGCCATGAGGTTGACCATCTGAACGGGATTTTGTACGAGGACAAGGTTCTCGAGTGGATTGAAGAGGAGTAAAATTTGAAAGTTGTGTTTATGGGAACGCCCGATTTTGCGGCGAAAAGCCTTGAAGCGCTAATCGGGGAGTTTGAGGTGGCGGCTGTTTTCACGCAGCCCGACAAGCCGAAAAACCGCGGCAAAAAACTGGAAACAACGCCTGTCAAGGATTTGGCGCTTTTGCACAATATCCCCGTTTATCAGCCGTTTTCGCTGAGAAAGGGCGAGGACGCTGAGGCGGCTCTGGGAGCGCTTCGGGAGATAAATCCGGACGTGATTGTAGTGACGGCATACGGGCAGATTTTGCCGAAAACGGTGCTTGAATTGCCGAAATTCGGCTGCGTAAACGTTCACGCGTCGCTTTTGCCGAGATTTCGCGGTGCAGCGCCCATTCAGCGGTGCATTCAGGCGGGCGACAAAAAAACAGGCGTCTGTACGATGCAGATGGACGAGGGGCTGGACACGGGCGACGTGATGATGCGGTGGGAAACGGATATTTCCGCGGAAATGACCGGCTCGGAGCTTTGGAAAATTCTCGCGGAAAACGGCGCGAAGCTGCTTGTGGAAACGCTTCACGCGCTCGAAAACGGTACGGCTGCTCACGAAAAACAAGTGGGCGAAGCGTGCTATGCCGACAAAATTTCCAAGGAAGAGCTGAAAATCGATTTCACAAAGCCCGCGAGCGTTGTTCACAACTTTATTCGCGCGATGGCGGACGTGCCGTGCGCGTACACGTTTCTTGACGGGAAGCGGCTCAAGGTGTACCGCGCGGCGCTTTCGGACAGGAAATCCGAGCTGCCCGCGGGAAGTGTTGTCGATGAGAAAAAGTTCAGTGTTGCGTGCGGGGACGGCGGTTGCGTGGAGTTGCGCGAAATTCAGATTGAAGGCTCGAAGCGTATGAAAGCGGAGGATTTTCTGCGCGGGAAAAAACTCGGCTCGGGTGAAATTCTCGGAAATTGATAAACGGAGTGAAATTTATGGCTGACGCTCGTTTGACGGCGGTGAAGCTGCTTTTGAAAATGGAAAGCAGCGGGTCTTATTCAAATATTCTGCTTGACAGCGCGCTTTCCGAGCAGGGACTTTCGGAGCGCGACAAAGCGTTTGCGGCAGCGCTGTTTTACGGCGTGACGGAGCGGCGCCTGACGCTCGACTACATCATCGAGCAGAACAGCAGAATACCGTTTCACAAGCTCGAAAAAGAGGCTGTTGCGGTGCTGCGCGCGGGGTTCTATCAGCTGCTTTATATGCCGTCCGTGCCCGAAAGCGCGGCGGTAAACGAGAGCGTGAAGCTGTGCAGAAAGCTGAAAGCGTTTGGTGCAGAGGGTTTTGTGAACGGAATGCTGCGGAGCTTTATCCGAAACGGCAAGCAAATCAGCTTTGACGGGCTTGACGAGGTGAAAACGCTTTCGCTGAAATACTCCTGCCCCGAGTGGATAGCTGCGAAGTGGCTCAGGGAGTACGGCGAGGAGAACGCGATAAAGGCGATGGAAGCATCGCTGGGTGCGCCGCCACTATACGCGAGGGTAAATTCCACCAAAGTTACCGATGATGAATTGGTGAATTTGCTGAAAAAAGAGGGCGTAAAAGCGGAGCGAAACCCGCGGCTGAACGGGTGCATTCGCTTGGAAAAGGCGGGCGAAATCGAGCAGCTCGAGGCGTTCAAGGCGGGATTTTTCCACGTTCAGGACGTGTCAAGCCAGCTTTGCTGCCTGACGCTCAGACCGATTGTGAACGAAACTGTAATCGATATCTGCGCGGCGCCGGGCGGGAAAACCTTCACGATGGCAGAGCTGATGGGAAATAATGGAAGATTGCTGAGCCTTGACCTGTACGATGGGCGCGTGAACCTCATCGCCGAGGGCGCAAAGCGCTTGGGACTGCGGATTGTAGAGCCGCGCCAGAACAACGCCGTGAAATTCTCCGAGGAGCTGCCCCAAGCGGACAGGGTGCTGTGCGACGTGCCTTGCTCGGGGCTGGGGGTAATCCGCCGCAAGCCCGAGATAAAGTACAAAACCGAGGAGGAGTTCGAGGAGCTTCCGCGGCTTCAGAGAGCCATTCTGGAGGTTTCCTCGCGCTATGTCAAGGAGGGCGGCACGCTCGTGTACTCGACCTGCACGCTGTCCCGCGCGGAAAACGACGAGGTTGCCGCAGAATTTGCGGAAAATCACCCCGAGTTTTCGCCAATTGTCCAGACCATTCCCTACGAGGGCGCGGAGAACAGCCCCACGCGGACTTTCTTCCCCGAAAAAGACGGCGGCGACGGCTTTTTTACAGCCGCTTTCAGGCGCGTAAAATAGGGCTGATTTTCGGTCGAAATTTTGCGCGATTTTTGAGGTGTTTTTGGGGGTATTTTTCGGGTTAATTCCGAGCGTAAAATCCGCGCTGTTTTTTTGAAACGAATAAATATCGAAATATCGCTTTATAATGCGGTTTTACGCGGCTGAATTTTTACGAAATAATATGCTGATTTTCGGAGCGTTTTTTGAGCTGATTTTCGGGTGTTTTTTCGGGTGGTTTTTGGTACGATTTTTAAGCTGTTTTTTGAGGTGATTTTTCGCCGATTTTTTACCCGAAAAATACCGCAAATTCTTGAGGAAAGATTATGGAAAAAATTGATATTCTATCGCTGAATTTCGAGGAGCTTTCCGAAAAAATTCTTGAAATGGGCGAGAAAAAATTCCGTGCAAAGCAGATTTTCGACTGGCTGCACGTCAAAAAAATAACCGATTTTGAACAGATGAGTAATATTTCTGCACAATTTCGCACGCAATTATCGGAAAATTTTTATATAAATTGCCTAAAAATCAAAAAAAGACTTGTAAGTAAGATAGATAATACTGTAAAATATCTGTACGGGCTGGAGGACGGCGAGGCTGTCGAGAGCGTGCTGATGGACTACAAGCACGGCGCGGCGCTTTGCGTATCCACGCAGGTTGGCTGCAAAATGGGCTGCAAATTCTGCGCGTCCACGCTTGCGGGCTGGGTGAGAAATCTGGAGCCGTCCGAGATGCTCGGACAGATGTACGAAAGCGAGCGCGACAGCGGCAAAACCCTCGACAGCATCGTGCTGATGGGCATCGGCGAGCCGCTCGACAACTTCGACAACGTGATGAAATTCCTCAAGATCCTTGAGGAAAGTGGCTTCAGCCTGCGGCGAGTTTCGCTTTCAACCTGCGGCGTTGTCGATAAAATCTACGATTTGGCGCGGCTGAAACTCGGCGTGACGCTCTCCGTGTCGCTCCACGCGGCAACCGACGCGAAGCGCTCCGAGATTATGCCGATAAACAAAAAATTCCCGCTGAAATCGCTTATGACCGCGTGCGACGACTATTTCGCGGCAACGGGGCGGCGGATTAGCTTTGAGTACTCGCTAATCGAAGGCGTGAACGATGACGAAGGCTCCGCGAAAGAGCTTATAGCGCTGCTTGGCGGCAAAAACTGCCACATAAATCTGATACCGATAAACGAGGTCCGCGAGCGTGGATTTAAGAAAAGTCCTTATGTAGAGCGTTTTCAGCGGTATCTCACGAACGCGGGGCTGAACGCGACCGTCAGGAGAACGCTCGGCGCGGATATCAACGCGGCTTGCGGGCAGCTTCGGCGGGACAGTAAAGACGAATAAGCCTTGTGATAATGATTTGTCGCTTGCGGGTGAGAAATCACCGCGGGCAATAACTAAGAGCGAAAAAGTGTCCGGCGTCACGTCGGTTATAGAAGGTGATATTTTGAAGGTGTACTCAAAAACGGATATTGGGCTTGAGAGAGCCGAAAATCAGGATAACGTGTGGGGTGATATGCTCGGCGCGAACGTTTGCGCTGCCGTTTTGTGCGACGGAATGGGCGGCGAGAGCCGTGGCGGACTTGCGAGCAGGATTGCCGTGGACGTTGTTTCGGGGAGAATTAAGGAAAATTTCAGGGAAAATATGGGAAGAAATTCCATAAGAAACCTGCTTGTAACGTCGATTGTCGCGGCAAATAAAATGGTTCGTGCGGCAGCTGAGGAGCACGGAAACGAGATTATGGGGACAACCTGCGTTGCTGCGATTGTCGCGGACAGGACGGCTTATATCGTCAATGTCGGCGACAGCAGAGCGTACCAGCTTTTCACGGACGGCGACGACGAGTGCATACGCCAGATAACCAAAGACCACTCGCACGTCCGCGAACTTGTGGAGCGCGGTCAGATAACGGCCGAGCAGGCGCGCGTTCACCCCGAGCGCAACAAAATCACCCGTGCAATCGGCGCGGAGGAAGAGGTTACGCCCGATTATTTCGAGCTGAATCTGAACAAGGGAGATATGCTTCTGCTGTGCAGCGACGGGCTTTCGTCCTACGGCGACGACTTCGATATTCTCGATATCTGCTTCGATTCGGAGCAGTGGGAATGCTGCGTAAACCTTGTCGATTACGCAAACTCAAAGGGCGGTCACGACAACGTTTCCGTGGCTTTAATCGCGCTTTGATTTAGCGGTTTTGTGCAGATACCGGCTCGCGCTCTGTGTTTTTTTGTGCAAATTCGGCAATTGACTTTTTGTCGAATTTGTGTTATTATGTAAGTTGAAGTTTTATATATAATTATCGAATTAGCATTTGTTGCAGAGGAGAATTTCATTTTTTATGGATAACAACATTGGAAAAAAGCTGGACGGTCGCTATGAGCTGCTTGAGCTTATCGGCGTCGGCGGAATGGCGGATATTTACCGCGCGAGAGATATTCAGGAAAACCGGATAGTCGCGGTCAAAATCTTAAAGACCGAGTTCGCGGGAAGCGATGAATTTCTGCGCCGTTTCAGAAACGAGAGCAAGGCTATCGCGCTGCTTTCTCACCCGAATATCGTCAAAATCTACGATGTCGGCTTCACCGAGAAGGTTCAGTTTATCGTTATGGAATATGTGGACGGAATAACGCTCACCGATTACATCGAGCAGCAGGGCGTGCTTAAATGGCGTGACGCGGTTCATTTCACGGTTCAGATTTTGCGCGCTTTACAGCACGCTCACGACAGGGGAATAGTTCACCGTGACGTGAAAAGCTCGAATATAATGCTGCTGCGCGACGGCACGATAAAGGTGATGGATTTCGGCATCGCCCGCTTTAACCGCGAGAACAACAAAACGATGTCCGAGAAGACAATCGGCTCGGTTCACTACATCAGTCCCGAGCAGGCGCGCGGCGATATCACTGACGAGAGAAGCGATATTTATTCGGTTGGCGTTGCGCTTTACGAGATGCTCACGGGCAAAAAGCCCTACGACGGGGACACGCCCGTTGCGATTGCGCTGAAACACATGCAGAGCACTCCTCAGAAGCCCACCGAGCTTAATTCCACAATTCCCGAAGGTCTGGAGCAGATTGTCCTTCGCGCAATGCAGAAGGAGCCGACTGCGCGTTATCAGACAGCCGGCGAGATGATAACCGATTTGGAGGAGTTCAAGAAGAACCCCGGTATCGTTTTCGATTACAAGTACAACTCAACCGATGGCACGGCGAAATTTGCCGATAAAAATCCTGCCGTTGAACAGGAAAAGCTTCGCAGGAAAAATATGGCTGCCGAGGAATATGACGAGGACGATGACGATGATGATTACGATGATGACGACGAGGTCGAGGACCGCAGAAGTCCGCTTATCCCGATACTTTTCGCGGTCGGCGCAGCGTTTGTCATCGCGACAGTTTTCCTTATTCTGATGCTTCTTGCAAACGGTTTCGGCGGTCAGGACAGCTCCGATAACTCAAATCAGAACAACTCCGGAGCAATCAGCGTAACCGACGGCGGAGAGTTCAATATGCCGAGCCTTATCGGAATGACTTGGGACAAGGCGCAGGCGCTCTACGGCGATGAAAAGCTGATGAAGCTTGTTCCCACGCAGGAGTACAACGAGGCTGAGGAAGGCGTTATTTTCGAGCAGGAATTTATCGAGGGCAGACGCGTTAAGCAGGGCGTTACCGTAAACGTAAAGGTAAGCAAGGGCATAAAGCAGGTTGAAATTCAGGACTTTACCGACCGCACCGCAGAGAGTGCCGAAAAGGCTCTCAAGCGCGATGGATTTAAGGTACAGAAAACCTATGCGGACAGCGAGGAAATAGCCGAAGGACACGTTATCTCGACCACTCCCGCAGCTCACGAATTTCTGCCTCAGGGAAGCACGGTTGTCATTGTTGTAAGCAACGGCGCTGCCGATAAGATGTTCTATATGCCGAATCTTGTGGGAATGTCGATAGAAAACGCGACAAAGCGCTGCGACGAGTATCACCTCATTCCCAAGCTCGAGAAAAAGGAAAGCGAAAAGGAGAAGAACGAGGTTATCGAGCAGAGCATAAAAGAGGGAGAAAAGGTTGCGCCGAACACCGAGGTTATTTTGACGTACAGCACGGGTGAAATTCCCGAAAAGGAGTGCGAAATCAACGTAACGCTCCCGTCAAATGTCACAGATGAATTTGAGTTCAAGTTCTTCGTGGACTACGAGCTTATGGACAGCAAAACGCTTGACGTAGGGCTTATCGGCTCAAAGACGCTCTCCTACACGGTTAAAGGAAAGCCGGGCGAGGAGAAGGAATTTGCGATAAAGGTCAAGTCAACAAAGACGGGAAAATCGGATTATTACTTTAAGGCGAATGTCGCGTTTAAGGAAGGCGACGAAAAGGCTGAGTTTACGCAGCTGCTCAAGGACAGCGCGATTTTCGGCAGGTTGTTGAGTGAAGACTCATCGGACAACGAAACTTCGTTGGTGTAACAGATGAACAATTCGTTTGAATTTAACGGAATAATCACAAAAGCGGTCGGGGGCGTCTATTATGCGGACGCCCTCGACGGCGATTTAAAAGGCGAAAACGTGAAATGCGCGGCGCGCGGGATTTTCCGGAACAAGAAAATCAGTCCTGCGGCGGGCGACAGGGTGCGGGTGAGCGTTTCGGAAAACGCCGAGCCGGTTATCGAGGAGATTTTTGAGCGAAAGAATTTCCTGCCAAGACCGCCGCTTGCAAATCTTGACCGAATAGTGTTCGTGAACAGCACAGCAGAGCCGAAAATCAACAGGTTTGTGCTGGATAAGCTGATAGCGATAGCGGACGGAAACGGGATTGAGCCGATTGTGGTGTTTACGAAAATCGACCTTGACACGGCGGGAGAGCTGCCCGAGGTTTACGAGAAAATCGGGATACCGGTGTGCGTTGTGAACAACCTGACGGGCGAGGGCGCCCAGCGTGTGAAGGCGCTGATTGAGGGGAGATTTTGCGCGTTTGCGGGAAACTCGGGCGTTGGAAAATCGAGCCTGCTGAACGTGCTTTATCCGGAGCTTTCGCTGAAAACCGCGGAGATAAGCCGAAAATTGGGACGCGGTCGGCACACAACGCGGCAGGTCGAGCTGTTCAAAATCGGTGAAAACTATGTCGCGGACACGCCGGGATTTTCGGCGGTCGAGGTGGAGAATTACTGCGGAATCCCGCGCGACGAGCTGGATTTGGCGTTTCGTGAGTTTCGGGAGCTGCGGTGCAAGTGCCGTTTTTCAAACTGCCGTCACGCGAAGGAAACGGGCTGCGCTGTGAAGAGGGCGGTCGAGGACGGGAAAATCGCCGAAAGCCGCTACAACAGCTATCTGAGGCTGCTCGAGGAAAAGAAACCGGAGTATTGACGACACTTCTTGCGCTGCGTTTTAATAAAAGTGCGTGCGATTTTGCAGGCGGTTTTGGGCTTGCTTTCTCGATTTAACGCGCTGTAATTCGTGTGAAATAGGTGGATTTTTGCGGGTTTTCGGGGAGATTTTGGCGGTCTTGATTGCTGAAATTCGGGCGAGAATGCGCTGATTTTGCAGGATTTTGCAGCCGGTTTTGGATTTGCTTTCCCGAATTACTGCGCTGGAATACAGACGGAATTTGACGGTTTAAAGTAATAAAAACATCTTGTATTTGTGGGGAGTTTTTGGAATAAAATGGGAGAAATTTGTACGATAATTTGCGGCGCGCCTTGCCAAAAATTCCCGAAAAATCTTTGCGAGGGCTTTGTCATAGCCGCCGACAAAGGGCTTGATTATGCGCTTTCGGCGGGGGTTTTGCCGGATTTGGCTGTCGGCGATTTTGACAGCGCGGAAAATGCTGCTCCGAGCGGGGTTGAGGTGATGAAATTCCCGCCCGAAAAGGACGATTCGGACGCGCTTATTGCCGCGAAAATGGCTTTGGAACGCGGCTTTGACGAGCTGAGGTTTTTGTGCGCGCTTGGTGGCAGGCTCGACCACACCTTCGCAAATTTGCAGATGCTGTATAATCTCAAGAAGCGCGGCGTTTCGGCGGAGCTTTTCGGCGACTTCGAGCAGGCGTTTTTCCTCGAAAACGAAACCCGCGAAATCCCGAAATTTTCGGGCTATCTCTCGGTTTTCGCGTGGGAAAAATCGGCGGTGATAAGCGAAATCGGCGTGAAATACCCGACGGAAAAATTGCTTTTCACGAACGATTTCCCGCTCGGCGTGAGCAACGAAATCGTCCAAAATTCCGCGAAAATCACGGTACACAGCGGCACGGCGCTTGTTTTGCTTGCGAAGGAGCAGAGGTAGATTTGACGAAAAGTCTTGCGAAAGTTTCGGCGAAGGGCAGTGATTTCCCGCTCGGCGTGAGCAACGAAATCGTCCAAAATTCCGCGAAAATCACGGCACACAGCGGCACGGTGCTTTTGGTGGGGATTGACTTGAGTTCGCAAAAATCGCGTTGTTATGCGATAAACGCGGGCTTTAACAATTGTTGTATTGATGAAAGGAATGAACAAAATGGCAAAAAAACTTGGCTTCGGGCTGATGCGCTTGCCGCTCAACAACCCGAACGATGACGGAGATATCGATATCGAAACGCTGAAAAAGATGGTGGACGCGTTTATCGAAAACGGCTTCACATATTTTGATACGGCGCTTATGTACTGCGCGGGAAAGAGCGAGGCAGCGGTCAAAACTGCCCTCACCTCGCGTTATCCGCGCGACGCGTACACCCTTGCCACAAAGCTCCACGCGGGCTTTTTCAACACGCTTGACGAACGCGACCGTGTGTTCAATGCACAGCTTGAGCGCACGGGCGTCGAGTTTTTCGACTACTATCTGATACACGATGTCGGCGTTGATCACTACAAAAAATACACCGAGCTCGATTGCTTCAACTGGCTTATCGAAAAGAAAAAAGCCGGTCTTGTCAAGAACATCGGCTTCTCGTTCCACGACAGCGCCGAGTTCCTCGACAAGGTTCTCACAGAGCACCCCGAAATGGATTTTGTGCAGCTTCAGATAAACTATCTCGACTGGGACAGCGCGGGCGTTCAGTCGCGCAAGTGCCACGAGGTTGCCGTAAAGCACGGAAAGAAAATCATCGTAATGGAACCCGTCAAGGGCGGCACTCTCGCAAATGTTCCCGAGGAAGCCGAAAAGCTGCTCAAGGACTACAATCCGAGCGCTTCCGTGCCGTCGTGGGCAATCCGCTTCGCCGCTAGCTGCGAGAACGTTTTTATGGTGCTTTCGGGTATGAGCAACCCCGCTCAGCTTGCCGATAATATGAGCTATATGCGCGATTTTCAGCCGATGAACGAGGACGAGCGCGCGCTCTGCAAAAAGGCTGCCGATATCATCAACAGCAACATCGCTATTCCCTGCACGGGCTGTTCGTACTGCACCGAGGGCTGCCCGATGAATATCGCTATCCCGAAGTATTTTTCGCTTTACAACACCGATTTGCTTGACTCAAAGGGCAAGGACTGGACGCCGCAGGGCGAGTATTACGACAGGCTCTCCGAGATTTTCGGCAAGGCAAGCGACTGCATTTCCTGCGGTCAGTGCGAGAGCGTTTGCCCGCAGCATTTGCCGATTATCGAGAATCTGAAAACCGTTGCCGATTATTTTGAGAACGGGCAGAAGTGAGTTTTTCGACGGGAGCGCGGAAAATCGGCATTTGCGGGAGAGTAAAGTTATGAACGAAAGACCGGAATTGAATAAAGAATTGGATTCAGAAACTTTCAAGAGCTTTTACTATTTAAAGGAAGAGCTGGTAAGGTTTTGCAGAGAAAATAACCTTCCTGTTTCGGGCGGAAAGATGGAGCTTACAGACAGGATTGCACGTTTTCTTGATACCGGAGAAGTGAAAAAGACCTCTCCAAAAAGAAAGTCAACGGTTAATATTGGCACAATCACCGAGAATACAAAAATCGAACCCGATATTGTTTGTTCAGAAAAGCACAGAGCGTTTTTCAAGGAAAAAATCGGGAAAAGCTTCTCTTTTAATGTCGCGTTTCAAAAATGGTTAAAAAGCAATACGGGAAAGACTTATGGAGAAGCTGTAAATGCTTATTATCAGATTTTAGAAGAAAAGAAAAAGGGAAAATCAACGATAGATAAGCAGTTT
>SFJQ01000144.1 GCA_004555855.1 [Eubacterium] saphenum | reverse complement strand
GCATATTATAAGTGCAGGTGTAGGTGTGGTTTTGTTCGCTGTAAATAAAGCGCGTGTCTGCGGTACCCGTGGATTGGTGAATTATCTCGGAATTTGACCCGAAAATCTCCTTACAGGAAACTCCCACGTCATATTCCGGTATCAGAAGCTCGCCGTCAGGAGTCTTTTTGTAGGCGGAAATATCCTTGTTGAGCAGAATGTTCCACACAGCGCAGCCGACCTTTGCCGAGTGCGAAATCTCGCCTTCGTTCGAGAACGGCGCGATATCGTTCGCAACAACCGGCAGGATAAAACCCGTAAATTCTTCCTTAAGCGAGGTGTTGTCCATAAGACTGCCTATGCCGTTTACGACAAATCTCACCGACGCTATCATACCTATAATCGCCATAATCACCACGAAAATTGCGAACCCGAAGAAAAATCTGTGCTTTACGGGATTGTCCGCAACAATCGTTCCGTCGTCCTCTTCCGTGCCGAGGTCGGCGATATCTTCTTCGATTTCCGTCTGCGCGCCAAGCTCGCCAAACAGCTCGTCAAGTACGTTTTCGCTCGTTCTTTTCTTTTCCTCACGCTGAAAAATCTGCATTTCCTCGGGATTTTGCAGCTCTTCTTTTATCTCTTCCTCAGCGTGGTTTTTTTTGTTCTTCTTCGACATAAATCAACCTCTGATTTGTCCCTCTCCGTTAATCAAATATTTGTAGGTGGTAAGCTCCTTCAGCCCCATCGGACCTCTTGCGTGAAGTTTTTGCGTTGAGATACCGATTTCCGCGCCCAAGCCGAACTCAAATCCGTCCGTAAACCGAGTTGAAGCGTTAACGTAAACCGCCGCCGCGTCTATGAGTTTCTGGAATTTTTCGGCGTTTGCAAGCGAATTTGTGACGATGCATTCGCTGTGACCGGTGCCGAATCTGTTGATGTGCTCAATCGCCTCGTCAACGCTTTTGACAACCTTTGACGACAGCTTCAGCGCGAGAAATTCCGTGCGGTAATCCGTATCATCGGCAATTTTTGAAACCGAGATATTTTCAGCGGTTTTGTTGTCGCCGACAATCTCAACCTTGCCGTTCCAGCGCTCGTTCAGCGCCGTGAAAAACTCCTTCGCGATATTTTCGTGAACGAGAATGTTCTCGATAGCGTTGCAAACGGAAGGGCGCTGAGTTTTCGCGTTATCGACGATATTAACAGCCATTTCGATATCCGCGCTCTCGTCAACATAAACGTGACAGTTGCCCTCGCCGGTCTGGATAACGGGAATTGTCGCGTTTTCGATAACCGCGTGAATAAGCCGTCCGCCGCCACGCGGAATAAGCAGGTCGATGTACTTGTTCAGGCGCATCATCTCGTTCGCGGTTTCGTGGGAGGTGTCCTCGACAAGCTGAACGCAGTTTTCTTCCGCGCCAACCTCAGCGAGCGCCTTTCTCATCAGATTCACGAGCGCTTTGTTGGAGTTTATCGCGTCCGAGCCGCCCCTTAAAATAACCGCGCTTCCCGCTTTAAAGCAAAGCGCCGCCGCGTCAACGGTAACGTTCGGTCTGCTCTCGAAAATTATCCCGATAACGCCGATAGGAACGCGTTTTTTCACGATGCGAAGCCCGTTTGAAAGCTCGCCGCCGCCGATAACCTCGCCTACGGGGTCGTCGAGCGAGATAACCTTGTCCACGCCTTCAGCCATTGCTTCAATGCGCTTTTCGTTTATTTCAAGACGGTCAATCATCGCCTCGGACATTCCGTTTTTACGCGCGTTTTCAATATCGATTTTGTTCTCGGCAATCAGCTCCTGCTTATTCGCACGCAGCAGCTCTGAAATCTTTGCCAGCGCTTTGTTCTTCTCGGCAGAGCCAAGTCCCGCCAGAAACGGCGCGGCGCTTTTGGCGTTTTTTCCCAAATCTTCAATATAACTCATATCAATACCTCGTCAATGTTCGCGTTTTTTGAAATATGTACACTTTGCACAGTCGCTCTCAAACAGCTCGTAGAGTATCTTTGGGTCGCGGTTTCCCACGATAACCGTGTCAATTCCGGCTTCCGTGGCAATCTGCGCCGCCTCGATTTTCGTGAGCATACCTCCCGAACCGAGCACTCCTCCCGAGCCTTGTGCGAGAGAAATAATCTCGGGTGTAATCCGTTCAACCTCGGGTATCAGCTTTGACTCGGGCAGGGCAGGGTCGCCGTCGTAAAGCCCGTCAACGTCCGTCATCATTATCAGAAAATCCGCGTTGCAGAGAGTCGCGACGATAGCCGAGAGCGTGTCGTTTTCATCGAAATCCAGCTGCTTAATCGACACAACGTCGTTCGCATTTATAATAGGTACAACTCCCAGCTCAAACAACTTGTTGAACGTGTTGATAACGTTTGTGCGGCGGGTTTCGTTGCTGATAACATCGCGCGTGAGCAAAAGCTGCGCGACCTTGTGGTTAAACTGCTCGAAGCTCTCAGAGTAGAATTTCATCAATTCACTCTGCCCGATAGCCGCGCAAGCCTGTTTTGACGGCGTATCCTGCGGCTTTTTGAGAAAACCGCCCTTTGCTGCGCCGACTGCCTGCGCGCCGCTTGTCACGAAAACAATCTCCTTACCCGAATTTTTCAAGTCCGCAAGAACCTCAACAAGCGCGCGGCTTTTGCGTATATTCAGGCTTCCCGTTTCGGGATAAGCAAGCGAGCTGCTCCCGATTTTTACCACAATTCTCTTTTTGTCGTTAAAGCAAGGCATAAAACGTCCTCTTTCTTTCGGGCGAAGTTTTCACTCGTTTTGACAAATACGCCCATTTTTCATATACATTT
>SFJQ01000143.1 GCA_004555855.1 [Eubacterium] saphenum | reverse complement strand
CCTCTGGTAATTGCAGACGGAATGCGTGATGCAAATATGTTCGACGTTGTCAGGGTAAGCAGTCAGCGTCTTATCGGCGAAATAATCGAAATGCACGGCGAGAAAGCCTCCATTCAGGTTTATGAGGAAACCTCGGGACTCGGCCCCGGCGAAACCGTTGAATCAACTGGCGCACCGCTTTCGGTTGAGCTTGGACCGGGACTTATCGGTTCAATCTACGATGGTATTCAGCGTCCTCTTAACGAAATTATGAAGGTCGCAGGAACAAACCTCAAAAGAGGCGTTGACGTTCCCTCGCTCGACCACAACAAGAAATGGCACTTTACCCCGAAAGTAAAGTCGGGTGACAAGGTTGTTGCAGGCGATGTGCTCGGCACTGTCAAGGAAACTCACGCTGTTCTGCACAAAATCCTCGTTCCGAACAAGGTTGAGGGTACTGTTGAAAAAATCAGCGAGGGCGACTTTACAATTGACGAGGTTATTGCCGTAATTGACAACGGCAAGGAAAAAGCCGAAGTTAAAATGCTTACAAAATGGCCTGTTCGTGTGGGCAGACCTTACAAGAGAAAGCTCTCTCCCGATATTCTTCTTACAACAGGTCAAAGACCGATTGACACACTCTTCCCGCTTGCAAAGGGCGGTGTAGCCGCTGTTCCGGGACCGTTCGGCTCGGGCAAAACGGTTGTACAGCATCAGCTTGCAAAGTGGGCGGCAGCTGACATCATTGTTTACATCGGCTGCGGTGAGCGTGGCAACGAAATGACCGACGTTCTTAACGAGTTCCCCGAGCTTAAGGATCCGAGAACAGGCAACTCGCTTATGGAGAGAACGGTTCTGATTGCAAACACCTCCGATATGCCCGTTGCGGCTCGTGAGGCTTCAATTTACACAGGAATTACTATTGCGGAATACTTCCGTGATATGGGTTATACGGTTGCTCTTATGGCTGACTCCACCTCACGTTGGGCAGAGGCTCTGCGTGAAATGTCGGGTCGTCTTGAAGAAATGCCCGGTGAAGAGGGTTATCCCGCATACCTCGGCAGCCGTCTTGCGCAGTTCTATGAAAGAGCAGGACGAGTTATCGTAAACGGTACTGAGGATACAGAAGGTGCGCTGTCCGTTATCGGCGCAGTATCACCTCCCGGCGGTGATATTTCCGAGCCGGTTTCGCAGGCTACTCTGCGAATTGTCAAGGTATTCTGGGGACTTGATGCAAACCTTGCGTATAAGCGTCACTTCCCTGCAATCAACTGGCTGACGAGCTATTCGCTCTACACAGACCAGCTTGCACAGTGGTATAAGGAAAATGCCGCTCCCGACTTTATGGAACTTCGTGGCAGACTTATGGCTCTGCTTCAGGACGAATCGGAGTTACAGGAAATCGTAAATCTCGTTGGTATGGACGCACTTTCCGCTCCCGACAGACTCAAGCTTGAATCTGCACGTTCAATCCGTGAGGACTACCTCCACCAGAACGCTTTTGACCCGACAGACACCTACACCTCGCTGAAAAAGCAGGTGCTTATGATGCGTGCGATTTTAAGCTACTACGATAAGGCTCTTGACGGACTTAACAAGGGTGCTGACATTGAAATGCTCGTAAATCTCCCCGTTCGTGAAAGAATCGGACGTTTTAAGTATGAGCCTGAAGATAAGATAAATGAAGAGTTTGAGCAGATTGAGGCACAGCTCGACAGCGAAATTGCAGATGTACTGAAAAGGAGTGATGACTGATGCCAAAGGAATACCGTACAATAAGAGAGGTCGCAGGCCCTCTTATGATGATAAGCGACGTTGAGGACGTAAAGTATGACGAACTCGGCGAAATCGAGCTTCCCAACGGCGAAACACGCCGCTGCAAGGTGCTTGAAGTAAACGGCAACAACGCTCTTGTTCAGCTTTTTGAATCTGCGGCAGGTATCAACCTTGCAGGTTCAAAGGTGCGTTTTCTCGGCAGGTCAATGGAGCTTCCCGTTTCTCCCGATATGCTTTCACGAGTGTTTGACGGTCTGGGAAATCCGATTGACGGCGGCCCTGCGCTGATTCCCGAAAAGCGACTTGACATTAACGGCACGCCGATGAACCCTGCGGCAAGAAACTATCCGCAGGAGTTTATTCAGACAGGTATCTCCGCAATTGACGGACTTAACACGCTCGTAAGAGGTCAGAAGCTTCCTATCTTCTCGGCTTCGGGTCTTCCACACTCACAGCTTGCCGCACAGATTGCAAGACAGGCGGCTGTAAGGGGCAAGAACGAACAGTTCGCCGTTGTATTTGCCGCAATCGGTATCACATTTGAGGAGTCAAACTACTTTGTTGAGTCCTTTAAGGAAACGGGCGCAATTGACAGAACGGTTATGTTTGTAAACCTTGCAAACGACCCTGCAATTGAGCGTATCGCAACTCCGAGAATGGCGCTTACCGCCGCTGAATATCTCGCATTTGACCTTGGAATGCACGTACTCGTTATTATGACCGACATTACAAACTATGCCGACGCTCTGCGTGAGGTTTCCGCCGCAAGAAAGGAAGTCCCCGGCAGACGTGGCTATCCCGGATATATGTACACAGACCTTGCAACGCTTTATGAGCGTGCAGGACGTTTGAAAGGAAAAGACGGCTCAATCACGCTTATTCCTATTCTTACAATGCCCGAGGACGACAAAACTCACCCGATTCCCGACCTTACAGGCTACATCACAGAGGGACAGATCATCCTTTCCCGTGAACTGTATCGTAAAGGACTGAAGCCGCCAATAGACGTACTTCCGTCCCTGTCCCGTC
>SFJQ01000142.1 GCA_004555855.1 [Eubacterium] saphenum | reverse complement strand
AGAGTCAGCCTGAAAGTTTCGCCGGCTTTTACGCCGTCCCATTCGTATCCCGCAACGTAAACGGGATAGTATCCCGCGGGGATTTCCGCGTCGGTATCCTTAACAAAACAGTCTTCGAATTTAAGACGGTTATCGTAAACGAATGCAACGGTAGGTTTGGTTTTTCCTTTCTTTCCGACGATACTGCCTTCGAGAGTGGCGTCCTGAGAAACCAGACCGAGATAGGTTTCGTCGGAGGAGGACAACGACACGTCCAAAGCGTCGGCGGAGTTACCTTCTTTCAGGGAAAGCGGAAGCGCATGGCGAGCGTCGGGCGCGGCTTTGACGGAGTTTTCGATAAAATTCTTACTCGCCTGCGCGAGAGCGCCTTTTGTCAGATAAATTCCGCTAAGAACCGCAAGTAATACCGTAACGACCGCAAGTACGCATTGTATAGCGATTATTTTTTTGCCGTTTTTCTTGTCGGCGGATATATTTTTTGTTTTTCCGAGGGGTTTTTTCATAATTATTCCTCCTTTTTTCCACCTTTTTAAAAAAATAAACCGAATACTACCCGAAAAACCCGCGTTTTTAGGCGTTTTCGAATAATTATTTCTGAAAAGGTGGAATTTCCAAACAAAAATCATTTTCTTTCATCGAATAAAAAAACAAGAGCGGGCTTGTTAAAATTCGCGACAAGCTGCGGATTATCCCGCAGCTGTCACGTTTTCGGAAGCTACTTGCCGCTGTCGTCATCACATTTGCGGCGGAGCTTGTCCGAGGGATTGAGCATATTGTCAAGCGCGTCGGCGGCGATTTCGTCAACGGAAGACAGACTATGCCCGTAAATATCTCCCGTTGTTGAAAGCTGAGCGTGACCGAGCCGCTTGGAAACCGCCTTGATCGGAAGTCCCTGCATAAGCAGGAGAGTTGCTGAGGTGTGCCGAAGCATATGCGGGGTGGTGTGTGGGAGACCGTTGTCCTTGCAGAATTTTGCGAGCCACTTGGTTATCGTGAGCGGGTGAATGGGCTTGCCGCGAAACTGTGTGAACAGCTTGTTATGCTCCTCCCACGCCTCGCCCATAATCGCTTTCGTCCTGTCCTGTTCTTCCTTGAACTCGCGCAGCATTTTCATCACAGATTCGGAAATGCTTACAATTCGGTCGGAGCTTTCGGTTTTCGGGGTGTCCTCGTACATACCTTTTTCGGGAAGATAAAGCGAATTTCGCCGAATATGTATCTTGCCCGATTCCCAGTTTACGTCGTCCCATTCAAGTCCGCAGATTTCCCCACGCCTTGCTCCCGTGCAAATCATCAGATAAACCATCATTCTGTACTGCGAGGGAGCGTTGTCAAGCGCCTTCATCAGCTGAATTGCCTCGTCCTCGTTGAGATAACGCGCCTCCTTGCGCTTCAGCTTTGGCGGGTCAACACGGTCGCACGGATTGTTGTACACAATATTCCATTTAACCGCTTTTTCAAACATTGACCGCAGCAGCCGAAAGTGATGAAGCAGCGTTTTGGCGGAGAGCGGCTTGGTGAGCGCTTCGGGCTCGAACATTGATTCGACGCTGATTTCCATTGCATCGCAAAGCCTTTTGGCAGTCACCTTGCTTACTCTGCCGTCCTTGCAGAGCTTGTCGAGAGTGGAAGTCCCGATTCCCGCGGCATCGCAGAGCTTTTGTTGACAGATGTCGTTGTCCTTGATGAACTGCTTGAAATCCACCAGACAGACGTAAACCCCGTCAACTCTCACTCCGTCTTGCCGCAGCATATCCATAAACGCGTTTATGTGTTCGGGACCGATTTGCTCCATTCGCAAATGCCCAAACGCAGGAAGAATGCGCTTGAGTAGCAGATTGTACTGGGAATGCGTGGTGCTTTTCAGACTGTTCGAGGCGTAGTGCTCGTTCCAGTAATCCGCAAATTCTGAGAAGGTCATGTGTTGGTCGAGCTTGCCTTGACGTCGGCACTTTTCCTCAAACAGAACTTTCCTGCGGATAATCTCCTTCTCAATCTGAAGCTCGGTCATATTATCGGGCGGAATCCAGGTTTCCTCGATAAACCGACGCTTGCCGGTTTTGGGGTCAAAGCCGTCCGAAGACCTGAAACGATAGCCCTTGCCTCTCTTTTCCACAGACGCCATAATTCATCACCTCCTTATCTTCGCGGGCAAGGGGATAATTCCGACCGCCGTTTCAACTGCGGGCTTTTCCTGCTTCTGAACAGTACCGCCGCTCTGAATGTACTTGTAGAACACTTCCCAGTTGATAAGCGTCTTGCGGCCTATCTTAATGCTGGGGATTGCTCCGCTCTTGCAGAGAAAACGGATGCTGCTCTCGGAAATGCCGATGTTCTCCTCGCGGCAGCGCTTGGCAATTCCGCCGGGCGTGTCGTAGAGGGTGTGGTGGGGTGTGCTTTCGTTAAGCACGGACTCGCTAACTTTAAAATCTTCCATGGTGTTGTACCTCCTGTACTAATATAATATGTGATTGAAATAATCACGATTTGCGGAGCGGGAAACTATAAAGTGCTCCTTCACGAAAACGTCCCGCTGAGTAAAATCTTATAATAAGCAGAACCTTTTCGGTAAGTTATATTGTACCACAATCAGTTCGTTTTTTAAATCGCAAACTTTTAGTTACAGAGGTATTTACTTTTTTTAAAAAATGTACTATAATATATAAGTATCAACATCAAGGAGGAATAATAATGAAATCATCGAATTTTTCAGAGTTACAGAAAACGCTTGTGGGGATATGGAATATGTTTATTTTTAAAAGAGAATATATCAATTGTGTATATTGGCCAATGTATCACTATACTATTTTGAAGTGTGTTCAGAGCATTTATGAATTTATTGGCGGCAATGAAATTGAGTCGGTTTGTTTTGACCATCTTGCCATCAACAATCTGGATATCATCGAAAAAATTTATGAATTTA
>SFJQ01000141.1 GCA_004555855.1 [Eubacterium] saphenum | reverse complement strand
ACATCTGCCTCAATTTCCGACTCCTTTTCAATTTCAAGAAAAGCGATAATTTGATTTCCCATTTCAGCAATTTTATTGAGCTGATTTTCAATCGAATATAAAGCAATAGCCATCATAAAAGTTGCTGGGTCTATCGGAAGTATAGTTGTAGTTGTTGCTGACACGGCATCGGCGGCTTGCAGTTTCGCAAATTTTGATGTCCCGGCGGCTGTTTTAAATGCGCCCCAAAAATTGCCGTCATTTGCAACTTTTAACGCATCTCCAACCGACTCGTTTGCTAATCTGTACAATCCGTTCATATTGAAGCTGGTTGTTTGTGTTACTGTTCTCATTGCGGGAATAAGAGCGGCCCCTCCAAATCACAGAATCTATTTGCGTATATTATAACATATTTCCACAGCAAAATCAACCACTTTGTTCCAAAAAATAAGTCTGCCGAACAGCAGACCTATTTTCTTTGCTAATCACGCAGATTCTTGTAAAGCGTAGTCTTCCGCACCCCCGTCATCTCAACAATCTCGCTAACAGTATACTCCCCCGTCTTATAAAGCCGAACCGCCTTCCTCACAGCGTCCTTATCCGTGGGCGGTCTACCGCCTTTCCGTCCTCGTGCTCTCGCGGCGGCCAATCCCTCTTTCGTGCGGTCTGCGAGGACATCGCGTTCAAATTGCGCCAGCGCCGACATCAGCGTAAACAGCAGCTTTCCCGTGCTCGAAGTCGTGTCAATCGATTCTTTCAGCGACACCAAATTCACGCCTTTTTCGTTGAAAGTTTCCATCAACCAAATCAAGTCTTTGGTGCTCCTACCAAGCCTCGACAGTGATTCAACAACCACAGTATCGCCCTCGGTAAGCCGTTCCAGCAGCTTTTCAAGCTCGGGGCGGTTTCGCTTTGTGCCGGTCATTTTCTCGTTGTAGATAAAATCAACACCGTACTTTTCAAGCATATCAATCTGCCGGTCGAGATTCTGCTGTTCAGTGGACACTCGCGCGTACCCGAAAACAAAATTCCTCATCTCACCAATCCCCGCAATAAGCGTACTCGCACAAAATCTCGTCAATCGCGCATTGCAACGCGTTCGGAACATAAATCATCTCCTCGATTTCATCTTCCGAATAGCCGTATTCGAGCAGCAAATCGATGTGTTCCGCGGCAACTCCAATCTGCGATGCAAACAGTTTCAGTTGCCGAATTTCTGCGGAATCAAAGTCGGCGCGCTCCTCGCTCGGCTCATTCCACCAACGCGGATGATAGTTGAAAAGATACCGATAATCCCAGTCGGTGTAATGACTTATATCAAATTCTCCACGTTCAATCTGCCCATTCGCGTCGATTTTCACGATATCTCCAAGGTCAGCCGAAACCTCCTCAAACGGCGCGCAGAGCAGTCCGAGCTTGCCAAGAGCGGTGCACAAAATCGCGTCCGTGCTCGCGTAAATGTAGAAACCTTGCTGCCGAAAATGGTACAGCGCGAGCGGATTGTCGCCCTTGACAAAGTACAGGTTTTTCGCCGCGTCAAGTATCGTGAAAACAAAAGAACCCTCGACTTGCTCCGCCATTTTCGCGACGGTTTTCAGGTCGAGGGTGTCGTGTTGCTCGAGCAGCTGCACCGCGATATAGCTATCGGTTTCGATGTTTGTTTTCGGCAAATTCAGCTCGTTTCGCAGCCGTTTATCGTTGTACAAAACGCCGTTGTGAGCGAGCGCAAACGGCATTTCACCGCACTTCCCGAAGAACGGGTGATTGTTGAAATTCAGCGATTTGTCGCCTTGTGTAGCCATTCGCGTGTGCCCGAGAATCACGTTTGTGCCGAGCGGCAAACGCAGGTGCAAGCGGCTTGCCGGCTCCGGTCTTTTGTAAATCGACATCTCATCGTGGTAAACATACGCGAACCCTGTCGCGTCCTTTCCGCGAACCTCGCATTCCCGCGAAAGCACCTTCAAAATCTTCTCTCTTTGTCTTGTGCTAAAGTGATTTTTGTAATCGATAAGTCCAAAAATTGCGCACATTTCAATCGTCCTCCTCTGTTTCTACAGGCGCGTTGACGTACAACTGCCGCTCCTTCAAATAAGTGACAAGTTCCCTGTTTTCGCTCGGAATTTTCGTCACAAAATCCGTCCAACTCACGTTCGCGATCTCGCTGTCGGAAAGGTTCAGCGCGTACTCGCAAATCAAATTCACAAGCTCAAGCGTCGCGAAAATCGTATTCACCTTCAACGTTCCGCGAAACATTCTGAACTCAATCGTGTTCCAATTTGTGATATTCACGCAAGCGTAGCGCCCGTTTGCACCCTTTTTCGCGTCCTCCATTATTTCTTTCGGATTGTTTTTGTAACCGTAACGTGCCGCCCATCTGCTCATCTGATATTCGGTTCTGCGTGAGAATTTCAGCAGCTCGTTCCAGTGGTGTTCGACAAAGTACAAAACGCGCGAAATGCACTCGTCTTGTTCCTCGCGAGTGTCGCCGAAAGTTGACCGATTGACGTGAACGTGCAGCCCGCAAGTGCTTGTCTTATGTGATTTGTAACCCAACTGAACCGCCTTGTGACAAACATCGTGCCACGGCATTTGGTCCTTGTGGTAGTCGAGGCTCATCGGGTGTGTGACGATTTCCATTCCGTCGTTAAGCGAGCCGTCCGACTTTATGTAAATGTGCTCGAGCCCGTTCCAGTTCGCCTCATCGAGAATCAGCTCCGCATTTTCGCCGTCCTTTCCGCCCTCGTCAATTTCAAGTTCAACTCCGAAAAACCGCTTGCTGTCGCCGTAAAATAACGGGTCGGGCTTGTAGCCGTAATCGTGAATAGCGCCGCGGTTGTGTTGTTGGTAACAGTCGTGACAGTAGGCGTAGTCGTCGCCGTCCGAGTAGTACGCTTCGTCAAGGTGAATGATTCTGCCGCAGTCCTCGCATGTGGTATAGTAGCGGTCGTAGCAGCGCTCGCAGAGCGGAAAATCTGATGTTCCATTGTTGTCGTCAACCCAAATCCGTGTGTCACAGTGTGAGCAGATTACCGTGTGTTCGTGCAGGCAATCCTCACACAAAATTTGCTCGTCAAACGTAAAAACGTCGCCGTCGATTTCGCAGCCGCACAGCTCACAGCACGGCATTTCGTTGATTTCTTTTTCCATCGTAAACCTCCTCAATATTCCTCGGCAAGCAGCATTGTCGAGTGTGTTTTGTCGTCAATAACGTACACTTTCGCGGTCACGGGATTTTCGTTCGAAAACAAGTATTCCTTGCGGTACTCGGGCTGCTCCTGCTCGTGAATTATCCGCTGTTGCCCGTCATCAACGGACAGGCAAAAAACTTGGAGGTAGTCCTTTTCGACTACCTC
>SFJQ01000035.1 GCA_004555855.1 [Eubacterium] saphenum | reverse complement strand
CAGACCTTGTCGCTTTAGGCAGTTAAATCCCCATAAGCCGCGCAGATTTCTCTATAGAACAAACCCCCGTGAAGAACGCTCTTCGCGGGGATTTTCCGACCGACCGAAAGGGTGTTTTTCAAGCGTCGCGTCCGATGGAAAACGCTCTTTCATCTGAAGGATTTGCGATAATTCTTTGTAAAGCTCTTTAAGAATAATCCGCAAAACGTGTTGAAAAAAGTTCGGATTTATGGTAAAATAACAGTATAATTTGAGGAAAACCGAATTTTATCGTGAAAATTCGTATTTTATCGATTTGCTGTTGAATATTTGTGTGCGGGTATTTATAATGAAAGGGGCAGGGAAAATGCGCGTTTTTGTGAAAAACGTTCCGAGTGCCGAGGACGAGCGCGTTGTTCTGGAATGTGTGGAGCTGACGGAGGATTTTCGCGATATCCGAGAGTACGCGCTGATGAAAGGAAATGTGATTTCGGGATATATCGACGGCGCTGTTTTTCAGCTCAGCTTGTCCGATATCATCTACTTTGAGGCAGTAGGCGAGCTTGTGTTTGCGTATACCGAAAGCGAGGTGTACGAGGTTAAAAGCAGGCTGTACGAAATTGAACAAAACTACGCCGAGCAGATGTTTATGCGCTGCTCCAAATCGATTATCGCCAACATCAGCAAAATAGAGTCGTTTCGCCCCGCGCCCGATACCCGCCTTATTGCGAAAATGAAAAACGGCGAGCAAATCATTATCTCGAGAATGTACGCGAAAGCGCTTAAACAAAGGATTTTGGAGGGATAGTATGAAGGAGTTTCTCAAAATGCAGGCAAGCACGTTTTTGCTTTGCAGCTTTTTCATCGCGCTGGATATGGGGATTATCGGGCTGGTTCTTGAGCCGGACGCGAAATTAGGCTATGAGGTGCTTTTCGTGCCGCCGATTTATGCGTTTTTTTGCACTTTGCCCGCGTTTATTCTGTACTCGAAAAAGGAGCTTTCCACAAAACGCGCCGTTATCGGGAGGATTCTCCAGATTATCTTAATTGAAGCTATCGTGCTTGGTGCAATCAAGCTTCATCAGCCCGAGATGAGCTTATCTCACGGGCTGATTATCGGCGCGTCCATTCTTGTGGTTTTCGGCGCGGTATGGCTTGTCAATTTCCTCCGCGTAAGGAGCGACGCCAAGGAACTCAACAAAAAGCTCAAAAAGATGAGCGGCTGACTGCACAATGTCTTGACAAAAGCGCTTATATGTGTTACAATAAAAATAGCCTTTTCCCGATGGCACGGCTGTCGGGATTTTTGTTTTTCGGGGGTAACTATGAACGACGTTTCAAGAGCTGAAATTATCAGCTTCAACACCGACAATGACGCGGTTTGTGCCGCTTCTGCGCGTATTTCCACTACCGAGGGAAACTCGGCGGAGATTTTCCAAAAATCTCAGAATAACGAGAAAAACAGCGGTCTTATCCGAAAAGTTCTCGCTTCGGGACATCGCTCCGTTATCGAACACGCTGTCTTTACAATCGCGCTCACAAACGTTTCCGTTTATGTCGAGCAGTTTTTTATCGAGAGCAGACTGGCTTCCTTTACCGTGAAATCGCGCCGCTACGTCGATTTCAGCAACACCGGCTACTATATGCCAAAGCTCTCCGAAAAGAGCGCCGCCGTTTACAGGGAGTACATGAACGAGGCTTTTTCGGCTTATGGCAGGCTGCTTGAACTCGATATCCCGAAAGAGGACGCGCGGTTTTTGCTGCCGTATTCGTTTTTCAGCAACTTTTACTGCACAATGAACGCGCGCGAGCTTATCACGCTGATAAACTCAATCCGAAACGGCAGAGGCAAGCATATCGAGGAGCTTCAGAATATCGCGGAACAGCTTATCGGGCAGCTTCGCGGGATTTTCCCGTGCATTTCCGAGGAGTTTTTCCCGAGAGAGGACGGGGAGTTTGTCGGAGAAGCCGCGGTTTCCGAGAAGATGACTTTGCTCGATGAAAGCAAAACGGGAAAGGTTGAGCTGGTAAACGCGCCGAAGGAGCCGGCAAAGCTGCTCGAAATCGCGCTCAAGGCAGCGGGAGAAAGCGCAAAAACCCCGAAGGAGTTGCTTTCCGAAAGACGTCCGCGCGCTCTTGAACAGCTGGGCTATACGTTTTTGATAAAGGACGTCACTCTTGCGGGAATTACGCATATCGTTCGCCATCGTATGCAGTCGGTGATTGTTCCGCCGATTGAAACCGCGCCTCCGCAGCGCAGAGTTGTCCTGCCGAAAACCGTTGAGCAAAATCCCAAAGCGCGTGAAATTTACGAGAAAACGCTTGCCAAATGCAACGAGCTGCTCGCTCAAGCGTTGAACAACGATGAACTTCGCCGTAATATTCAGTATTTCGCGCTCAGCGGAAACCTGCTTGATGTGATGACCACAATGAACGCGCGCGAGCTGCTGCTGTTTATTCGCTTAAGAGCGTGTTCCAGAGCGCAATGGGAGGTTCGCGGCATTTCCGAGAGAATGCTGGCGCTCCTCAGAAGCGATTTCCCAGAGCTTTTCGGGTTGTTCGGACCGAGCTGTTACGTTCTCGGGAGCTGCCCCGAGGGGAGAATGTGCTGCGGAAAGCAAAAGGAAATGCTGGAAAAATTCGGCAAAGTATAAAAAACGAGCGCAAGTACGGAAACTTGCGCTCTTGTTTCAGCTGTTTTTGGGCTGGGGTTTTTTCGTGGTTTTGGCGGATTTTGGATTTTTCGCGGTCTTTTTCTGCTCCTCGGGAGCTTCTTCGGCGGGCGCGAGCGTTTTTTTCAGCTCGTCAAGCGCGAACTCCGCGTAAAATCTGCTCCCCCCCGCAATCGCCGCCGCGTGCATTACCGAAAACGAAAGCAGGGCTTCCTTCGGCTCGCCTGCGCAATTTTCTGTGTTCTTTTCGAGAACGTCCATCGTTTTGAGGAACTCCTCCTCATACTGCTCCGTGAACAGGTTCAGCACTTCCGCTTCGCTTCGCGTTTTCAGCAGCGTTTCGATAAGCGCGCCGATGTCGTTTATTGGCAAAATCTGCTTCATCACGCATATTATTATAAGTCTGAACAGGTGCGTGCGCGAATATTTTTTCTTCACGGGCGCGGGAATTATGCTGTTTTTAACGTAATTGTTTATCATCGAAGGCGTGAGCAGCGCTTCGTCCTTTGAGGAAAATTTGCCGAAATATTTGCTCATAAGCGTTATCACTTGGTCCATATAAAGCTCGATATCGGGCAAATCCTCCCATCGCGGAAGCCGACAGCTGCTCCTCTGCGCTTCAAAATATTCCTTGTAATCCATATTTTTTCCTTTCAAATAAAGTCTTGCCTGTATTATATCACATAATTTCCCATTACGCAAGACCTTTTCACAAAATTTACACAAAACGTTCACATAACTCCCTTGACAAACTTGAAAAAACAATGTATAATGGTTTTGAAAACTAGATGAATTGCTGAAAGGAATTATATGGAATTTGGTCAAAAAAGGGTGATTTTGCTGACGGGGGACTATGGCTGCGGGAAAACAAATCTCGCGGTTAATCTGGCGCTTTTGCTTGCCCGGAAGGGAAAAGTTTCCGTTGTCGATATGGACACCGTGAACCCGTATTTTCGTTCGGCGGATTTCGGGGAGATGTTTTCGAAGTGCGGAATTAACGCAGTTTTCCCGCAGTACGCGAACACAAATCTCGATATTCCCGTGCTGAATTTTGACCTCGAAAACATCGTTTCACAAAGCGATTTTACGATAATCGATGTCGGCGGCTCGGACGCGGGCGCTTATCCCGCGGGACGCTTCGAGAGCCTGTTCAAGTCGCTCGGCGATGAGCTTGAAATGCTCTATGTGTTTAATATGTACCGACTTTGCGAGCGCTCGGCAAGCGATGTCGTCCAAACGCTCCGCGAGATTGAGAGCGCGTGTCGGGTGAAATGCACGGGGCTTGTCAACAACTCAAATCTCGGTGCGGAAACCACAGGCGATACCGTCGCGGCTTCGGAAAAATTTGCCGAGGAAGTGAGCGCGCTTTCGGGAGTGCCGATTAAGTTTACCTGCGTTTTGGAAAACGATGAGCAAACAGATGAAAAATTCCCCGTAAAGCGGCTTGTAAAGCTGCCGTGGGAGGAAAATACAGAGGGACTTATATGATTAGCATAAATTCTGAAAGGTGCAAGGGCTGTGCGCTTTGTGCGAGCGTTTGCCCGAAGAAAATTATCGAAATCCAAAAAACCAAGCACAATTCCAAGGGGTACTACACCGCGGACTGTATCGACAACGAAAAGTGCATCTCCTGCGCGATGTGCGCGATGATTTGCCCCGATTGCGCGATTAAGGTTGAAAAGTGAGGGTTGAGAATGGAAAAAGTGCTGATGAAGGGTAACGAGGCGCTCGCGGAAGCCGCTATGAGAGCGGGGTGCAAGTGTTTCTTCGGTTATCCCATAACGCCGCAGACCGAAATTTCCGCGTATCTTGCCAAAAATATGGCAAAGCGCGGCGGCGTGTTTTTGCAGGCAGAGAGCGAAATCGCGGCGATAAATATGGTGCTGGGAGCGGCTTCGGCGGGAGTTCGCGCGATGACTTCAAGCTCCTCGCCGGGAATTTCCCTCAAGAGCGAGGGCGTGTCCTACATTGCGGCAAGCGATTTGCCTTGCGTTATCGTAAACGTTCAGCGCGGCGGTCCGGGACTTGGCGGTATTCAGCCGTCCCAGTCGGACTATTTTCAGGCGACAAAGGCGCTCGGTCACGGCGATTTTCAGATGATTGTCTACGCGCCCGCTTCCGTTCAGGAAACTATTGATATGACTTATCTCGCGTTCGATATGGCGGATAAGTACAGAATGCCCGTGATGATACTCTCGGACGGGCTTCTCGGGCAGATGATGGAGCCTGTCGTTTTCCCGAGCGTTGACGTGCAAATCCCCGATAAACCGTGGGCGTGCTGCGGTCACGAAAACAAGCGCCCCCACAATATCATAAATTCGCTCTACTTACAGCCCGATGTCCTTGAACGCTCCGTTAATGAGCGATTTGAGCGCTACGAGATAATCAAGCAGACCTGTGCGATGGCTGAAACCGATTTCTGCGAGGACGCGGAGATTGTTGTCGCGGCTTTCGGAGCTTCGGCGAGAGTGGCAAAATCCGCCGTTTCTGCCGTTCGTGCAAAGGGCATAAATGCGGGACTTTTCCGTCCGCAGACGCTGTTTCCGTTCCCCGTTGAACAACTCAATAAGGCTTGCGAAAAGGCAAAGGTTGTCCTTTCCGTTGAGATGAACAAGGGGCAGATGGTCGAGGATTTGCGGCTTGCGCTGAACTGTCGGCTGCCCGTGGAGTTTTTCGGCAGGCACGGCGGAATTATCCCGAGCGTCAAGGAAGTCCTCGCGCAGATTGAGCAAATTCACGAAAGGATTAAGTAATATGTCGGTTGTTTTTGATAAACCTCACGCTTTGTGCGATGTGGCAACGCACTATTGCCCCGGCTGCACGCACGGTATTATTCACAGGCTGGTTGCCGAGGTTATCGACGAGCTTCAAATCGAGGGGAAAACCGTCGGCGTGTGTCCCGTGGGCTGTTCGGTTATGGCGTATGACTATTTTAACTGCGATATGATTGAAGCTCCCCACGGCAGAGCGCCCGCTGTTGCCACGGGAGTTAAGCGCGCAAAGCCCGAGTCGGTTGTTTTCACCTATCAGGGCGACGGCGACCTTGCCGCAATCGGTACCTGCGAAACCGTTCACGCGGCGGCGCGCGGCGAGAATATCACGATAATTTTCGTCAACAACACAATCTACGGTATGACCGGCGGGCAAATGGCTCCCACAACCATTCCCGGTCAAATCACGCAGACTACTCCCTACGGGCGCGACCCCGCTGTTCAGGGGTTTCCGATTAAGGTTTGCGAAATGCTGGCACAGGTGGACGGAGTGGCGCTTGCACAGCGCGTTTCCGTGGACAGCGTTCCACATATCCGTGAAGCGAAAAACGCTATCAGAAAGGCGTTCGATAATCAGATAAACAAGCGCGGATTTTCAATTGTCGAGGTGCTTTCAACCTGCCCGACAAACTGGGGTATGTCGCCCGAGCAGGCAATGGAGCGTGTTCGCAGCGAGATGATTCCGTATTTCCCGCTCGGCGTTTTCAAGGACGCGGCGGTGTGGACGGAAAAAAGTGAGGGGTGAGCGGAATGTTGACAGAAATCATAATTTCGGGCTTCGGCGGACAAGGTGCGCTTTTTGCGGGGAAGTGCCTCGCGTACAGCGCGATGATGAAGGACGTGGAGATTTCGTGGCTGCCGAGCTACGGTCCGGAAATGCGCGGAGGTACGGCAAACTGCTCGGTGTGCCTGTCCGATGAACCGATAGGCTCGCCGCTTGTAACCGAGCCGGATATCCTCATCGCGATGAACGACCCGTCGGTAGACAAGTTTATAAACAGCGTGAAATCGGGCGGGAAAGTGTTCGTGGACAGCAGCCTTGCTTCAACCGAAATTACCCGAAAGGATATCGAGGTGTACTGGCTGCCCGCGTCGCAGCTCGCCGAGGAGAAAAAGCTCGGCGGTATGGGGAACATCGTGCTGCTCGGAAAGGCTATCAAAGAGTGCGGGAAGGCGCTTTTCGGCATCGATGGGAAAACGCTTCTCGATACTTTCGCGAAGATTATCCCCGCAAAGCGAGCCGCTCTTATCGAGAAAAACGCCGCAGCGCTTGCTCTCGGCGTAAATTCATAACAGAAAAGGCAGACACTTGAAGCGTCTGCCTTTTTTTATTTGGAAAAGTAGGCGAGGAGCGCGGCTTTTTCGCATATCGATAACTCTGATGTTTCCCGCTGTGAAAAAAGTATGTTGTGCTGTTGCATTTTGCCAAAAAATGTGCTAAAATAGAATTGTCGGGAAAATGAACCGCGCCCTTTCAGCAAATCCCCGAAAGAAGCAGGTTTTTTGAAAATTTGTGAGGTTTTAAGGGTTGCGAAAGCGATGAGTTTTTATCGGCATTCGGGGAACTATATGGAATGACAGAGCTGTTTCCCGAGAGGAACGAAATCGGCGGAAATCACACCGACCACCGGCACGGCTGCGTGCTTGAAGATGAGAATACGCCCTGTCGGCGGGGTTGAAATTACGAAGGAGTGGAATTTATGAGCATTTTGGTTTTGGGCGGAGCGGGCTACATCGGCTCTCACACCGCTTTGGAGCTTGTTCGGGCGGGAAAAGATGTTGTTGTCGCGGACAGCTTGGTGACGGGCTTTAGAAGCGCAGTTCCCGAGGGAGCGCGGTTTTATCACGGCGATATCCGCGATTTTGATTTTCTGGACGACCTTTTTCACAGTGAGAAAATCGACTCGGTTATTCACTTTGCCGCGTACTCGCTTGTCGGCGAAAGCGTCACGAACCCGCTTAAATACTACGATAACAACCTTTATGGAACAAAAGTTTTGCTGGAAGCGATGCTGAAGAACGATGTGAAAAAAATCGTGTTCTCATCGACCGCCGCGACCTACGGAGAGCCCGAAAATATCCCGATTTTGGAGAGCGACCGCACTTGCCCGACCAACCCTTACGGCGAAACGAAGCTTGCGATGGAGAAGATGTTCAAGTGGACTGCTGCGGCTCACGGACTGCGGTATGTTTCCCTGCGTTATTTTAATGCGTGCGGAGCGGACGAGAGCGGCAAAATCGGCGAAGCGCACAATCCCGAAAGCCACCTGATACCGCTGATTTTGCAGGTTCCGAACGGAAAGCGCGAGAGTATCTCGATTTACGGCACGGATTACGACACGCCCGACGGCACTTGTATTCGCGATTATATCCACGTTACAGACTTAGCGCAGGCGCATATTCTTGCGGTTCAATACCTTGAAAACGGCGGCGAAAGCGATGTTTTCAACCTCGGCAACGGCGTCGGTTATTCCGTCAAAGAGGTTATTGAAACGGCGCGAAAAGTTACCGGTCACGCAATTCCCGCGGTTGAAACCGAGCGCCGCGCCGGAGACCCCGCAAGGCTTGTTGCTTCGAGCGAAAAGGCGAAGAAATTTCTCGGCTGGAAGCCCGTTCACGACAGTCTTGACGAGATTATTGCAAGCGCGTGGAATTGGCACAAAAATCACCCGAACGGCTACGATGAAAAGCAGAATTTCTGAAAAACCTCGGCAGCACCTTTTGAGCGCTGCCGATTTTTTTGATGATAGAAATAACGGATTAAAACGGGCGCTCGGTGGGGTAGGGAAGCGACTTCGGCTGATTGTAGGAGATGTCGCCGATGTCGAGCATTTTCAGCACTTCGAAAATCAGGTTTCCGCAATGGCTGAAAGCAACCGCGCCGTGGTGAGGATAGCGCTTTTCAATCAAAACGTGGCGGTAAAATCTGCCCATCTCGGGGATTGCAAACACGCCTATTCCGCCGAACGAGCGCGTTTTTACGGGGAGAACCTCGCCCTCGGCAATGTACGCGCAAAGCTTGCCATCGCTGTTGCACTGCAGGCGGTAGAACGTGATATCAGAAGCCGCGATATCGCCTTCCAGCGTGCCGCGCGTGAAATCAGGCTCGGAGTCCTTCGGTTCAAGCAGACGGTGCTGAATTAGCTGATACTTAACGGCACGGTCCGCGCAGAGCTTGCAGGACGGCGTGTTTCCGCAGTGAAATCCCATAAACGTGTCGGTCAGGGTGTACGGATATTTGCCCTCGATGTCCTGTTTGTACAAATCCGCGGGAACGGAGTTGTTGATGTCGAGCAGCGTCACCGTGTCGCCCGTGATGCACATTCCTATGTACTCGCTCAGCGCGCCGTAGATGTCAACTTCGCAGGAAACGGGTATCCCGCGCGAAACCAGACGCGAATTCACATAGCACGGTTCAAAGCCGAACGCTTCGGGGAACGCAGGCCAGCATTTGTCCGCAAAGGCAACGTATTTGCGCGCGCCCTTGTGCTTTTCAGCCCAGTCGAGAAGCGTGAGTTCAAGCTGCGCCATACGCTCGTTCATCTCGGGATAATATCTCCCCTCGCCCATTTCCTCTGCCATTTCCTTGCAGATATCGGCAATTCTCGGGTCACCCGCGTGCGCCTTGTACGACACCAGCAAATCAAGCTCCGAGTTCTCCTCAACCTCAACGCCAAGCTCGTACAGACCTTTTATCGGCGCGTTGCACGCGAAAAAGTCCTGCGGGCGCGGACCGAATGTGATAATCTTCAGCTCGGAAAGTCCGATGAGCGTTCTCGCAATCGGCACAAACTCGCCTATCATTTTCGCGACATCTTCGGCTGTTCCGACAGGGTAGGGCGGGATATACGCTTTCAGGTGGCGCATTCCGAGATTATAAGAGCAGTTCAGCATACCGCAGTAAGCGTCACCGCGTCCGCCTATAAGGTTGTCGCCCGATTCTTCGGCTGCTGCCGCGTACATCACGGGACCGTCAAAGTACTTTGCAACAAGCGTTTCGGGTGTTTCGGGGCCAAAGTTCCCCAAAAATACAACCAGCGCGTTGCAGCCCGCCGTTTTCGCCTCGTCAACCGCTTTGAGCATATCAATTTCGTTTTCAACCGTGGTCTTGCACTCGTGAATGTCAATTCCGATATTCTTGCAAGCTGCCGCGACAGCCGCTCTGCGCTTTTCTGAAAGCGAAATCACAAAGCAGTCGCGCGAAACTGCGATAATACCCAATTTTACCTCGGGAATGTTTGTAAGCATAATCGTTCTCCTTTATATATTTATTTTCGGGAACAAGTCCTTGACAGCGGGATAAATCTGTCTGAACTGTTCATAGCGTTCGTTATACAGCGCGGCGATTTCCGGCTCGGGCAGAATGGTTTCCTTAATCGTCACAAGCTCCCGCACGGCGCTGCCGACGTCTTTCCATTGGCCGCAGGCAACCGCTGCGAGAATTGCTCCGCCGTAGCTCGGACCTTCCTCGGTTTCAACCGTGTCGATGCTCATATTGAGGACGTTTGCGAAAATCCTTTTCCAGAGCGCGCTTTTTGCACCGCCGCCGCAGATTTTGCTCCGAGTGATTTTTAAGCCGAGCTTTTTCGCCACCTCAACCGAGTCGCGTATCCCGAAGGCAACGCCCTCCAGCACGGCAAGCATTAAATTCTGACGGGTTGTGTCCATCGTCATACCTATGAAAGTGCCGCGCGCGTTTATGTCGTTTATCGGGCTGCGCTCGCCCATCAGATACGGGAGGAAGAACACGCGGTTTTTGCCGAGAAGCTCCTCGGGAATTTTTTCTTCCTCGCCCTTAAAGTCGCGCGTGCCGATGATGTTTTCCTGCCACCACTTGTTGCAGGACGCCGCAGACAGCATACACCCCATAAGATGAAAGTTTCCGTCGGCGTGAGCAAAGGAATGAAGCGCGTTGAACGGGTCTACGCCGAATTTTTTGCCGGAAATGAACACGGTTCCCGAAGTCCCGAGCGAAATGTTGCAGGAGCCTTCGCCAATCGTTCCCGTTCCGACCGCCGCGCCCGCGTTATCGCCCGCGCCCGCGCAGACTTTTACGTTTTTTGAAAGTCCCAGAGAGCTTGCGATATCTTCCTTTATCGTGCCGACCGCTTCGTAGCTTTCGTAAATTTTCGGCAGCTGTTCGCGGCTTATTCCGCAGATTTCAAGCATTTCGCTGCTCCAGCACTTGTTCTTCACGTCAAAATACAGCGTGCCCGACGCGTCGGAAACGTCCGTGCAGAACTCGCCTGTGAGCATATAATTTATGTAGTCCTTCGGGAGCATTATCTTGCGGATTTTCGCGAAATTCTGCGGCTCGTTTTTCTTCAGCCAGAGCAGCTTCGGCGCGGTAAATCCCGCAAAAGCAATATTTGCGGTGTACTCGGAAAGGCGCTTCTGACCGATGACGCTGTTGAGATATTCGGTTTCCTCGGCTGTTCTGCCGTCGTTCCACAAAATCGCCGGACGGATAACCTCGTCGTTTTCATCGAGAACAACCAGCCCGTGCATCTGTCCGCAGCAGCCTATTCCCGCAACGCTTTCCTTGTCGCAGCAGGCGATGAGGTCGCCGATGCCTTTCAGCGTTTCGCGAAGCCAATCCTCGGGGTTTTGCTCGGACCGGCCCGCTTTCGGGAAGCTTATCGGATAGCCGCGCGATACTGTTTTATGTATCTTTCCCGTTTCGTCCATCAGCAGCAGCTTTACCGCAGATGTTCCGAGGTCTATTCCTATATAAAACAATTTTATCAAACCTTTCTGTATGCTTTTACAATTCTATTTTATAAAATTATTTAATAAATGTCAAGGCTATTTACGTAAATTATTTTGTTTTTGGATAAAATGCACGGATAATATAAAAAGATATTATGCAAAATCACGGCAATTAGGTTGCGTGATTTTTAAATGGTCAACATTTTTAGCAAAAATTATTCAAAATACTTGACTTGAGCCGAAAAAACTGTTAATATATATATATATATAAACAGGTTTTCTTAAAGTGAGGACAGACAAATGAAGGTGGAAAGTAATTCCGACAGAAAACGCGCAACCCGCAACAGCGTTTACCGGTATTTGTACGAGGCAAAGGGCTTTTGCTCGCGGCAGACTCTCGCAAACGAGCTTGGTCTGAGCCTTCCGACGGTTTATCAGAATTTGTCGGAGCTTATGGATATGGGCTTGGTTTGCGCGACCGATGAAAAGCTCTCGACAGGCGGCAGACGCGTCGAGGGGCTGTCGATTGTGTCAGACGCGCGAGTTGCCGTGGGCGTTTCGATAACCGACCACAGGCTGCGAATTTCCGAGGTTGACCTGAAGCTGAACGAGCTTGCTTATAAAAAGGTTACTGTTCGGCGTCATAACAGTCGGGAGGAGTACGCGAGAGCTTTTTGGGGCGAGATTGAAACGTTTCTCGACGAGCAGAAAATCGACCGTGAGCGGCTGCTTGGAATAGGAATTGCGCTGCCGGGAGTGGTTTCTCCGGACGGCTTGAAGCTTGAATATGCGCCAACGCTTGGCGTGCTGAACACCTCGCTTGAGGCGCTGAAATCCGGCTCGACCTATCCCATTCACGCCGAGAATGACGCAAACTGCGGCGGCGGCGCGGAGTGGTTTTTGCGCGACAGCACCGATAATTTCGCGTATTTGTCGCTTGAAGAGGGCGTCGGCGGCGCTGTGTTCGGTAACGGTCTGCCTTATTTCGGCGATAACCACCGCAGCGGCGAGTTCGGACATATTTGCGTTGAACCGGGCGGCTTGAAGTGCAGTTGCGGGCGGCAGGGCTGTCTTGAAGCGTACTGCTCGGCGCGCAGGATAAGCAATGACCTCGGGACAACCGTGGAAGAGTTCTCGGAGAGCGTGAGAAGCGGCAGCATTGAGCACGTTATGCTGTGGGAAAACTATCTCAGACATCTCGCAATCGGGATAAACAATATCAGAATGATTTTGGACTGCGATGTTGTTTTGGGCGGATTTTTGTCGGAGTATCTGGAGTATTCGCTTCCGCGCCTGAAGGAGTATCTCGCGGTGCTCAATCCGTTTGAACCCAACGCCGATTACGTTTGCCTGAGCCGCAGAAAACACACAATTCCGATGGGCGCGGCGCTTTTCTATGTGGAAAAATTTATAGAGGAATTATAAGAAATGGAACCCGTTTGAAGCGCGGGTTCATTTTATTTTGCTGAAGCTGCAAAAGAAATCCCCGTACCTTAGGATACGGGGAATTTTTGCGATAAATTCGATTACTTGGTGAGCATTTCCAGCTCTGTTGCCATCTGCGAGATTTCCTTTACCATACCGCCGAGCATTTCCACACCCGCGGAGTTTTCCTGAATTGCCGCAGCGACGTGGTGGATTGCCTCGGAGTTTTCGCGGATTGTGCCGCTGACTTCGGTGAGGTTGCCCGAAACGTTTTCGCCGTTTTCTGCGGCAGTACCGATAATTGTGTTAATCTCGGAAATATGCGATGAAATTCCGTTGCTTGAAGTGCTGACGCGCTCTGCGGAAACCTTGATTTTCTCCATAAAGTTCATACTTTCAAGCGTAAGCTCGGAGTTCTTCTGCATTGAAACAACGGTTTTTTCGATATCTCCCGTGATGTTTGCGATAATATCGCCGATTTCGGTAGCGGCGGTCTTGGTTCTTTCCGAAAGCGTGCGGATTTCACCTGCGACAACCGAGAATCCCTTGCCTTGTTCACCTGCGCGTGATGCCTCAATGGACGCGTTGATAGCAAGAATGTTCGTTTGCAGAGAGATGTCCGTGATAACTTTTGCGATGCCGACAATCTGGTTGGACTGCTCGGAAAGGCTGCGGATAATCTCGCGGCTCTCGTCGGTGCTCTTGCAGACCTCGCTCATCGAGCTGTAAGCGTTGGAAATAAGCTCGTCGTTTTCGGTGGTGATTTTTTCGCTGTCGGAAGCAAGCGCGGCGATTTGTCCGCTCATTTCGGACAATCTCGCAAGATTTTGCGAAATCACGCGCATATTTTCTTCAACCTCGGTCAATTTCGTGGAGTTGAGGTCGCTTCCGCGCATAACCTCGGAGGACTCGTCGGCAATGCTGCGGTTTGCCTCGGCGGAAGCGCTGGAGATTCCGTCAAGCTCGGTTACTGTTTCGAGCAGCTTCTGTGATACCTCGAGCGATTTCTCGCGCATAATATTCTGCTGTTCCGCACTCATAAGGCTGCCGACCATCGAAGCGGTGCGGCGGCTGAGCATTGCAAAAAGCGCTGCCAGAGCGACAAGCTCAAGCGCTCTCGGAACAATTCCGTAAACGAGCACCTTGTAGAGCGTGTCGAGGTTGTGGTCAACGGTAGTCTGCGAATAAAACGCGATAACCTGTCCTGCGGCGGTGCCGAGGATTGAGATAATGGCAACGAAAATCGTGAGTTTTTTCGAGAAATAGAGCGCCGCAATCGCAATTGCAAAAACGTACATCACGACAACGTGGAAGGTCAGCGTAACCGCCAGCAACGTCACGAAAACCGCCGAGCAGCACACGATTATGTATTTCAGCGATGGGTTGGTGAGCTTGAGAATGTTTACGAGAAGCGTAGGGAGTAAGAGAATTAACGTACCGATGACGTAGGTGACAACCATAAGCGATGTCTCAACCGTGAAAATATTCACCAGATCGAGAATTAACACAAGCGTGAACGCGATTGCCGTGATTCGCATAACCTTTGCAGCGACTTTGTTAGCCTGAAGTTCGTTTTGTTTTAAAAGTTCCATTTCTGCTCCTTTTCCTATTACCAATTTTCTTTCCTATATTATACAATAATTGCAAAAATATTTCAAGGGAATTTTGATAAATATTATCGATAAATGTTGCTGAAATTTACAAGATATGGTTTATTTCGTGAGATTTGCAAGAGCTTCGGCGCTGTTTGAGGTAATCTCCCCGACAACCGGACAGCTTTTTTGCTCGGGGCAGTCGCCGCAGGTTTCGTATCCCTTTTCGGACGCGCATTTTCTTATCGGACACATATCCTTGCAGTAGGGCGTTTTTGCGCCGTCCGTGCGGCAGCCGCTGCAGTTTATCATCTGCGGGGTGATTTCAACGCCGTTCATCTCTGTCCATAGGGCTGCTGTTTTCTCGCGAAGCGCGTTGTCGTCGGTCAGCGTGGCAATTCTCGCGTCGCATTTTTCGCAGTCAAGACCGCAGTAAGCGATAAGTTGTTTCATTTTGTTTCCTCCTGTTTACTTTTCTTCTTTTTTGGCTTAGGGGCGGGAAGCTCGGGGTAAATCGCCTCGAAAAGTCCTGTGAGATAATCACGATCGTCGAGATTTTCCACCAGAATCATTGGCTTCGCGCCCTCATAAGGCGGCTCGTAGACAGCGTTTGGGATATATTTCACCGCGGCGTCAACCGGTTTTACAAGAAAACGATTGTCGCAAAGCTCCGCCGCGATTTTGCCTTTGTAATAAATTATGTACTCGCCCATCATCATTCGATGGGTTATATCGTCAAGCCCTGAGAGCTGCTCGAGAATGAAATCCAGAAAATCCTTGCTTGTAGCCATCAGCGTTTTCCTCTCATATTTGCGATAATTTTGTTGATTTTCTCGGCTTTGCTTTTTTCGTAAATGTACTGCGTGAGGTAAGACAGCACATCAAAAATCAGCACGGACGCTCCCACGGCGATATACCCGACAATACCGAGATGTTCTCCGATAAGCAGATACGCGACAAACAGCGTGCCGGCTTCGATGATGATTAGCTCGATAATCCTCTGAACGATAACCTGCTTCACGGACATATTTTCCTTCAGGTAAACGGGCAGACAGGGGAGCATATAAGCCACGCCCAGAATTATCGGGAGGAAAAAGTAGTGATAGGTGATTTTTACATCGCCCGCGAAAATTGCGCCGATAATGGCGATAGAAAGCGTTGTTTCCGCGATGACGTTCAGAAAATTAAAAGCAATCGACCTGAAAATTTCGGCGCTGCTGTTTTGCGTTTCTTTCATACAAGCCCTTTCAAAAAACGTTCGGTGATTATTTTCGCGTATTGCCGCGATATCATAACCTTTTCGCCGTTGTCCATTGTCGCGATAAGTCTGCCGTTCAGCGCGGGAGTTACCGCTGCAATCCGATATAGATTGATGAGAAATGATTTTGACGCGCGGAGGATTTGGTGCTGCTCAAGCTGCTCCTCGACCTGATAAAGCCGCATTTTTACTTCATACACGCCGATTTCCGTGTACGCAAACACAAGCTCTCCGACCGCTTCAAAATACAAAATGTCCTTGATTTTCAGTTTTACAAGATTTTTCTCCTTGTCATACACGACAAAAATCTGCTTGTTGTCGAGGATATAGTTTTTTATGTCCAAAAATTCCGGCGTAAGCTCGAAATATTCGAGAATA
>SFJQ01000140.1 GCA_004555855.1 [Eubacterium] saphenum | reverse complement strand
ATGTTCTGATAATTCTCAATCTGTACACAAACTACTTTCTCCTGCGTTCATCGGCGCTCTTTCTGCGGCGCGGCGTTTCCCGAATAAAGCTGGTCTGGGCGTCGCTTCTGGGAGCGCTCGGCTCGCTGATAATTCTGGCGCCGACGCTTCCCTTTTACTTCACCTATCCTTTTAAAATTCTGCTCGGCGCAGTTATGGTGCTTATCGTTTACGGAAGGCAAAAATTCAAGGATTTTTTGGTCTGCGAGCTGTTTTTTCTTCTGGCGGGATTTCTGTTCGGCGGCATTCTTACGGCAATCTGGACGTTTTTCTCACCCGAGGGAATGCTCCTCAACAACGGCGTGTGCTTTTTCAACATTCCGATAGCGGCGCTCGTTTCGTTTACAGCGGGTGCGTACTTTCTGATGAAGCTCGTAAAACTCCTGTCAGACAAGCACAAGCGGAGAATTTGCACGGTAAAAATTACTCAAAACAACACCGAAATTTCACTGCGCGGACTTTGCGATACTGGCTGCGAGCTGCGCGATGTTTTCACCGGAAAATCCGTCATAATCTGCGATTTCGAGAAAACAGCGGCTATTCTTCCCGAAGAAATTCTCGAATACATCTCGGGCAACTCGCAAAATCTCGAGAAAATCCGGCTTATCCCCTGCCGAACCGTTTCAAGCAGCACGGTTATTCCCGTGTTCAAGGCGCAGAACGTTTTTGTTGACGGAAAGAAAGCCGACGCGCTGGTTGGAGTAAGCAAGGCGCGGCTCGGCGACGATGTTGACTGCATTTTTAATCCGAAAATTATTCCGGTATAATAAAACTAAAAAAGGAGAATTGCAATGTTAAAGCGATTGATAAAACAACTGAAAGCTGCCGCGAAACGTCTTTTAAAACAGCGCGAGGAAAACTATGTTCACTATCTGAGCGGTCAGGAGCAGCTTCCTGCGCCGCTTTCAAAAGAAGAGGAAGAAGCCGCGTTCAGGCTTATGGAAACGGATTTCGACAAGGCTCGGGACACGCTTATTGTACATAATCTGCGGCTGGTGGTTTATATTGCAAAAAAGTTTGAGAACACGGGAATTTGGCTCGAGGATTTGGTGTCAATCGGCACGGTCGGTCTGATAAAAGCCGTCAGCACTTTCAGCAAGGAAAAGAACATCAAGCTCGCAACCTACGCGTCGCGCTGCATTGAGAACGAAATTCTGATGTTTCTGCGAAAGTACAGTCAGTACCGCTATGATGTTTCCATTGATGAGCCGCTGAACGTTGACTGGGACGGAAACGAGCTGCTCCTGTCGGACGTTCTCGGCACGGAAAACGACTGCGTAAATTCACACATCGAGGAGGAAGTTGAGAAACAGCTTCTCCACGACGCGGTAAATCGGCTGGGAGAACGCGAACGGAAAATTATGGAAATGCGGTTCGGTTTGAACGGCTGTAAAGAAAAAACGCAGAAAGAGGTTGCCGATGAAATCGGGATTTCGCAAAGCTACATCTCGCGGCTCGAAAAGCGCATTATTAAGCAGCTTCGCGAGGATTTGGAGAAGGTTTGCAACTAAAAAACAGGCGTATGTTTTTCGCATACGCCTGTAATTCTATTCAGCAATTATCGGAACATTATGCGTCGCGGAGCTTAAACTCGGCAATAAGTCCCTTGAGAGTTTCCGCCTGTCCCGAAAGCTCCTCGGAAGCGGCAGCCGACTGTTCTGCGGTTGCAGAGTTTGTCTGAACAACGTTTGAAATCTGCTCAACGCCCGTGTTAATCTGGATAATCGAGTCGGCAGCTTCTGCGGAAGCGCTTGAAATGCCCGAATTCAGCTTTGCAACCTCGCCTGCAGATGTGGAAACCTGCTCCATCATAACAGCAACCTCTCCGACAAGACCGTTGCCCTGTTCAACCGCTCTTACGGTGTTTTCGATAAGCTCGTTGGTGTTGTTAGCCGCTTCTGCGGACTTGGAAGCAAGGTTTCTTACCTCGTCTGCAACAACCGCAAAGCCCTTGCCTGCTTCGCCTGCACGAGCAGCTTCGATGGCCGCATTAAGCGACAGAATATTGGTCTGGAAAGCGATATCCTCGATAGTCTTGATAATCTGGCTGATTTGATTGGAGCGCTCCTTGATTTCCTCCATCGCGGAAACAAGCTCGTTCATCTTCGCATTTGCGGAGTTCATCGCGCTGCTTGCCTCGTCTGTCTTGAGGCTTGCTGCCTTGGCAGCTTCAGCGTTCTGGTTAATCTGTCCTGCGATAATCTGGATTGTTGCCGCAAGTTCTTCAACGGAAGAAGCCTGTTCGGTTGCACCGGAAGCAAGTGCCTGAGCTCCTGCAGAAACCTGCTCGGAGCCGGAAGCAACCTGCTCGGCAGACTGATTGATATTAAGCAGAATTTCGTTCAGCTTATCGATAAGCTCGCACTTATTATCGTAAATCGACTTATAAGCGCCGACATAGATTGATGCGTTGTTATTAGTTAAAGCAAGGTTGCCCTTGGACAGTTCATCGAAGGTGTAGTCGATGTCGTTGATAACCTCTTTGGTTCTCGCGCAAAGCGTTCTCATATTATCAGCAAGCTGACCGAGCTCGTCTTTTGAAACATAGTTGATTTGCGCGTTGAAATCACCCTCGGAAACTTTCTGTGCAGCAGTGTGAACTTCCTTGATAGCGGATGTAAGCTGTTTTGTGAGATAAAACGCAAGGAAAACCGAGACAATTGTTGCAAAAACGCCCATCACCGATACAACTATCATCAAAGTCATACTTGTAGATGTGCCGTCCTCGTAAACCTTATTCGCGTCTGCAACTGCCGCTTCATGAACTACGTCAATAGAGGTTTTGGCAGAAACCATATTCGGATAAACCTCGTTCATATAGAACTCATAAGCGCCGGTCACATCGTGGTCCTTACAATGCTCGGAGAACTTCTTAAATCCCTCCATAGACGCCTTTATGTAATTATCGGCTTCTTTAAGCGAAGTTGACCTGCCGCCATACAATTCATTCATTGCCTGAATAGCCGAAAGAATAGTATTAAGCTCTTCTTCAGCCAAAGAAAGCTTTTCAATTCTCTTTGTTTCATCGGGTT
>SFJQ01000034.1 GCA_004555855.1 [Eubacterium] saphenum | reverse complement strand
TATGTTCTTGACGATGACGGGATAAAATGCGAGTGCGTGGTGATGGACGAGGGGAACGGGGTTCTTGAAATAAAAAATCTTGCCGTATATCCCGAATGTCAGCGCAAGGGATATGGCAGGGCGATGATTGACTTTATTGCCGCGAGATACAAGGGGCAATTTTCCGTGCTGCAAGTCGGAACGGGTGACAGTCCGCTTACCGTGCCGTTTTACGAGAAATGCGGCTTTGCCCGTTCGCATTGCGTGAAAAATTTTTTCACAGAAAACTACGACCACCCGATTTTTGAGTGCGGAATACAGCTTGTTGATATGGTTTATCTACGAAGGAAACTATAAAAATTTCGCCCGAGCGATTTCACGTTCGGGCAGTTTTTTGCGTAAAACTACTTGAATTTTCCCACAATATATAGTATAATAAAAATAAGTATTGCACATCGGAGGGAATTATGGATAATTTTTATCAGGTTGATATTTACACGTCAAGCGAGGCGATTGACGGGATAACGGGTGCGCTTCAGGATTACGGCGTGACGGGTTTTATCATAAAGGACGGCGCGGATTTCGAGGACTTTCTTGCCGACAAAAACGCGAACTGGGATTATGTTGACGACAGCCTGATGTCGCTCAAAAACGCCGAGCCGTGTATCACGGTTTACGTTCACGAAAACGCGCAAGGGAGAGAAACTCTCGAGGCAATCAGAGCGCTTGTCGAGAGCTATAAGTCGAAAAACTCCGATGGATTTTACGGAAATATCCGTTTGGAGCTTGCAAACGTCAAGGAAGAGGACTGGGCGAACAACTGGAAGAAGTACTACAAGCCGTTTCGCGTGGGGAAAAGCCTTGTGATAAAGCCGTCTTGGGAGCAGGTTGAGCCGAAAGCGGGCGACAAAATCCTTGAAATCGACCCTGCGTCAACCTTCGGCACAGGACAGCATCACACCACAAAAATGGTTATGGAAACGCTTGAAACCGTGATAAAAGGCGGGGAGCGCGTTCTCGACCTCGGCTGCGGGAGCGGAATTTTGTCGATTGCGGCACTTCTGCTCGGCGCAAATGACGTCACAATCTGCGATATTTTCGAGAACGCCGTGAAAACCGCGTCCGAGAATATCGAAAAGAACAATTTCACAGCCGAGAAATACCGCGCGTTTTGCGGCGATATCATCAGCAGCTCCGAGCTTCGCGGGAAAATCGGCGGCGGCTTTCAGGTGATTTGCGCGAACATCGTCGCGGACGTTATTATCGGAATGAGCGGGCTTTTCGCGGGATTTCTTGCCGAGGGCGGCGTTTTGATAGTATCGGGAATTATCGACGAGCGGCTTGACGAGGTTCTTGAAGCGCTTTCCGAAAACGGCTGGAAGAAGGTTTCCGCGCTTAACGAAGAAGGCTGGAACTGCGTTTTGCTTTCGCGCTGACATTTTGCTCGCTTTCTGCATATAGTGCAGAAAAGGGGGCGGAATTATGCAGTTTCTATACGTTTTCGGACTGATGTTTTTTGCAATATTCGGGGCTGCGATGCTTGCGGAGATTTTTTGCAAGGCGATATTCAGAAGCTCTCTGCGGGCTTTTGACATTTACGTCAAACCATCGGAGGACTTGGCTGAATTTATCGAGCATGCACGTAAAAGCGAAATTATCGGCGAGATTAACATAATTGACGGTGAAAGGGACGAGCAGGCGGTTTTGCTTGCGGAGAAATACGACAACGTGCATTTGTGCGCGGATTTGGTGAAAAAGATTGACTGAAACGAATTTGCAGTGCGTCACGGGCGGCGTTGAGGACGTCGTTTACTACAACGAGGACAGCGGCTATATCGTGCTGGATATGGACGTGGACGGCGCGCTGTTAACCGCTGTCGGGAATATGGGCGATGTGCGCGAGGGCGAGCAGCTCACGCTGTACGGCGATTATGTCACAAACGCGAAATACGGCAGGCAGTTCAAGGTCGAGATTTTTGAGCGTTCCTTGCCGACCGATGTGAACGCGTTTCGGAAATATCTCGGCTCGGGAGTTATACGCGGCGTTGGGCCGTCGATGGCGAAAAAGATTGTCGAGGCTTTCGGTGAGAAAACGCAGGAAATTCTCGAAAACGACCCGCAGCAGCTCTCGGTTATCAAGGGAATAACCGCAGAGCGCGCCTTTGAAATCGGTCAGGAATTTCACAATATCACGGGGCTGCGCAAGGCGATGACTTTTTTCTCGAAGTACGGGATAGCTCATTCGTACATCGCGGCTGCCTGGAAATTTTACGGCGGCGAGCTTACCGGAGAGGTTGGAAAAAATCCTTATCTGATGTGCGAAAGCGGCATTGAGCTGCCGTTTCCCGAAGCCGAGAGGATTGCCGCGGATTTGCGTTTTCCCGCCGACAGCATTTACCGTTTGTCAGCGGGAATTTTGTGGCAGCTTCGGCTTGAGGCAAACGAGGGGAACACCTGCGTTCGGGAAAATGTCCTTTGCAGCGAGGTTACGCAGACGCTTTACATTGACGTTCAGCAGTACACGGCGGCGCTCGATTATCTCAAAGAGCGCGGAGATGTGATTGATTTTGACAAATTCGGCGAGCGGTTTATTTATCTTGCGGAATACTATCAGGCTGAGTGCTATATCGCGGACAAAATCGCCGAGATGATAAAGCGCTCAAGCGGCGAGGAAACCGACTTTTCCGAGGAAATCGAGGGCGTTGCGTGGACAACCGGCATCGAGTACGAGGAACTTCAGAAAAAGGCGATAAACGGCTGTATGAACAACCGCGTCTTTATCCTCACGGGCGGTCCCGGGACGGGAAAAACCACAACGCTCAATGCGGTAATCGAACTTTGCCGACAGCGCAAGCAGAAGATTAAACTCGCCGCTCCTACGGGACGCGCGGCAAAGCGCGTTGCCGAGCTTACGGGAGCGCCCGCGCAGACTATTCACAGATTGCTCGAGGTGGACTTTGCCGCGGGTGGGAACTGTTTCAAGCGCAACGAAGAAAACCCGCTTTCGTGCGATGTGCTGATAATTGACGAGATGTCGATGGTGGACGCGCAGCTTTTCGCTTCGCTTCTGAAAGCGGTGAAAACAAGCACGCGGCTGATTATGGTCGGCGACAGCAACCAGCTTCCTTCGGTCGGCGCGGGAAATATACTGCGCGATTTAATCGACAGCAAAAGAGTGCCGACAGTCGAGCTTGTCGAGATTTTCCGTCAAGCCGCGCAGAGCCTTATTGTCACAAACGCGCACAAGATTATCAAGGGCGTGTACCCTGAGCTGAACGACAGGAAAAACGACTTTTTCTTTATGTACTCGGACAGCGAGGAGGCGACGCTTCGGCTTGTCGTTGACCTTTGCGCGAGGCGGCTGCCGAAAAGCTACGGCTATGACGCGCTTGACGATATACAGGTGCTTTGCTTGTCGCGAATAGGCACGCTCGGCACGGGAAATCTCAACAAAGAGCTTCAGCTTGCGTTAAATCCTCCGTCAAAGGACAAGCGCGAGATGAATTTTTTGAACACGCTTTTCCGCGATGGCGACAAAATTATGCAGACGAAGAACGATTATGATGTGGAATGGCGGCGCGGAGCGGAAAAATCGCACGGCGTGTTCAACGGCGATATCGGGAAAATCTCGGACGCAGACAGGGTAAATTCGCGCTGTACAATCGACTTTGACGGGAGAAAAGCCTTCTACGACGGCGAAATGCTGAAAAAAATCGAGCACGCCTACGCTGTTACCGTACACAAAAGTCAGGGCAGCGAATATCCGGCTGTGATAATCCCGCTGCCGAACCGAATGGACAGGCTTTCTTACAGGAATTTGCTCTACACGGCGGTTACGCGCGCGAAAAAAACGCTCATCATAATCGGCACGGAAAACAAAATCCGCGAAATGGTTGACAACAACCGAAAAACCGTGCGCTGTTCGTGTCTGAAAGAAATGTTAGAGGATTATTTTGATTAAATCTGTAAATCTTTACGAGTATCTGCGAAAGACGGTTTCGGTGGTCGCGCCGAACCGCTGTCCGTTTTGCGGGGACGTTATCGCGGCAGAAAAATATTACTGCGAGCGCTGTTTTGAGTATCTGCCGTTTGTGGAAAAGGAGCTTGTGCCTCCCGAAAACGTTTCGCGGCTGATTGCCTGCTGCTATTACCGCAACCGCGCGCGAAAAGCCGTTTTGCAGCTCAAATACGGCTGCTTGGTTTACCCTGCGGACGCTTTTGCGCTGATGATATCGGAGAAGCTCTCGGGGATCTCCGCGGATTTGATTGTGCCGATACCGAGCAGTCGGGCGAGTATCAGAAAGCGCGGTTTTGCCACGGCAGAGCTTATCGGGAAAACGGTTTCGCTGAGGACTGGAGCGCCGATGGTGAAAGCTCTCGGTGCAAACCGCGACAAAAAAGAGCAGAAAGGGCTATCCGCGAAAAACCGCCTGATAAACGCACAGAGCGCGTTCTTCATCAAGAGCGGGTTTGATTTGCGAGGGAAAACGGTTGTGCTTCTCGATGATGTCTGCACAACGGGAGCAACGCTTTCCGCTGCCGCAAAGCTGCTTCTTGACGCGGGCGCAAAGGAGGTTATCGCAGCCGTTTTCGCGAAAACGATGAGCTGCGGCAATATAGAACTTACGCGAAAAAAGTACAGGCTTCGCGGTTGATTTTTGATGGAAAATGTGTTATAATAAACGCAAGCGTTTATTATATGATTTCAATTTCTCGCACATACGCAAATCAAAGATTTGCTCCGTGCGTATCGAAAAATTATAACACAATTTCTTTGCAATTGTGTTATAATAAAATGATGATTAAAAAACGAGGATTTGTATGACGATAAAAATTTCTCAGGAAGAAACGGCAAAACAGCGCGAATTTGCACAAAAAGTCCGCGAGCTTAACCAAAATCTCGAAATTCCGCCGACAGCGCACGTTCACACATTCGGCTGTCAGCAAAATGTGAGCGACGGCGAAAAGCTCAAGGGAATGCTTGCCGAGATGGGCTATGGGATTGTGGGCGAGCCGGACGGCGCGGATGTGATTATCTTCAACACCTGCGCGGTTCGCGAAAATGCCGAGGACAGGGTTTTCGGCAACCTCGGCGCTCTCAAGCACGAAAAACGCCGCAACCCGAACGCAATTATCGCGGTTTGCGGGTGTATGGTTGAGCAGGAGCATATCACCGAGCGCATCAAAAAGAGCTTCCCGCACGTCAGCCTTGTTTTCGGCACAAACGCACTGTACACGCTCCCCGAGCTGATTTACGGTCAGCTTACCGAGCATAATCGCGTGTTCTCCGTACCGAAAAACGACGGGGTTATCGCCGAGGGTATTCCGCTTCGGCGCGAGAGCAAAATTCTGGCTTCAATACCCATTATGTACGGCTGCAACAACTTTTGCAGCTACTGTATCGTCCCGTATGTGAGAGGACGAGAGCGTTCGCGCGATATGAACGATATCGTGAACGAGGCGAAAACGGCTGTTGAAAACGGCGCGAAGGAGCTGCTTCTGCTCGGTCAGAACGTAAATTCCTACGGCAAGGAGCAGGGAACGAGTTTTTCCGAGCTTTTGCGGAAAATCAACGCGCTCGACGGAGAATTTCGGATTTGCTATATGTCGAGCCACCCGAAGGACGCAACGCGCGGGCTTATCAATACAATCGCCGAGTGCGAAAAGGTGACAAGGCATTTTCACCTGCCAGTGCAGAGCGGCTCAACGAGGGTTTTACGGGAGATGAACCGAAAATACACGCGCGAGGATTATCTGGAAATCGTGGATTATATCCGCGAGAAAATCCCAGACGCCGCGCTTACTTCGGACATTATCGTCGGCTTTCCGGGAGAAACCCGCGAGGACTTTGAGCAAACGCTTTCGCTTATCGAGAGGGTGCGCTTCGACAGCTTGTACACCTTTATTTACAGCCCGAGAAAAGGCACGAAAGCCGCCGAAATGGAAGACCCGATTTCCGAGGAGGAGAAGGGAAAGTGGTTCAGGGAGCTGCTTGACGTGCAGGGCGAAATCGGTATGAATTTGTACGAAAAGTACGTCGGGCAAACCTTCCGCGTTCTTTGTACGGGAACGGGAAGAACCGGCAGCGGAACGCTCACGGGCAAAACTCCGCAGGACGTTATTGTTGATTTTGACGGCGATGAAGCGCTTATCGGCAGCTTCGTCAACGTTAAGATAGAAAAGGCGCTGAACTGGGCGCTTTTGGGAAAAATTTCAGATTAAAGGAGAAGAATTATGACGGTTATTGACGCAGCAAGACAGCTTGGAGCGGTTGTTCAGACCGACCCGCGTTATATCGAGTACGTTAAGGCAAAGACGATGAATGACGCTGACGAGGAGCTTCAGAAGCTCATCGGCGATTTCAACCTTATTCGCCAAAATCTCACGATGGAAACCAACAAGGAGCCCGAGGAGGCTAACGGTGAGAAAATCAAGGAGCTGAACCTGAAAATGCAGGAGGCTTACGAGAAGATTATGGCGAACGAGAATATGGCGATGTTTACCGTGGCAAAGCAGGGAATGGACAAGCTGATGAGCGAAATTAACACGATTTTGACCTATTCCGTTGAGGGAATGGACCCCGCGACCTGCCCGAGCGAGCCGCCCGCTGCCGAATGCACGGGAAGCTGCTCGACCTGCGGAGGCTGCGGCTAAGCGAAATTTTTGGTAAATCCGAATGCCGAACGTCTGTTTTTTGCGGACGTTCGGTAAAATTATCAAGGCAGTAAAATGAGGTGTGAGAGGAATGGCAGAGGAAAAAATCGCGGAAAAAGAGTCGCCGATGCTTAAACAGTACAAGGAAATCAAGGAAAAATATCCCGATTACATACTGTTTTTCCGTCTGGGCGATTTTTACGAGATGTTCTTTGAGGACGCTGTTACGGTTTCGCGGGAACTGGAGCTTGTGCTGACATCAAGAGCGGGTTCGCCGATGTGCGGAGTGCCGTTTCACAGCGCGGAAATCTACATAAAACGGCTTATTGACGCGTCCTTTAAAGTTGCAATCTGCGAGCAGCTTTCCGACCCGCACGCTTCAAAGGGCTTGGTTCAGCGCGGGGTAATCCGCCTTGTCACTGCGGGCACGGTTATCGAAGCGTCCATGCTCTCCGAGGACAGAAACAACTACATCACAAGCATTTTCGCCTGCGAGGACGGCGTGGGGCTTGTTTTCGCGGATATTTCCACGGGCGAAATCCACGTTTTTGAGAAAAAGGGCAAAAATCGCGAAGCTGAGGTTATCTCGGAGCTTTCGCGTTTTCACCCCGTAGAGCTGCTGATAAACCACGATTTTGTCGATTTGAAAGATGTTTCGCGGTTTGTTTCGGAGGGCTTGAAGAAATGCGTTTGTGAAATGCGCGACGACGGCGAGTTTGACAACACGGATTTGTCCGTGATAACCGAGCAGTTTGAGAGCAGCGCCGATGTAAATTCTCTCGGTATCGCCGCGCTTCCTCTTGCACAAAAGGCGCTCTGCGCGCTTTTCAGGTATGTCGGAAATTCTTACAAGGCGACCGTAAAGCGCTTCACGGGCATTTGCGCGCACACATCCGAGGAATTTATGGAGCTTGGCTTAACCACGCGCCGTAACCTTGAGCTTTGCGAAACTCTGCGCTCGGGAGAAAAGCGCGGAACGCTGTTTTACGTTCTCGACAAGACTTCTACGGCGATGGGCAGAAGAAAGCTGCGTTCTTGGATTGAGCGCCCTCTTATCTCTCACGCGAAAATTATCGACAGGCTGAACGCTGTCGAGGAGCTGATGAAAAACTCGGCGGTGTTAAGCGATTTACGGGAGCTTTTGAGGAACGTCTACGACCTCGAGCGGCTTATGTCGAGAATTGCCTACAAAACCGCTTCGCCGAAGGACGTTCAGGCGATGGGAAAAACGCTCGGCGTGCTTCCCGCGATTAAGCAGGAATTGAGCGGGCTGAACACGCGGCTGCTCCGCGAATTGAACGACAGCATAAGCGACCTTACGCAGACCGCTTCCCTTATCGAAAACGCGCTTCGCGACGAGCTTCCCGCGAATATCCGCGACGGCGGCGTTATTCGGGACGGCTTTAACGAGGATATCGACCACCTTCGCGATATATCATCGGGCGGTGAAAAGATACTGCGCGAGATTGAGGAACGCGAGCGCGAGGCTACGGGTATCCGCACGCTGAAAGTCGGAAACAACCGCGTTTTCGGCTATTACATCGAGGTTTCAAACAGCTTTAAGGATAAGGTTCCCGAGAATTATATCCGAAAGCAAACCCTTACAAATGGCGAGCGTTTTATTACCGATGAACTGAAGAAAATCGAGGGCGAGATTTTCACGGCAAACGAGCGCCTGCTTGCTCTCGAGCAGAGCATTTTCTCGGAAATCCGCGATTTTATCGGCACAAAGCTCGGTGAAATTCAGAAAACCTCGGTTGCGCTGTCGGAAGTGGACGCGCTTTGCAGCTTCGCTCAGGTGAGCCTTGAAAACAACTACACAAAGCCCGAAATCACGATGGACAGCGTTATCGATATCAAGGACGGGCGGCACCCTGTTGTCGAAAATCTGCTGCTGGACTGCCAGTTCACGCCGAATGATGTTTATCTTGATTCAACCGACAACAAGCTGCTGATAATCACGGGACCGAATATGTCGGGTAAATCCACGTTTATGCGCCAGACCGCGATTATCGTGCTGATGGCGCAGATAGGCTGCTTTGTGCCGGCGAGATACGCGAAAATCGGCGTTGTTGACAAGATTTTCACAAGAGTCGGCGCGTCCGATGATTTGACCGCGGGACAGTCCACGTTTATGGTGGAGATGAACGAGGTTGCGGAAATCCTCAAAAACGCCACGAAAAACAGCCTTGTTATACTCGATGAAATCGGGCGCGGCACGTCAACCTTTGACGGAATTTCGATAGCGAAATCGGTTGCCGAGTACATCTGCAACAAAATCGGCGCGAAAACGCTTTTTGCCACGCATTATCACGAGCTGATTTCTATGGAAAAGGAACAGCGCGGCGTGCGGAATTTCAGCGTTGCCGTAACAAAGCGCGGCGATGACATCAAGTTTTTGCACAAGATTGTCGAGGGCGGCACAGACGACAGTTACGGTATCGAAGTAGCAAAGCTCGCGGGCTTGCCGAATAAGGTTGTCCAGAGGGCGAAGGAGGAGCTGAAGGAGCTTGAAATCAGCGGTAAAGTGAGATTAGCGGAAGCTATCGAAAAAAGCCGCGACAACCAGTTCAGCCTGACTGCTGTTGAGGAGCAGAACGCAATTGCCCGAATAAGAGCCGCGGATTTGAACTCGATGACGCCGCTTGACGCGATGATGCTGATAAAGGATATCAAGGAGACGTTGTAAGGATCGTCTATGAAAAAAAGCAAATCGTTTTGGATATTTACCGCATTTGTTGCGGTTGTGATATTTGTGTGCGCTTTCGGCGGGGGATTTGTTGTCGGGAGAATTACGGCAAATCCGCAGGATAAAACGAACTGCGAGGTTGTGTATGCGGAGATAATTTCGGTAAACGGCGCAAATTTCCACGTCAAGGGACTTGAAGTAAACGATATAAACGGGCGCGGGGAGTTTACCTTTTCCGCAAAGGAAAATACGGCGCTTGTCTGGCGGGGAACGGAGCTTTCGCTCTCGGATTTTCAAGCGGGCGACAGGATTTCTTTTTATTATAACGGCGAAGTTTTATTAACCTATCCTGAGCAGGTGCAGAATGTTGTGATGATAAAATTGCTGGACGACGAGCGTTAGAACGGAGAAAAAATGCCGAAAATAAACCAACTTGACAAAAGCGTATATGAGCTGATTGCCGCAGGAGAGGTTATCGAGCGTCCCGCCTCGGTTATCAAGGAACTTTGCGAGAACTCGATTGACGCGGGCGCGCTGAATATTTCCGTGGAAATAAAGCGCGGCGGCATCACCTATATGCGTATAACCGACGATGGCTGCGGGATATCCTACGACGATATGCCGCTTGCTTTTCGCCGTCACGCCACAAGCAAGGTGCTGGAAGTTGCCGACCTTGAGAATATCGTAACGCTGGGATTTCGCGGGGAAGCGCTGGCTTCCGTGTGCGCGGCGGCAAGGGTTGAAACCGTGAGCAGACGCGGCGTGGACAAGCTCGGTGTGCATTATCGTATAGAAGGCTCGGTTCCGATGGAATACGAGAAAACGGGCTGCGCGGAGGGCACGACAATCATAATCCGCGACCTTTTTTACAACACGCCCGCGCGCCTGAAATTCCTCAAAAAAGACGTGACCGAGGGCAATTACTGCGCGCAGGTCGTGGAAAAGCTCGCGCTCTCGCACCCGAACATCTCGTTTCGGTTTATCCGCGACGGCAAGCAAACGCTCCTCACATCGGGCGACGGCAGCTTTTACAGCGCAATTCACGCGGTTTTCGGGAAACAGTTTGCGGCTTCGATGATACCTGTCGAGAATGTTTACCGTGAAATCGAGGTCGCGGGATTTGTCAGCTCCCCGCTTTTCACGAAATCAAACCGCACGATGCAGAATTTCTTCGTCAACGGAAGAAGCGTGAAAAGTCCGGTTTGTTGCGCGGCGCTTGAAGAAGCGTTTCGCAACAACATAATGGTCGGGAAATTCCCCGCGTGCGTTTTGTGCATAAATCTTGACCCGGTTGACCTTGACGCGAACATTTCTCCCGCGAAAACCGAGGTGCGTTTCGCTAACGAAAAAGCCGTGTTTGACGCGATTTATTTCGCTGTGAAAAACGGGATTCTGGGTTATGACGAAAGCCGCGAGATTAAGCTGGACGACTCGCCCGAAGAGGACGAAAAGCCGACTGTTTCGATACCGGTGGGGCGGGAGATTTTTTCCGTTCCGACAGCGAAACCCGAACCCGAGAGCTTTTACAAGAAAAACGTGCCGTTTGAGTTCCCCGAGGTCAAACAGGAAGCCGAGCAGGCGGTGATTTCCGAGGTTGTCACTCCGCTTGTTGCTGTCAAGCCGGAACCCTTTGAGGAAAGCAAACCCGTGGCTGCGGAGGAGAGTCAGCCGAGCCTTGCGGGATTTACGTTTATCACGGAAAAATCGTTTGAAAGGCGCGAAAAGCCTGAAAATCCTCCCGCAGAAGTTCCCGAAGAACCCGAAATTTCCGCCGAAAATATCCGAGTTATCGGCGAGCTTTTCAAGACTTACATCCTCTGCGAAAGCGAAGAAACACTGATTTTGATTGACAAGCACGCGGCTCACGAGCGGATAAATTTCGAGCGCTTCAAAAAGGCTGCGAACATTCACGGGCAGCTTCTCATCGAGCCGTGTCCCGTGTTTCTTGCGCCCGAGGAATATGACGCGGTTAAGCTGTTCGCGGACAAACTGGAGAATGTCGGCATTCTGCTGAAATTCGAGGACGGCGGGAAAGTGCTTGTAGAGGGCGTTCCGCAGTCGCTTGAGGAGTGCGACCCCGAGGACTTGCTCCAGAGCATCTCGGAAACGCTTGCTTTGGGCAGCGACAATGCCGAGGGAATGCTGTTTGATGACGTTCTGCACACAATGGCTTGCAAGGCGAGTATCCGCGCGAACGAAAATCAGAGTATTTCGGAGCTTGCATATCTCGCGAAAATGGTTCTCGGCGACAGAAATATACGCTACTGTCCGCACGGACGACCTGTAATAACGCAGATTTCCAAAAAGCAGATTGAGAAATATTTTGGGAGAATTGTCTGAGATGAACAGGATAATTGTGGTTTGCGGACCGACGGCTTCGGGAAAAACGGCGCTTGCGGTAGAACTTGCGAAAATCTACGGCGGGGAGATAATTTCCGCCGATTCTATGCAGATTTACACCGATATGGACATCGCCTCCGCAAAGGCTACTCCCGCCGAACAGCAGGGTATTCCGCATCACCTGATGAATTTTCTTGACCCCACGGAGAGCTTTTCGGTAGCGGATTATGTCGGCTTGTGCAGCGAAAAGGCGCGGGAAATCATCGCCCGCGGGAAAATCCCGATAATCTGCGGCGGCACGGGGCTTTACATCTCATCGTTTGTGGACAATATCGAGTTTGACGAGAGCGAGCAGGATTTTGAATTTCGCGAGGAAATGCGGAAATTTGCCGAGGAAAACGGCGCGGCGGCGCTTTTGGAGAAGCTCCGCGAGGTTGACCCCGAAACCGCTTCAACGCTTCACGAAAACAATATCGGAAGGGTTATACGCGCGCTCGAGGTGTACAAAACGACGGGACACACTATTGCCGAGGCGAAACGAAATTCCCGAAAAAATCCGTCGCCGTTTGAATTTGTGATGATAACGCTGGAATACGCCGACCGTGAGCAGCTCAAAAACCGCATAAACAAGCGCGTTGACCGAATGGTTGAGATGGGGCTGGTTGACGAGGCGAGAGCCTGCTTCGAGCAGGAAAACCGTCCGACAGCAGCGCAGGCTATCGGCTGCAAGGAGCTTTACCCGTACTTTCGCGGAGAGAAAACGCTCGGCGAATGCGTGGAAGAGCTGAAGCTCCGCACCCGTCAATACGCCAAAAGGCAGATGACGTGGTTTCGGCGCGACAAGAGAATAATCCCTGTTGTTGTTGAGCCAAACGACAACTTTCAACAAATTGTTGAAAAGGCAAAGTCAATTATCGACGAGAAGTTTTACAAATAGCTTACATTTTATGGATAATATGGCATTTGCTGGATAATCAAAGCGCTTTTTTGCAAATTTTTTTGAAAATATTCCTGAAAATTTTAAAAAAATAGTAGCATTTTTTTGAAAAGTATGTTATACTATTAGTATATAGTTGGGGAGAGTATGCTTTTTTTGAAAAGCTGCTTCGCTCACAGAACAGAGAGAAAAGGTGATTATTATGGCGAAAGATATTAATCTTCAGGACGTTTTTCTGAATCAGGCGAGAAAAGACAGAATTCCCGTTACGATTTATATTACTAACGGTTTTCAGTTCAAGGGAATTGTCAAGGGTTTCGATAACTACACGGTTATCCTCGACACGGACGGAAAGCAGAACTTGATTTACAAGCACGCGATTTCCACGATTACCCCCTTCAAGCCCGTTTCAATTCTTGACGCTTACGATAAGGAAGAGGAATAATAATCAGCCGGGTTTTCGATGAGGAAAAGGTTGCCTTGATATAAAATGGTGCCTTTTTGAAATACAAGGGGTGAACGTATTGAATTCGGCGTGGACAAGAGCGATTGTCGCTATTTTGTCTGTTTTCGTTATTCTGGTCGCGATTGGACAGGTTTTCTTCGCGGGTGGAGCGAAAATCACAACCGAAACAGCGTATAATTACGGCTACGATGTGGAGATACCGTTTGAGGGGGTTATCCTCCGAGATGAAACGGTGATTTACAACTCGGGTTCGGGCGTTTTGAACTACGAGCACGAAGACGGAGTTAAGGCGGGGAAAAGCACGGTTGTCGCAAGACGCTACAAGAGCGACAGCGATGTGGCTTATCTTCGTGAAATAGAGCAGCTCAAGGAGCAGATAAAAATGCTCGAGAGCGCGGAAATGCTTATCGGAACGGATAATTCTCAGCTTGAGGCAATCTCGGCGCAGATTAACGAGAGCCACTCGCAGATGATAAGCTACATTCTCGATGGCGATATTCAAGCGGCGTCGGAGCAGCGCAGCAAGCTGCTTTGCGCGATGTGCAAGCGCGAGATTACGCTGAAGGAAAGCGGCGGATATTCCGAAAAAAAACGCGAGCTGCAAAACCGGATTTCCGAGCTTGAGGTTATGATTTCGGGCGATGTTCAGGAAATTCAGGCGGGCGGCACGGGTTATTTCGTAAGCTCGGTCGATGGATACGAGGGCGAGTTCGGTTATTCCGATATCGATAAAATGACCGAGGAAACGATAGCGAAGGTTATCGAAAATCCGACAAAAGCGAGAGCGAAAAACGCGATTGGAAAGCTGGTTTCCGATTATCATTGGAGAGCGGCGGCGGTTATCGAGAATGAAAAAATGCTCGGAATTTACGAGGGCGGAAAAGCAACGCTTCGCGTGGGTTCGGGACAAAGACAGTACGAAACAACCGTTGTTGCAGTGAAAAAATGCGGCGACGGGAAGTCAATTTATATTTTCGAGGGCGACAATTTCGTTTCAAACGCGGTGGACAGCCGAACGGCGAGTTTTAAGCTCGTGGTGAACAGCTACGGCGGACTCAGAGTTCCGAGAACGGCGCTTCGCTTTGACGAAAACGAGCAGCGCGGCGTATTTGTGCTGAGAGGGCAGACGCTGGTGTTTAAGAAGGTTGACGTTGTTTTCTGGGGCGAGGGTTATGTAATCTGCTCGCAGGAAAAGGACGACGAGTACCTGAAGCTGTACGATAAAATTGTTGTCGAAGGCAAGGATTTGTACGATGGAAAGGTTATTTGACGGTGGCGAATTTGACGATATTCGCGAGAATTACAAGAGAATTTCCGAAAATATCCAAAACGCCGTTTTGAAATCGGGCAGAACCGATAAAGTCAGATTTATGGCGGTTACGAAGACTGTGCCGCCCGAGCGCGTAAACTGCGCGATAAATCTTGGAGTTGATTTGCTGGGCGAAAACCGCGTTCAGGAGTTCCTCGAAAAACGCGAGGCTTACGCTCCCGCCGAAGTACACTTCATCGGCGCTCTCCAGACCAACAAGGTCAAGTACATTATCGATAAGGTTTCTATGATTCACTCCGTGGACAGCATTCATCTTGCGGAAGAGATAAATCGCAGAGCAATGCAGCACGGACTGACTATGGATATACTCGCCGAGATAAATATAGGCGAGGAAGAAACAAAAAGCGGCATTTCATCGGAAAGCGCAAAGGCTTTCTGCCGCGAGCTTGACGGGCTTTCAAACATAAGGCTCCGCGGGCTGATGACAATCCCGCCTCCAAACTGCGAAGAAAGGCTCTACGCCGAGATGCAGGAGCTTTTCGAGGGTATTCGGGGTACGCTTTCGGGCGAAAAAAGGGGCGCGTTCGATACTCTTTCGATGGGAATGTCGGGAGATTACGAAACCGCGATAAATTTCGGGGCAACCATTGTCCGGATAGGCTCAGCTCTTTTCGGTCAAAGGAAAAAACCTGTGTAAACAGGAAAATATAAAATAATTGGGAGGAAATTAAAAATGGGCAACTTTTTCAAGAACATCTTCGGCACGGGTGACGAAAACGAGGGCTTCGTAGATTACGAGGAAAACAGCGGTTCCTATGATACCACATCTAATGCGGTTACAAACGAGGAAGCTGGCTTTTCCGATTACAGCTCTTCCAAGAGCGACAGCTACGGTTCAAGCTCCAAGTACATCAACCTTCACAGCGCAGGAATCCCCAAGCTCACAATTCTCAAGCCCAAGAGCTATGAAGAGGTTATGAGCGACGCTGTTGAGCTGCTCCGCGAGGGTACTATCATTATCCTTAACCTCAACGATATCAGCAGCGATATCAGCATGAGAATTGTTGACTTTATGACAGGCGTTACGGCTGCTTTCGAGGGCAGAATCAAGCGCATCGAAGCGTTCTGCTATGCGGCTGCGCCCAAGAATGTTGACTGGATCAACAATATCGAAGACTAATCCCTTTTCGGAGATTATTTATGGCATTGGAACAAAATGAGCGGTATCTGTCCGCGCATATTTCGGACCTGTGCAGAAAAAGCGCAGGTTCGGGAGTGCCGCGTTTCTCGTCGTTTCTGAACGAAAGAGAAGCGATGATTGCAAGCGAGGCGGCACGGACAGAACGCTCTTGTCCCGTGTTTTACGGGGGATATGACGGTGCAGCAAGGGTGGTTTGCGGCTTTTTTGAGAACACCTTTGCCGCGGAATTTGACGAGGCTGCAAAAAATGACCTCTTTCCGATAAGCGCCGTGACATTTTCGTTCCGAAGCCGCGACAAGCTCTCTCATCGTGACTTTCTCGGCGCGGTTTTAGGCGTCGGGTTAAAACGCGAGGCTGTCGGGGATATTGTGGTTTTTGAGGGCGGCGCCGTTGTGTTTTGTCTGGAAACGGCAGCCGATTTGGTGCTGGGGATTGAAAAAGTCGGGAGAACAGGCGTTGAAGCTGAAAGCGGCGTCACAAAGCCGATTGTTAAATTCGAACCGCTCAGAATTGAAACCACCGTGTCGTCGATGAGATTGGACTGCATTGTCGGCGCTTGTACAAACTCTTCAAGAGATAAATCCGCGTCGCTCGTTAAATCGGGGCAGGTAAGTGCGGATTTTTCGGTGTGCTTGGAAGTAAGTTTTGTGGTAAAGGAAGAAACCGTGCTTTCAATAAGAGGGTACGGCAGGTTTCGTGTGTCGAAAATTGTTGGAAAAACCCAAAAAGGACGGCTAAAAGTCCTTATCGAAAAGTTTGTTTAGGGCTGTATTTATAGGAATTATGCACAACT
>SFJQ01000033.1 GCA_004555855.1 [Eubacterium] saphenum | reverse complement strand
GTTTTTACTTTAGAAGAACCAGAACCAAAAGCATTTGTTCCAAAATAAGGTGTAAAGCCTATATTAACTCCAGCGTCTCCAAAGTAACGACCAGCCAAAGTGTAGTCATAACCATTATTACTTAAAATGTGAGTTTCAACGATTTCCACATTTTCAGTAGAAGATTCGGTGTAGGAGTTGTTCCAGATATGACCATCGTTTTTACAATTATGAGGTGCTACATAATTAGGGTCGTTTTTACCGCAAGAAATGCAAGAACCATTATTGTAATTATGATTTATAGTTGTACCCTTTGTTTCACCGCAAGAAATGCAAGTTGCGGGATTAGTGCAAGTTGCTTCTGTAAATGAATGTGTGTGAATAGGCTTTTCTTCAATTTTAGTAGTAGAAGAACTTGTAGGCTTATTTGTAGAAGAAGAACTTGTTGAAGAACTTACAGGCTTTTCTACGGGCTTTGTTGAAGAACTTGACGAACTGCTTGACGAGCTTTCGGCGGGTTTTTCGGTCGTCGATGAACTTGAAACGCTCGACGAGCTTTCAACAGTCACGGACGAGCTTTCCGTACTCGACGAGCTTTCTTCAACGCTTGTCGAAACGCTTTCGGAGGAGCTTTCCGTGACGGAAGAAGTTGTTTCGGAAGATATTTCCGCAGAAGCCGCAGAGTTTGTGCTTTCGTTTGTTGTGTTGTTTGAGCAGCCCGCGAGCAAAAAAGCAGAGAGCGCGATTGCAATAAATTTTTTCATTGTCATTACCTCGTTGTTTTTTATATTATATCACAAATTTTTTAATATGTAAACAACTTTTTGAATTTTTGTTCATTTTTTGTGCTTTTTGATATACAATATACAGCCAAATTTGGCTTTAGGAAGAATTTCTTTTGTTGTATAACATAATCAAGAAAATTTTATGGGAGGTTGGCTTTTTGTAAACAAAGAATTTCCGACAACCGTGAAGATAAACGGTTTTATGGACGGCTCGGAATGCGAGGAGTGCGTTTTCTCACGCCGTTTTATAAGCGGTGACGCGGGCGATGAGGTGCTTATCGCATTCACGAAAATCATCAACGAAAACGTAGACGGGCGCGACATTGTCGGGAGAATGGGCGGTGATGAAATCGTCATCGTGACCGAAAATATCGGCGACCAGACGGAGCTCTGAAACAAAAGGGCGTGAAATCGGCGATTTTCTATCGGATTGACCGCGCGGGAAAATTTTCGGGATACGTTATGTTTGCGAAGAAAACCCAGCGGCAGATGCGGTCGGAATACGAAATTCTCGCGCTTCCCACGGCAGCGAAGGTGTTCGACGTTTCGATGCGCTAATAAAACAAAGCCCGGCTTTCGTCGGGCTTTTGATTTGTATGTTATAGAAACATCAAACAAAAAAGCGCAGCTTTGAAACTGCGCTTCTGGCGACCCGGAAGAGACTCGAACTCTCGACCTCCGCCGTGACAGGGCGGCGTTCTAACCAACTGAACTACCGGGCCATTTGCGCCCGCTTTTGCAGGCACGGCTTAAAAAGTGGTGGAAGTTGAGGGGCTCGAACCCCCGACCCTCTGCTTGTAAGGCAGACGCTCTCCCAGCTGAGCTAAACTTCCACATTGCTTTTCAGCGACTATTATATTATACACATTTCTCGCTGAAAAGTCAAGCATTTTTTTAAAAAAACTCAATTTTTTGCGTCTTTCAGCAATTTCAACATATCTTCTGCCGAAAAAACGTATTTTTTATTGCAAAAGTGACAACAAACTTCGGTTTCCTTCTGCTCGTCAATCAGCTTTTGAATCTCGTCTTTGCCGAGTGAAACCAGAATTTGCTCGGTTTTTTCACGCGAACAGTTGCAGAAATACTCGCAGTCCCAGCTGTCGAGAATTTCTGCGCCAAGCCCCGAAAGCGCTGTCATCGCGATATGTTCGGGGGTGAGTTTCTTTTCCAGCATTTGGGAAATGTCGTCCATATTCTGCAAATTACGCTCGAGAATTTCGACAGCCTTGTCCGAAACCGGCGGCACAATCTGCACCATAAATCCCGCCGCAGCCTCGATTTGCGCGCGTTCACCGAACGAAATCCCCAGCGCGACAACCGTCGGGAGCTGCTCGCTAATCGCGTAGTAAGACGTGATGTCCTCGGCGATGTTGCCCGAAATCAGCGGCACCTGCCCGCAATACGGCTCCTTCAGCTCCATATCCTTGATGACCGTCAGCGAGCCGTCGCAGCCAACCGCCGCCTCCACGTCAAGCGAGCCGTCGGGCTTCGCGGGGAGGTTCACGATGGGGTTGGTGACGCTGCACTTCACGTTTCCGCGATAGTCCGAAACCGCCGTGAGCGTCCCGCAAGGTCCGCCGCCATTCACCCGAAGCGTCAGCTCGTCGCCCTCGTATTTCAGCATCGCGCCCATCATCGAGCAGGCAGTTGCCAAGCGTCCGAGAGCCGCCGTTACCACGGGCGATGAGCCGTGAAGCCGCGCGATTTCGCGGACAATATCGGTCGAGTCAAGCGCCGCGCAAAGCACGCTTCCGTCCTCGGAGAGAGTTCTTACAATTTTTCCCATTATATCACCTTTGTTTATCGCTTTTTCGTTACAAACAACAGCTTCTCGCTGTTTTCGGAGGGCTGATTGAACGTGAGATAATCGTAGATTTCGACCACCTCGAACCCGCTTTTCTCCAGCAATTTTTTCATCTCGTCAGCCGGCAGCGCGATTTCCCGAAAGCTCTCGCCGCCGCGTATATACGAGCCGTCTTCTTCCTCAAAGAAGATGTCGAGGTCAATCGAAACGCCGTTGTCCTCGGGCAAAAACTCGTTCTGCCACACGCAGTAAGCCCCGTCAACATCGTATACAAACGTGTTGTCGGCTAAGATTTCGCGGTGCTTGAAAATCGTGTTCACGTCAAAAACAAACGCCCCGCCGCTTTTCAGATTTGCCGCCGCGCCCGCAAAACAAGCCGCGATTTCCTCTGCGCTTTCGAGGTGATTTATGCTGTCGAGCGTGGAAATCACCGCGTCAACTTCTTCGCCAAGCTCGGTTTCGGTCATATCCTGACAAATCCACTGCACATCAAACGATTTTTCCGCGGCAATCGACAGCATCTCCGAAGAAGCGTCCAGCCCGATTACATCAAAACCGCGCTCTGCAAGCCGCACCGTGAGGTTTCCCGTCCCGCAGCCCATATCGAGAAGCCGCTTTCCCTCGGTAATTTTGCACAAAATTTTCGAGTAATATTCGGCGATTTCATCATACGGCACATTTGTTGTCAACAGGTCATAAACCGCTGCAAAATCGCCGTAGCCGCGCTCGTCACACATTGTTCTTTATCCTGCCCAGCACGATTTCATAGCCGCCTGCCGTCTGATAGGTCAGCGTTTTGTTCACGCGGGAAATTGTCGCCGTGGAAGCGCCCGTTTCTGTCACGATTTTGTTGTAAACCGCGCCCTCATTGAGCATAACCGCAACGCTCAGCCTTTGCGCCATCGCGTCCAGTTCCTGCGGAGTACACAAATCCTCCAGAAACGCCTCGCATTCCTTTTCGTCTTTCAGCGACAACAGCGCTTTGTACAAAATATCCATATTGTGCTTGTTCTTTTTCATAGCTTTTCCTCCCTTTAATATTTGGGCTAATATACTTGTTAATATTTTAACATAATAAAGTCAAAAAGTCAAGTGCTTTATTAAACAAAGTGTAGCGCATTTCCAATTCTCAGGAAGAAAATACAAATAATGGTAAAAAGCGAAATTATATTTTCTGTTATCGATATAATCTTTATGATATATTAATGTTAGGGAGGAGGAGTCATCAAAACAACGACTATGACGGAGAGTGAAAAAATGTGGCGAATTGTTGAAGCAGAGGTCTATGTTGACGGGGAAACGGCAAGGAGCTACGGCATTGGAAGCGAGAATATGGAGATAATCGATATTTCCACCCGCAAAGAAGAAATACAAGAATTTGTGGGATTGCTTAACAGGCTCGGTGCGTCCGAAATGCATGCATACGAGTTGGTTGAAGATTTTTTGGGAAGATGACGCCGATTTTACGATAAAGACGCCGCCGAAAAAATGGCGGCGTTGTTCTGTCTTGCGGTTTATCTTATATGTAAATCCGCCGCCTTTAAACCAAAGACGGCGGTTTTTCGATAAATTAAGCGTTCTTGGACTTTATGTACTCGTCCATTGCCTTTGCGGCGGTTTTTCCCGCGCCCATTGCGAGAATTACCGTAGCAGCGCCCGTTACCGCGTCGCCGCCCGCAAAAACACCCTCGCGGCTCGTCTGCCCAACCTCGTCGGCTACAAAACAGCCGTGCTTGTTGGTTTCAAGACCTTTTGTGGTGTTGCGGATAAGCGGGTTCGGGGAAGTGCCGATGGACATAACCACGCAGTCCACATCAAGCGTAAACTCGCTGTCCTTCTTCTCGACAGGTCTGCGTCTTCCGGAAGCGTCCGGCTCGCCAAGCTCCATTTCAATGCACTTCATTCCCGTAACAAACTTGTGCTCATCGCCGAGAATTTCCACGGGATTGTTGAGCGTCTTGAAGATGATGCCTTCTTCCATTGCGTGCTCGACTTCCTCTTTACGCGCAGGCATTTCCTCAAGTCCGCGGCGATATACGATATAAACATTCTCCGCGCCAAGACGCTTCGCGCAGCGTGCCGCGTCCATTGCAACGTTTCCGCCGCCGACAACAGCAACGTTTGTGTTCTTTTTAATAGGAGTTTCCGCGCCTTCCTTGTACGCTTTCATAAGGTTTACTCTCGTGAGGAACTCGTTTGCGGAGTAAACGCCCTTGAGGTTCTCGCCGGGAATGTTCATAAATCTCGGCAAACCCGCGCCCGAACCGATGAAGATTGCTTCGTAACCCTGCTCAAACAACTCGTCAACCTCGATTGTCTTTCCAACAACAACGTTGGTTTCGATTTTAACGCCGAGCGCTTTCAGGTTTTCAACTTCGTGAGCAACAATCGCTTTCGGAAGTCTGAACTCGGGGATACCGTAGACCAGAACGCCGCCCGCAAGGTGCAGAGCCTCGAAAACCGTCACGTCATAGCCCATTTTTGCGAGGTCGCCCGCGCAGGTAAGTCCCGAAGGACCCGCGCCGATAATCGCGCACTTGTGACCGTTTTTCTCGGGAGCTTTGGGAGCTTCAGTGCAGTTTTTGTTGTGCCAGTCGGCAACAAAGCGCTCCAGACGTCCGATAGCGACAGGCTCGCCCTTGATGCCGCGCACGCACTTGCTCTCGCACTGCGTTTCCTGCGGACAAACGCGTCCGCAGACAGCCGGCAGAGAGCTGCTCTTTGAAATAATCTGATAAGCGCCCTCAAAATCCTTTTCGCGGATTTTCGCGATAAACTCGGGGATATCGATGGAAACGGGACAGCCGCCTACGCAAGGTCTGTTCTTGCAGTTAAGGCAGCGGTTTGCCTCGTCAACAGCCTGCTCCTCGGAATAACCGAGCGCAACCTCAGAGAAATTCTTGTTGCGGACATTCGGCTCCTGAGCGGGCATTTCGTTCTTCTTTAAGCTCATATTCGGCATTTTACTTTACCCCCTTGAAGAGATTGCAAACTTCTTCGCGCTTTTTGCTCTCAAATTCACGGTACATCGACCCGCGCTCCAGAGCCTCGTCAAAGTCAACGAGATGACCGTCAAACTCGGGTCCGTCAACGCACGCGAATTTCGTTTCACCGCCGACTGTAAGACGGCAGCCGCCGCACATTCCCGTTCCGTCAATCATAATCGGGTTCATCGAAACAACGGTTTTTATGCCGTATTCCTTGGTCAGTTTGCATACAAACTTCATCATAATAACCGGACCAATCGCGATAACCTCATCGTACTGATTTCCGGCTTCTATAAGCTCCTTCAGAGCGTCCGTGACAAGTCCCTTCGTGCCGTAGGAGCCGTCATCGGTCATTATTTTGAGAATGCTTGAAGCCGCGTTGAACTCGTCCTCAAGGATAACCAAATCCTTGTTTCTGAAGCCGACAACCGAGTGTACCTCGCAGCCGCTTTCGTGGAGCTTTTTCGCAACGGGATAAGCAATCGCGCAGCCCACGCCGCCGCCTACAACCGCTACCTTCTTTTTGCCCTCGGTTTCGGTTGCCTTGCCCAAAGGTCCTACGAAATCCTGAATGTATTCGCCCTCGTTTTTGTGATTGAGCAGCTCGGTTGTTGCGCCGACAATCTGGAAAATGATGGTTACTGTGCCCTTTTCACGGTCATAATCCGCAACCGTAAGCGGTATTCTCTCGCCGTCCTCGTCAACGCGCAGAATGATAAACTGTCCCGGCTGAGCCTTTTGGGCAACCAGCGGCGCTTCAATATCCATAAGCGTTACCGTGGGATTAAGCTCTTTTTTTCGTACTATTTTATACATTGTTTTTTCTCCTTTCTCGGAATACAAGCTAATTATATCACATTCTATTGAAATTTTCAATAGTTTTTTTGCACTCTCAATTGGCAAATACTACAAACAGTTAAAAAATTTTGGTTAAATTTTTACAAAAAAACTCTTGACAAATTATTAAATATGCCTTATAATGTGGAATATCCAACAATTTATGACGGCGGAGGTGAATTTTTTGGAGGAGAACACGGGTTTGGGGATAAGGCTTCGCAAGCTCAACAACGCTATTCGGCGCTATCTCGACCACAACTCAGTGATTATGCGCGAGCTTGACAACCTCACCTGCTCAAACAAGTGGATTATGGGCTATCTTTTCGAGGCGGAGGAAGAGGGGAGAGATGTCTTTCAGCGCGACTTGGAGCAGAATTTCGGGATTACGCGCTCCACGGTATCGAAGGTGCTGAAGCTTCTCGAGAAAAAGGAGCTTATCAAGCGCGAAAGCGTTTCCCATGACGCTCGGCTCAAAAAGCTCGTCCTCACCGAAAAATCCCGCGAACTCGGCAGGGAAATGCGCCGCGAGGCCGAGGAGATGGACAAAAGGCTCAGGAGCGGCTTTTCGCCCGAGGAAATCGAGCTTATGTGCAGCTTTATAAAAAGAATGCAGAACAACATTTTTTCCGCTTATGCAAGTGAAAAAATTTGTCCGAAAGGAGATAAACAATGATAAAAACTTTGGCAAAATGTGTGCGGCAGGCAAAGCTCCCCGCAATCATCACGCCGATTTTCGTGCTGTTGGAGTCGTTCATCGAGGTTTCAATTCCAACGGTTATGGCAAAGCTGATTGACGAGGGAATTACTCCGAGTGAAGCATATCCGAACGGCAATATGGACGCGGTGCTGAAATACGGTGCCATTCTCGCAATGCTCACGCTTGCCGCGATGTTCTTCGGAGTGACCGCGGGCTATACGGCGTCGCGCGCTTCTTCGTACTTTTCGAGAAACGTCCGCCACGATATGTTCTACAATATCCAGAATTTCAGCTTCTCAAACATCGATAAATTCTCGCCGGCAAGCCTTGTCACGCGTCTCACAACGGACGTGACAAACGTTCAGACATCGTTTCAGATGCTCACGAGAATTGTCTTCAGAGCACCCGCGATGCTGATTTTTGCGTGCATTTTCTCGTTCAGAACCGACAGCGAGCTTGCGATGACATTTATTTACGTTATACCGTTTCTTGCCGTTATTCTCGCGCTCATAATAAGGTTTGCGTTCCCGATTTTCAGAAAGGTTTTCACGACCTATGATGACTTAAACAACGTTGTCGAGGAAAATCTTCGCGGAATACGCGTTGTAAAGAGCTTTGTCCGTGAGGAACACGAGAAAAGCAAGTTCAGAACAATCTCGGAGAAAATATTCAAGTTGTTCACCAAAGCGGAGAAAACCGTTGCCCTGAACGCGCCCGCGATGCAGATTTCCGTTTACACCTGCATTATCCTGATATCGTGGCTCGGCGCGCAGGCTGTCGTGGCAAGTGGCAACAACGAGGCTTTCGGTCTTACCACGGGCAGCCTGATGTCGCTTTTCACCTACACGATGCAAATCCTGATGAGCCTTATGATGCTGTCGATGATTTTTGTTATGCTCACGATGTCCAAGGCGAGCGCTGACCGCGTTTGCGAGGTGCTGAACGAAAAGAGCGACATCAATGACGGCGAGCGCAATCTCACCGAAATCAAGGACGGCTCGATTGAGTTCAGAAACGTTTGCTTCAAGTACTTCAAAACCGCCGAGAACAACGCTCTCGACCACATAAACCTCACCATAAAAAGCGGCGAAACTGTCGGTATAATCGGCGGCACGGGTTCTTCAAAATCCACGCTCGTTCAGATGATTCCGCGGCTTTACGACACGATTGAGGGAGAAGTTTTCGTCGGCGGCGAAAACGTCCGCGACTATAATCTCGAGGCGCTTCGCAATAACGTTGCGATGGTTTTGCAGAAGAACATTTTGTTCTCGGGAACGATTGCCGAGAATATCCGCTGGGGCAACGAAAACGCCTCCGATGAAGAAGTTCAGCAGGTCTGCAAATCCGCCTGCGCGGACGATTTCATTCAGGCGATGCCCGACAAGTACAACACCTATATCGAACAGGGCGGAACCAACGTTTCGGGCGGTCAGAAACAGCGTTTGTGCATTGCGCGGGCGCTGCTCAAAAAGCCGAAAATTCTCATTCTCGACGACTCAACCTCCGCTGTCGATACCAAAACGGACGCGATGATTAGAAAAGCGTTCAGGGAGGACATTCCCGACACCACGAAAATCATTATCGCGCAGCGTGTTTCTTCGGTTTGCGAAGCGGATAAGATTATCATAATGGACAACGGCAAAATCGCGGATATGGGAACTCACGATGAACTTTACGCGAGAAGCCCGATTTACCGCGAAATCTACGACAGCCAGACAAAGGGGGCGAGCGACGATGAGTAATATGCCTATGGGACACGGAGGAAAGCCGCCGAAGGGGGCGCGCGTTCCCGCAAAATTTGACGCAAAGGTTATCAAGCGGCTGCTTAAGTATATGAAGCCGTTTCGCAAGCAGCTTATTGTTGTTGCGGTGTGCATTGTCGTAAGCTCAATTGCAAGCGTTTCCTCGTCGCTGTTCATCAAAACGCTTATCGACGACAACATTATGCCGATTGTCGAAGCAACCGCGGGCGGTGCGCTTGCCGACTACTCGGGGCTTATCAGAACGCTTATTTTAATGGGAAGCCTGTTTTTGTTGGGAGCGGTTTGCGCTCTCGTTCAGTCGAGAGTTATGGCGACCGTTTCGCAGGGTATCCTGAAAACAGTCCGCGACGATATGTTCTCGCACATGCAGACCTTGCCGATAAAATACTTTGACACCCACACTCACGGCGATGTTATGAGCTTCTACACCAACGACGCGGACGCTATGCAGCAGATGCTCTCGCAGTCGCTCCCGTCCTTCCTCTCGTCCGGAATAACCGTAATCGCGGTTTTCTGCTCGATGCTGAGCTTGTCGCTGTGGCTCACGCTTGCGGTTGTCGTTATGCTGGCTGTGATTATGTTAATCACGGCAAAGGTTGCCGGTAAATCGGGTACTTTCTTCGTTCGTCAGCAAAAATCAATGGCAAATCTCAACGGCTATGTTGAGGAAATGATTAACGGACAGCGCGTAATCAAGCTGTTCTGCCGCGAGGAAAAGGCAAAGGAGCAGTTTGACGAGCGCAATTTTGAGCTTTCCGAGAACGTCTGCAAGGCAAACGCTTTCGCGAACGTTCTGATGCCGATAAACAACTGTATGGGTTATCTGCTGTACGTTATTCTTGCGATAGTCGGCGGATTGTTCGCGATAAACGGCGTGACGAATGTGGCGTGTTTCTCGGTGAACGTGCTCACGCTCGGCACAATCGCGTCCTTCCTTCAGCTCTCGCGCAGCTTTATCGGTCCTATCGGACAGGTTTCGCAGCAGTTGAATGCCGTTGTTATGGCAATGGCGGGCGCGGGAAGAATTTTTGCTCTTCTCGATGAAAAGAGCGAAACCGATGACGGTTATGTCACTCTCGTCAACGCGAAGTACGATGAAAACGGCAATCTCACCGAAACTGACGAGCGCACTCATCTCTGGGCTTGGAAGCACCCGCATTCCGACGGAACGCTCACTTATACCGAGTTAAAGGGAAATGTTGTTCTTGATGATGTGGATTTCGGGTATGTGCCGGAGAAGACGGTTTTGCACAATATCGATATTTACGCAGAACCCGGACAGAAAATCGCGTTTGTCGGGGCAACGGGCGCGGGTAAAACCACGATTACGAATCTTATCAACCGTTTCTACGATATTGATGACGGAAAAATCCGCTATGATGGTATAAATATCAACAAAATCAAGAAAGCGGATTTGCGGCGGTCGCTGGGCGTGGTTTTGCAGGACGTTAATCTGTTTACGGGAACGGTTATGGACAATCTGCGCTACGGGAAGCCGGACGCTACCGACGAGGAGTGCATAGCGGCGGCGAAGCTTGCGAATGCTGATGGATTTATCAGAATGTTGTCCGATGGGTACAACACGGTGCTGAAAGGTGACGGAAGCGGGCTTTCGCAGGGTCAGCGGCAGCTGATTTCGATAGCGAGGGCGGCGGTTGCGGACCCGCCGGTTATGATTCTGGACGAAGCGACGAGTTCGATTGATACTAGGACGGAAGCGATTGTTCAAAAGGGAATGGACGCGCTGATGAAGGGGAGAACGGTGTTTGTTATCGCGCACAGGTTGTCTACGGTAAAGAACTCGGACGTGATAATGGTGCTTGACCACGGAAGGATAATCGAGCGTGGTTCGCATGAGAAGCTGATTGCTCAGAAGGGGCAGTATTATCGGCTGTATACGGGAGCATTTGAGCTGGAGTAAGCCGCGCAGCGAAAAAAGTCTTTTTGAAATTCTAGGGAAACCGAAGGCACTCGCGGCGAAGCCGTAAAATCCAAAAAAGGACGATTTTGCAGATTAAGATTAACGAGGCTGCTTGGAATAAGGTTTGCAACCATTGCTAAATTTTTTTTGACGAACGTCAAAAAAATTCGCATACCCCATTTCACAAACTTTACCTTAACGAATAAACTCGGAGTTCGCGCTCCGAGTTTTCTTTTTTTCAAAGTCTGTTTATGGCAGAGATTTTTGGTTTTACCAACGAGTTTAGCTTGTTCTGATTTCTTGCGATTTTTCGGGCATCGAGCCCGAAAAATCGCTGCATTTTCATCGGCTTACCGCCGATGAAAACGCTTGGGGGAAAACTCTTGTTTTCCCCCAAACCCCTTTAGCGCTATTGGCGCGTATTACGGCGCTTCGCGCTGAGTAGCGCGGCTTCGCCGCGAGTGCCGGCGCTTCGCTCCAGTGCCTCCGGCGGCTTGAAACCTTTTTCTGGAGAAAAAGGTTTCAAGGCTTCCAAAAAGACTTTTTCGCTACGCGCTGCCTTTTCAGTTGCCGATAAATTCCTTAATCAGCGAATTTTCCGGCACAATTCCGCGTTCAACAGGCTCCAGCAGCTTCAAAAAATACTCAATATCCTCATAATCCCCGTAATCCGCATAATGCGGACTCTCCGCAGCAAGCTCCGGCAGCAGAATATCACGGTAAACCAACGGCTCATACTCAATAAACGTGTCAATATCAAAATCCGCGCGGTTTTTAAACGGCATTATGTACAGATTTTCCCCGCGTTCAACCGACTTGAAAAACTCAAACGTTTCCGTTATACTCCGCCCACGAAACAGCTTGTCGCGCATAAGTCGGCGCATAAGTCGGATTTTCGACGGGTGCAGCAGCTTCTCGCCGTCCGAAATTCTCGTTCTCACGCTGACGTAAACACACGTCGTGAAATCCTCGGAATTTCCCGTCACAAGCGGATTCAGCGCGTGTATTCCTTCAAGAATAACGATTTCTCCTGAATTTCTCTGCAGCGGCATTCCGACAATTCGCTCCTGTTTCGCAAAATCAAACGCGGGAATGTCGATTTGTTCGCCCTTGAACAGCATTTCCAGATGCTTCTTAAACAGCGGTATATCCAGCCTCAGCGGGCTTTCAAAGTCAATGTTTCCGTTTTCATCGCGGGCAGCTTCGTTTTCGTGCATCGGCAGAAAATAGTTGTCCATCGAAATCGTGTGAGCCTTGCAGCCATAGCTTTCGAGCAGCGCCGCTATTCGGTGCGCGGAAGTCGTTTTTCCCGAGCCGGACGGTCCCGAAATAAGCACCACGGGACGCTCGCTTCTGCGCTCGAAAATGCTCCGCGCGGCATTTTCAATCTGCTGTGCGTACACCTTTTCTCCGTCCGCAACAAGCTGCGCGGGGATTTTCGCGGCGTTGTTAAGCTGTTCGATTGGGATACATTTCATAAAAATGCCGCCTTTCAAAGATTATTTTCATTCAGGAAAGCGCGCCTGAAGCTCTCAAAATCATCGGAATAAGCAAGCGCCCACATTGCCCTCATCGCCGCATATTCCGCGGTCATTTTTCCTGCGTCGATTATGGGAAACTTCTTTGCGAGGCGATTCCCGACTTCGTACAGCCGAAGGTCGCTCCCGCCGCGCAGAACCTGTGTTGACATTATGACGAAAACTCCGCGCGAAACGAGCTTTTCCAGCCACTTTTCCCAGCCGCCGTTTATCGGCAGCCCGCCCGTGCCGAAACCGAGTATCAGAACTGCCCGAGCGTTCTCGGAAACCATCGGCGGCTCAATTCCGGGCACAAGCCGAATTACGGCAATCCGCGCGTCCATTTTGTCGAAAAATTGCGTTTCGCCGGTGGGCATTTCGCGCTCGTTCACGCTTTCAAACGCCGAAATGCTTCCCGTGTCAACCTTAACCGCGCACCGACCGTCGATAATTTTCCCGTCAAACGCAACGACAACTCCCCGCGATTGCTCATCGGCGGCAAAATTGAGCGCGTTTTCGAGATTTCTCGGCGCGTCCGAGTTTTTCGCTGTCATCGGGAGCATACTTCCCGTGAGGACAACCGGCTTCTCGCTGTTTCGGATAAGGCAGGAGAGCGCTGCTGCCGCATAGCCGAGCGTGTCCGTGCCGTGGGTTATCACGAAGCCGTCATATTTCCCGTAGTTGTCGCGGATTAGCACGGCAAGCCCGGTCCATTCATCGGGCGACATATCCGTGCTGTCGCGGCAAAACGGCGAAACGCTTGTGATTTCCGCGTTCTCAGGGAGCGCACAAATCTGCTCCAGAAGCCGTTTCGCACCGTTTTCGGGAGTTCTCGCTTCATCGGTATCGGGGCAGGCGATTGTCCCGCCCGTGGTTATCAGCAGAATTTTTCTCAATTTATCTCGGCTCAACAATAAACTTCATCGCCGTGCGTTCCTCATCGTCGATAACGACAGTCGTGAACGCAGGAATACAAATCAAATCCACGCCGACAAGCGCCATATAGCTTCTTGCAATCGCGATTGACTTAACCGCCTGATTTGCCGCGCCCGCGCCTACTGCCTGAACCTCAACCTCGCGGTTTTCGCGGATAACCGCAGCAATTGCTCCTGCGACGGATTTTGGTACCGAGTGTGCCGAAACCTTTACTACTTCCATTTTAATCACCGTTTGAAACTTTTATGTTTCACCTTTCCATTTTAATTTTTATATAGTATTATGCTGAAGTTTTTATACTCTTCTGCAAAAACGTTCTATTGAAACGCATTTCCCGCTCTTTACATCAACGTCAAGGCAAACTCCGCTCACAAGACACTCTCCGCCTGCGAAAACGTGTTTTTTATGACGATAGGTGAGGAATTTTTCTATGATTATATCCTTGTCAACACCGAGAACCGAGTCCGCCGGTCCCGTCATACCAACGTCCGTTATATAACCCGTGCCGTCGATAATCTGCTCGTCGGCAGTCTGGACGTGGGTGTGCGTGCCGAGAACCGCCGTTACCTTTCCCGCAAGGAAAAAGCCCATCGCGCGCTTTTCGGAGGTTGCCTCGGCGTGAAAATCCACGATAATCACACGCGCGCTGATGTTTTTCAGCAGTTCTTCCGCGCACTTGAACGGGTTGTCGCTCGGCTGCATAAAGGCAGTTCCGATGAGGTTCAGAACGCAAACCCCGAAACTCCCGAAATCCAACTCGCAAACGCCTTTTCCGGCAATCTCCGTGCCGAAATTCGCGGGGCGAATGAGCCGGTCGCAGCGCTCAAATTCCTCGAAAATCTCGTACTTATTGAACGCGTGATTTCCCGTTGTGATAACGTCCGCGCCCGCGTCAAAAATCGCCCCTTCGGAACGCTTGTCGATGCCGTTTCCCTCGGCGCTGTTTTCGCCGTTTACGATAACAAGTTCCGCTTCAAAATCGCTCTTGATTTTGTGCAGCTCTTTCGCAAGCGCCTCGCAGCCAATTTTCCCGACAACATCGCCGATAAAAACAATCTTCATCAGCGGAAGATAACCTGATCGTTGCCCGCGCCCACGCCGATTATCTTAATCGGGCAGCCGCAAAGCTCCTCAAGACGGGAGATGTATGCTTGGCACTTTTCGGGCAGTTCCTCGAATGTGCGGCAGCCGGACAAATCTCCGTCATAGCCCTCGATTTCCTCGTAAATCGGCGTGCAGTCCGCAAGCTCCTCGAGAGTCACGGGGAAGTCCCTGAGTACAGTTCCGTCCGATTTTTTATAGGAAACGCAAACCTTGAGCGCTCCTATTCCGCTGAGCGTGTCGAACTTGTTGATAGCAAGCGCCGTCAAGCCGTTTACACGAACAGCGTGGCGCATAATCACCGCGTCAAACCAGCCTGTTCTTCTCGGTCTGCCGGTTGTTGTTCCGAACTCGCCGCCGCGGTTTCTGATAAGGTCGCCGAGGTCGTCGTTCAGCTCGGTCGGGAAAGGTCCGTTTCCGACGCGCGTTGTGTAGCTCTTTCCAACGCCGATTACCTCGTCAATCAACTTCGGTCCGACGCCCGTTCCCACGCAAGCGCCGCCGGCAATCGGGTGAGAGGACGTGACGAAGGGATACGTTCCGAAATCGATATCGAGAAGCGTTGCCTGAGCGCCCTCAAAAAGCACGGTTTTGCCCTCATTGTAAGCCTCAAATGCGATAACCGAGCCGTCTGCTTCGTATTTCGCAAGCTGCTCGCCGTAAGCCTTGTACTCCTCAAAAATCGCGTCAAGGTCAAGCGGAGTGCCGCCGTACACCTTTTCAATCATCAGATTATTCAGCTCGCCGGTGTTCTTTATGAGCTTTTTCAGGCACTCGGGACGGCACAAATCGTACATTCTGATGCCGACGCGTCTTGCCTTGTCGGTGTAGCAAGGACCTATGCCTCTGCCGGTTGTGCCGACGTTTTCGCCTGTCTGCTTCGCCTTGAACTCCTCTTCGAGCCTGTCCAGTTCGCGGTGCCACGGCATAATGATATCCGCGCGCGCGTCAATTCTGAGATTTTCGCAGGTAACGCCCCGCTTGTTCATCTCGGAGATTTCGCCCAGCAGTACCTTCGGGTCAACCACAACGCCGCTGCCGATAAGACAGGTTGTTTTCGGGTAAAGAATGCCCGACGGAAGCAGGTGCAGCTTGTACACCTCATCGCCGTGAACAACGGTGTGACCTGCGTTGTTTCCGCCGCTCGAACGGACAACCAAATCCGCCTTCTTCGCCATAATGTCGATTATTTTGCCCTTGCCTTCGTCGCCCCACTGGGTTCCGACAATAACGCTAGAAGCCATAACAAATTCCTTCCTTATAAGTGAATTTTATGATTTTACTTGATAACCTTGCCGTGCTGTTTGCTGGCGCTGATTTTTCTTTCCGGTCTGTTGTCGATAGGTTCTTCCTTGCCGCCGGCGTCCGCGAACACGTTTTCGTCCTCGTATTCGGGAATTTCTGGATTTTTCTCGCCCGTTTTCTCATAGTAAGGATTGATGAGAACCTTCTGAATTGTCGGGTAACAGCAGAAAACCGAAATGAAACAAAGCCAAGCAAGCGGTAAAAACGGAATGAAGAACACCACGATATACCAGAAGAAAAAGAGCAGCATTCCAAAGCCGAAAAACAAAGCAAATGTGATGACATCGCCGATGGGGTTCATAAACATCAGCAAAACGGCGTTGCTCATAATTTCGCGGAACTTCAAATCAAGCGCGACAATCTGCGGATAGACGTAAAAGCTCACCATAATCAGAAGATTTATTGCAACCAGTCCGACAATGGCAAAAATCCGCGTCGTGGAGTCGAGGTCGGGCGTGCTGAGGTAATTTATCGCGAAATAGCTCATAACTATCGCCAATACGTCTATTATTCCTATCGGAAGCGCCTGCTTGAAATTTTTCTTAAATTCCTGCTTGAAATCGTGGAAAATAAACTGCGGTCTTTCGAGGTAGATATTTCTCATAATCGCCGTCATTGCCGCGGTTGCCGGACCGATGGTGACGATGGGGATACAAAACAGGAAGTAAATCAGGTTAATCTGAAAGAAAACCCCGAATTTTCTGAAAAACAGTTCCCAGAACCGGAAAAATGGTTTTTTCCGTCGCTTGTTTTTGGAAATGCCGCTTCCTGCGACTTCATGATTG
>SFJQ01000139.1 GCA_004555855.1 [Eubacterium] saphenum | reverse complement strand
TAGGGGAATTATGTCCAAAATAAAAATTCATAAAAGAGGTTTAAAATGCGTTTTGGCAGCGTTGAGTTTTTTAAGGTACTGATAAAAGTTGTCCTTGCCATATTTTTCTTTGTGCCGCTCGCGCTCGCGATTGTATTTGGCATTTTCTGGGCAAAGCAGGGCGCAGAGCTTTCCGAAATGAAAAAGGAAAACGAAAAGCTCTCGGCAGCGGCGCAAATTCTCACGGAAGAAAAAGCAGGGACAGTTGAGGAATTTTGTGCGATTTTCGCAAGAAGCGGGCTTTCTTACACCGATTTAATAAAGCAGCTTAACGAAAACAAGAGCGTTACGGCAGAAAGCTTTTATAAGCTGCTGTCGGCGTCGGGGCTTTCCGATAAGGATTTGCTGAAGCTGATTTTGCAAAAGGACGAAATCGGCGCTTCTGAATTATACGAAATTCTCTCGCAGAACGGGATTTCGGATAAGGAGCTGATTTCGGTTATCGCCAAGAAAAACGGCGGCGAAAACTGGTACGGGATTTTGTCCGAGCTGGGGCTGTCCGACAGGGAAATTGTCGATTATCTCAACGAGAAAAACGGCTGGCAGAGCGGCGGGACTTCTCAGCCCGAGAAAAACTCCTACGCCGATATCCACGCCGATATGTATGTGACAGCGCCCGCAAATTATGTCCGCGAGGATAACACGGTTTATCTCACGTTTGACGACGGACCTTCGGATAATACATACTCGATTTTGCAATATCTGAGAAATTATGATATAAAGGCAACGTTTTTCGTTGTCCCGAACCGCAGCGAATACTGCTACACCCTGCTGAAGGCAATCGCAGCCGACGGTCACGCAATCGGTATTCACACGGCTTCGCACAAGTATGATGAAATTTACGCTTCCGTGGAAAGTTATCTTGATGATTTCTACGAAGCGTGGAATATGGTTTACGAGGCAACAGGGATAAAATGCGAGATTTTCCGCTTCCCCGGCGGCAGCGTGAACGACTATAACGAGGCAACCCGCGACGCAATTATTACGGAAATGTCGCGCAGAGGCTTCAGGCACTTCGACTGGAATGTTGACAGCGGCGACGCTTTGGGCGCTTCGTGGACGCAGATGTGGAACTCCGTTCCCGCCGACATTCAGGCAAATTACGACAGGAATTTCCGCTCGGTTGTGCTTATGCACGACTCCGACAGCACAACGAACACGATTCTCGTTCTCGGCGATTTGCTCAAGAAATTCGTGAACGAGGGCGTTTACAAGTTCGATAAAATCAGCAACGACACTCAGCCCGTGCAGTTTGCGGGACCGTTCGCATAAAGCATTCAGGGGAAAATACTGGATTTGGAAAGGAAATGTTATGAGTATAAAGGATAATTTTTCTCAGGCGGTTAAAGAGCTTTGGAAAAAAGACGGTCAGGACGTGAAAAAGCCCGACGATAAGCCTGAAAACTCGCCCACAGAGCTGGACAAGTATCTGAGAGAACCCGAGCAGCAAAGCGCGGCTGAAATTCCCGTGCAGCAGTCGAGCGCTGAAGTGCCGCTTGAAACGCCTTATTTCCGCAATTCCGAGCAGGAACAGCCCGCACCTCAGCAGCCTTCCGCTCAAGGACAGAATAACGCTGCCGCAAACGCAAATCCCGCTGTTAATCAGGCGGCAAATCAAGCTGTTAATCAGGGCGCTCAGGAACAGGCTCCGCGTCAGGAAAATTTCACGCAGCAAAGCGCTCAGGGACAGAACGAGCAGGCTGCCTATAACCAGAACATCAAGAATATAAGAAGCAGCATCGGGCAGAATAATCAGAACGAGTATAACGGCGGCTATGCGGCTTCCGCGCCGAATAATTTCAATCAGGGCTACGGCGGGTACATTCCCCCTACGCCGAACGGTGTTCCTATGCAGCCGTCAAACGAAACCGAGGAAGTTACCGTTATTTCCAAAAACACAATCATTGACGGAAATATCCGCTCGCTTGCAAATATGCAGATTGACGGCAATATCAAGGGCAACGTTGAAACCACGAGAAATCTTGATATGAGCGGAAAAATCATCGGCGATATCACCTGCAACAACGCAGGACTGAACTCTGCGGCAATGCAGGGAAATATGTCCCTCAAAGGTCGTCTGAGAATGGACAGAGATACCATACTTATCGGTGATTTGTCATCGCAGTACGCCGATATTAACGGCAGAGTGCGCGGAAAGCTCGACATTGTCGGAAAGGCGGAGCTGAAGCGCGACGCGATTGTTTTCGGCGATATAAACGCGTCCACGATTGCCGTAACGGACGGCGCGATTATTCAGGGCTATGTAAACACAACCTTCCTCTCCAAGGAGGACAGCAGAAACGTGTTCCCCGACGCAATTTCTCTCGACAGCAAGGAAACCAAAAGCGAGTAATAAAGGTTAACCAATGAGCGAAAAAAACAAGAAAAAGCAAGACAACGCAGCGCTTATCGCGACAATCGTTGTGGCGGCGCTGGCACTGGCGGCGGTTATCGCGCTGATTTTAATCCTCAACAACAAATCGGGTGAAAAGCCTGCTTCATCAGGCAACGAGGTTTTTCAGCCGACTGCGGAGTTTGAGCAGGAGTGCGAATATGCCGCGCACGACCTTGTAAAGGGCAGCTATGAGATAATCCGGCTGTTTATCACGCAGGGACTTCCTCACCTTGACGAGCCTTACGGAAACGCTCCCGAGGACGGAATTTACACGGTGGATACGGAAAAAAGTCGCGGATACAAGACCTTCGAGGACATCGAAAACAAGGTAAAATCGGTTTACACGGACGAGGCTGCCGAAAAGGTTATGAAGCTTGATGTGTACAAAAAGCGCAAATCGCTTTACAACGACGATATTGTTCTCGGAATAAAAGCGGATTTCAAGGCTGACGCATCGCGCGAGAAGCTCTGGGAAAACTGCGCGCTTGCGGTTTTGCCGACAAGCGAAACCGAGTGCGATATCACGATTTATCTTGACGTAACGAGCGAAAGCTTCGATACCTCAGATGTTTCCGAGGACAAAATCCTCCGGACAAAGATGAAAAAAACCGACGCGGGCTGGCGTCTGACGGAATTTGTGTACTGATATGAGCAAGAATGAAAACCCGATTTCAACCTACGCAAAAGTAAGTCAATTTGCCTTTGTAATCATAACGCCGCTGCTGCTGTTTATCGGCGGAGGCTGTTTTCTTTCAAGGAAATTCGGCTGGCCCGACTGGGCGATGATAATCTGCATAGTGCTTG
>SFJQ01000138.1 GCA_004555855.1 [Eubacterium] saphenum | reverse complement strand
ATGTAGCCAGCACCATACCGGTCGGGTTCTGGAAAGCGGCGCGGCAGGCGGTGGAGCAGGTGCGCCCCGGCGCCATCTGGCTGGGGGAAAGCGTCCATCTGGAGCATATCCGTCGGTTCCGCGAGCAGGGCTACTACGCCGCCACCGATACCGAGCTGTTTGATGCCTTCGACATCCTGTACCCATACGACCTTTGGCCGCTGTACGAGGGCTGCTCCGAAGGACAACTGCCGCTGAGCCGGTATTTTGACAAAGGAGTATTTGCGATGAATGTAAGATACGAACACAAAAAAGCGATGACTTTTATTGGCTTTTCGACCTCAATCCGTCCCGACGAGGGATATGAAAAATGTCCGCAGTTCTGGGAAAACGAGTACAGCAAAAAGTACGCAAAATTGTGGCAGACGATGACTCCCGAAACGCCTGTTGAAAAAGCGGTTCTCGATAATCAAATCGGTATGTTTGCGATTTGCGATGAAAAAAACGGCTCTTTTGACTACTGGATTGCGGGGGTTTATAACGGCGGAGAAGTGCCCGAGGGACTGAAGCTCTACACGTTTCCCGAAAGCGACTGGGCGATGTTTTCCGCAAAGGGCGCGCTTCCGAAGTCGCTTCAGAACTTAAACACGCAGGTTTGGGAGAAGTGGTACCCGAAGCATAAACAAGAGTTCGAGGGAAACGGAAACGCGATGCTCGAGGTTTATTCGGCGGGCGATATGCAAAGCCCCGACTACGAATGCGGGATTTGGGCGCCGATTTGCAGGATTGCTAAAAGCGATGATGAGGAAACGGCAGAAATCGTTTCTTCGATGACGATTACGGGTATTTTGTAATTGAGAGATTGAGAAGCTATGAAGATTGTTGTGATAAACGGACAAAACCACAAGGGAAGTACTTGGAATACAGCGAAAATTCTGATTGACGGAATAACCTGCGAGAAAGAGGTAAAGGAGTTTTTCCTGCCGAGAGATTTGAACCACTTTTGTCTGGGGTGCTACACTTGTCTTGAGGGCAGGGAAAAATGCCCGTTTTGGGAGGAGAAAAAGCCGCTCGAAGAAGCGATGCTTGAGGCAGATCTGCTCATTTTTACAACTCCCAACTATTGTATGATGCCGAGTGCGCCGATGAAATCGTTTCTGGACTTGTTTTTTACATATTGGCTGGTTCACAGACCTCACGCCGAGATGTTCAAAAAGCGCGCTGTCGTGATTTCAACGGCTTCGGGTGCGGGCGCGGGCAAAGCGGCAAAGCTGGTTGCCGATAATCTGGCGAACTGGGGCGTGCCGAAAATTTCTCGTTATGGACTGAGCGTGAATGCGATGAATTGGGAAATGATGCCCGAGAAAAAGAAAGCGAAAATCCGTAAGGATATGGCGGTGCTCGCGAAAAAGCTGTCCAAAAACAAACCAGTGAGAGTTGGCGTCAAGACGCGCGTGCTGTTTTGGTTTTGCGGCGGTATGCAAAAGGCGAACTGGGGCGCGTCCGTTTCCGAGAAAGAGTACTGGCAAAGCAAGGGTTGGCTTGACGGCAAAAAACCGTGGAAATGAATTACGGAGCGGATTTTTCCGCTCTTTACTTTTTGGTGATAATGTGGTATAATGAATTTATCGAGAAAAACGAATTTGCAAGGAGAAATTATGAAAAGAAAAGCTGTGCTGAAGCGAATTGGAATTATCGCGGGAATTGTCGTTGGGGTATTGGCTTGTATCATCGCTGTGGCTTTAATAATGCTGCAATTGAGAACGAATGCCATACTGGACGACATTTCGGGAATACAGGATAACGTAAAGTACAAAACTCCCGTTTACATTGACGGAATTGAGGTTATATCGCAAGACGTTTCCTGCGGCTATGCGGTTATAGAAATGTTTGCGGCGTGGAACGGGAAAGACATCACGGAAGAGAGCCTGTTTGACGAGTACGGAAGCGTTGTCACATCAACGGGCGACTCGTTTTGCAAGGAAATGAACAAGCGTTTCCCCGAGTACTCCACGACGATACATAAATATCTGACCAACACCGAGCTTATCGATAAAATCTACGACAGCCTTGCAAGAGGGATTCCCGTGCCTTTTGAGTGGGCGGCGCTTCTCAACGGCGAGTGGACGCTGCACTATTCGCTGATTATCGGCGCCGATATCCCGAACGATAAAATAACGGTCGCCAACCCTTACGGATATTACGAGGAGCTTTCCGTCAAGGATTTTCTGGACAGGACGAGCTTTGAGGCTTACAAGAATATGCCGTTTTACCTGACTTTTGGCTTCGCATTCGGAATTTTTGAGAAAAACACAATTTTTCTGACTGAAAAGATTTAACTGAAGGAGAAAAAATGAAATTCATTCACATATCCGATTTGCATTTGGGAAAGCGAATTTACGAATACTCGCTGCTTGAGGAACAAGCTCATATTTTAAATCAAATCATCGAAATCACCGACAGCGAAAAGCCGGACGGCGTGCTTATTGCGGGAGATGTTTACGATAAGCCGATACCGCCTGCCGAGGCTGTGAAGCTGTTCGATGATTTTCTTGTCAGGCTTTCGCAGAGGAAAACGGAGGTTTTTGTTATCAGCGGAAACCACGATTCTCCCGAAAGAATTGCGTTCGGAGCGCGGATTATGAGCGCCGGCGGCATTCATCTTTCGCCCGTCTATAACGGGGAAATCGAGCCGTTTTCTATGAGCGATGAGTACGGAAAAGTGAATGTTTATATGCTGCCGTTTGTGAAACCCGCGCACGTTCGCTGTTTTTGCGATGAGGAAATCGCGTCTTACACGGACGCGATAAGAGCGGCTGTTTCAAAAATGCGGATAAATTCAGCCGAAAGAAACGTTCTGGTAACGCACCAGTTTGTTACGGGAGCGGCGCGCTGCGAGTCCGAGGAGATTTCGGTCGGCGGTTCGGATAACGTTGACGCGGCGGTTTTTGAGCCGTTTGACTACGTTGCTCTCGGTCATCTTCACTCGCCGCAAAACTGCGGTTCTCCGAAAATCCGTTACTGCGGAACACCTCTCAAATACTCGTTTTCTGAGGTTAAGGACAAAAAATCCGTTACCGTTGCCGAGCTTTTGGAGAAGGGAAATATGCGGTACAAAACGATTGAGCTTACTCCGCTGCACGAGCTTGTCGAGCTGAAGGGCACTTACGAGGAGATTACGCTGAAATCGTTCTACGAAAACACAACATGGCGAGAGGACTACACGCATATCACCCTGACGGACGAGGAAGATATCCCAGACGCAATCAGCAAACTCAAACCG
>SFJQ01000137.1 GCA_004555855.1 [Eubacterium] saphenum | reverse complement strand
AATCACGGTTGCAAGCATTTCAATAACAATTCTAGCAAAGCCTTTTTTGATGCCGACGAAAGCCATTCCAACAGCCGCAGCAACTATAATAATGTCAAATACAAATGCAAATTCCTGTCCCATTTTGTCACCTCATAAATTTACTCGCTGAACGATGTTGTATCCAAGCAGATACGCGCCGCCGTCCATTACCATCACATCGGAATATTCGTTGTCAAGCCGGTAATTATTCCGTTCAATCAGCTCCCGGTCATAAGCCGAAAGATTATCCTCGCTCAGTACATAAAGCGTCTGCCCTTCCAGATCAACCGAGTCCGCTTCACCGAGCGAAAGTGAAGCAAAAGGCTCCAGTTTTTCGTTGTAAACAACAGCCGTCACGCCGTTTGACGCGGAATCGTGAAACAGCACAACCCGCATTTCCTTTGAACTGCAAATTCCCGTCACTTGTTTTGAAAACGTGTTCTGCGCTTTGATTTCGCCTGTTTCCTTATCAAAAAGATACGCTCCGTTTTCTGTAACCGTGTAAATTCCATCGTTTGCAAATTCAACCGAATACGAAATCGAGCTTCCCATAGAAGCGCGCCAAAGCTCTCCTTGCTCCTTTGTTGTATCAAAGCACAAAACCGCGCAGTTCAGCTCGCCGTCCTTCTCTCCCACAACCGAAACATAGATAAACTGTCCATTGTCTGAGAAGCACACGCCCATTATCTTTTCATCGGGCGACGCCCAGCGAAAAGCCTGCTTTCCCTCTGCGTTAAATATGTACAGATAGTTTGAATAGCGCGTCGAGGTCGTGATAACAGCGGAGCGGTCACCGCCGCCCATTTTTGAGAATACAATCGCGTCGTCCATTGTCTTGGCGAAGATTTCCTCGGATTTTGAAAAAACCTTGAAATCCTTGCCGTTCTTGTCATAAACCAGCACTCTTCTGTCGGTTGACGAAGAAGCGGGACGGTTAAAGCCGTGCTGAACGCTCTTTATTTCCGCGCCGTTTCCCGTATAGGTGTACAAATATGTATCGGTGAGCAGATAGAAATTCCCGCCGAGTTCACCCATATCATAAGCGGTGCTTCCGGGCAGATTTACGGGAAAACCCGCTTTTCCGACAGGAAGAAAAATATCTCTCAGCGGAGCAAAAATCGCCCGCCAGTTTATGATAACAACAATAAGCGCAATTGCCACAACGCTGAAAATTATCAGCCCGATTGTTCGGCGCTTACTTTTTTTCTTCTCGGCAGCAGTGTTTTTACCGCTAACCTTTTTAAGTTGATTTTTCTCGTCCATTTCTCTTTCCTTATTGCAAAACGGTCATCTATTTATTATAACATATTTATATGCCAATAGTCAAGCGTCATAGTAAACTTCATTGAGATAAAGCCCCTCGGGCGGGAGCGTAACTCCCCCGAAATCGCGGTTTCTCGTCAAAAGAGCGGTTTTTATGTCGTCCTCGGTGCGCTTCCCCTCGCTGATGTAGATAAGCGTTCCCGTCAAAATCCTCACCATATTGTATAAAAAGCCGTTTCCGCGGATTTTTATTTCGACAACACCCGCGTTTTCCGAAACCGTTACCTCATAAATCGTCCGAACCGTTGACTTAACCCGCGCTTTTCCCTCGGCTCGGCAAAACGCCCCGAAATCGTGTTCCCCGACAAAAAGCTGTGCTGCGTGCCGCATTTTTTCGATATCCAGCACATACGGGTAATGATAAGCCAGATTTTGCAGAAAAACGTCACGATTTGGCTTATTGTTGATTAAGTACACATATTCCTTGGATTTGGTGCAAAAACGTGCATGAAAATCCTCATCTGCGTCCTCGCACGAAAGCACCGCGATATCCGAAGGCAAAATCGTGTTCATTCCTTTAACAAAGCCACCGCACGGTATCTTCGAGTCGGTTTTGAAATTGAAGCAAAACCGTCTTGCGTGAACGCCCGCGTCCGTTCTCGAACAGCCGTAAATCACGGGCGGGGAGCATTTCAGGAGTTTCCCTATCGCCTTTTCGACAACCTCCTGCACCGAAATCGCGTTATCCTGCCGCTGAAATCCGTGATAAGCGGCGCCGTTGTACGCGATGAAAACCTTTAAGTTGCGCATTTTCGCTCCTTGACAATTTGCTTTGCAGTGATAATTGTATAACTAAACGAATTTACCGTAATAACAGCATTTTCGGTTTCGCAGTAAAAGTTCTTCCCGGTTTTTGCAATTTTACAGCTTTTGTCCGAAATCATTCTCCGACAATATTCCACAACATCATCGCAGTCGATTTTCAGATTTTTTCGTATTCTTTCTGCGCCGAGAGGAGTTGTGTGAAGGCGGTTCAGATTTGACCGCAAAATCTCGCTGTTATCCATAAATCTCCTTTACGGGACAATCGGGAAACAGTTCAGCACGATTATCCCCGCGAACAAAGTCAGCATAATCACAGCTGCTATGATATCCCGCGCCGCGATTTTGAGCTGCCGCATACGCGTTCTGCCATCGCCGCCCTTGTAGCAGCGGCATTCCATCGCCGTGGCAAGCTCGTTTGCCCTCTTAAACGCCGACACAAACAGCGGGATTATTATCGGAACAAGCGCTTTTGCTCTTTTCAAAAAGCCGCCCGAGTCAAGCTCCGCGCCTCTCGCCTTCTGCGCGGACATAATTTTGTCCGTTTCCTCGACAAGCGTCGGGATAAATCTCAGCGCAATCGTCATCATCATCGAAAGCTCGTGTACGGGAAATCTCACCTTTTTAAGCGGCGACATAAGCCGCTCAATCGCGTCCGTGAGCATAATCGGCGAAGTCGTGTAAGTCAGCAGCGACATTCCCACGATAAGCGAAACAATCCTCAAAAGCATAAAGCACGACATTCTTATGCCCTCGGGATAAATCGTGATTATCCACCACTGAAAAAGCGGCTTTTCTCCCGTAATAAACAGCATATTCAGAATTGCCGTGAAAATCATCAGCGGCAAAATCGGCTTCACGCTCTTCAAAATCATAACGAGCTTTATGTCGGCGATTATATAGCACATAACCATAAAAAACAGCCCGACCAGAAGCCCCGTAAAGCTCTGCGCCGTGAACAGCATCACCAGATAAACCAAGTCAAGCAGCAGTTTAACGCGACTATCCATACGGTGAATTGGCGATTTTCCCGGGAAATACTGCACAGAAAAGAGGAAAAAGAACACGTCCTCTTCCGGCTGCGCCCCGAATGCGGATCCGGGCCTTCCTTTGGATTTCCTTCCCGGCAAGAGGCCCGCCGGAACATTCCGGCGGGCCTCTT
>SFJQ01000032.1 GCA_004555855.1 [Eubacterium] saphenum | reverse complement strand
CGGTTTTTGTGGTCAATTACTTCTTCACCGAGCCGTTTTTCTCGCTGAGCGCATACGATTCTTCATATCCGATAACCTTTATCGTGTTATTCTGCACGGCTTTCATTACAAGCTCCCTTGCTGCGAAAATCAAGCAGAATTCCAGACAATCGAAGCAGAAAGAGTATCAGACGAGAGTGCTTTTTGACGCGCACAAGCTGCTCCAAAAGGCAGAAACCGAGTCCGAGGTGACAGCTGCGGCGGCAAATCAGCTTGTGAAGCTGCTCAATCGCAGCGTGATTTTTTATGGCGAAAAGCGCGGAAAGCTTTCCGAACCGAAAATTTTCTCGGCAGAAGGCGAAACCGTTCCCGAGGAATATGTTCTTCCCGACGAAAGGCAGGCGGCAGAACGCGCTTTTGGCAGCGAACAAGGCTCCGGAGAAGCCGCCGAGTCGGTTCACACGTCAAAGTGCCTGTATCTCGCAGCGCGCGTCAATGACAGAGCTTACGGCGTTTTTGGAATTGCCGTCGGAAAAAATAAGCTCGATTCCTTCGAGAAAGGCGTTGTGCTTTCGATAATCGGCGAACTTGCGCTGTCGCTTGACAATCTGCGAAACATCAAAGAAAAAAATGACGCGGCAGTTCTGGCACAGCACGAACAGTTCCGAGCAAATTTGCTGCGCTCGATTTCGCATGATTTACGAACTCCGCTCACGTCAATTTCGGGAAACGCAGGCTTTTTAATTGCGGAAGGCGAGGGCATCGAGCCGGAAATGCGCGCGATAATCTACAAGAGCATCTATGACGACTCGCTCTGGCTTATAAATCTGGTTGAAAATCTGCTTTCGGCAACTCGTATCGAGGACGGTACAACCAAGCTTCGCCTTCGCTCCGAGCTTATGGAGGAGGTTATTGACGAGGCGGTTTCGAGAGTCAGAAACACAAGCGGCAGAAAGATTTCCGTTAATGAGGGCGATGAGTTCCTGATTTTGAAAATCGACGCTCGGCTTATCGTTCAGGTGATTGTAAACATTTTGGACAACGCCGTGAAATACTCTCCCGATGGCACAGAAATTAACGTGAATGTGTTCAGGCAGGGGAAGAATGTGGCTGTGGAGATTTCCGACTTCGGCAAAGGCGTTTCCGACAAGGACAAGCCGAGAATTTTCGATATGTTCTACACCGCCGAAACAAAAATCGCCGACAGCCGCCGGAGTATGGGCTTGGGGCTTGCGGTTTGCAAATCGATAATTACCGCGCACGGAGGTGAAATCTCGGTTCGCGACAACAAGCCGACAGGTTCGGTTTTCTGTTTCACCCTGCCCGTGGAGGAGGTTAATATCCATGAATAAGACGACAATTCTTGTGGTTGAGGACGACAGCGCAGTGAGAAACCTTATCACAACCACGCTCGATACGCACGATTACGGGTGCATAAAAGCCTCTGACGGGCAGAGCGCGCTTTTGGAAACCTCAACCCACAAGCCCGAAATAATACTTCTGGATTTGGGGCTTCCCGATATTGACGGAATTGATGTAATAAAGCGCATACGCACATGGTCCGAGGTGCCGATTATCGTGATAAGCGCACGCAGCGAGGATACCGATAAGATTGACGCGCTTGATTCGGGCGCGGACGATTATCTCACAAAGCCGTTTTCGGTTGAGGAGCTTCTGGCGCGGCTTCGCGTAACTCAGCGCCGCCTTGCAAGCCTTAAAAACACAGACCCCGAGGACTCGGAGTTCACAAACGGCGAGATGCGGATTGATTACGCTGCGGGAAGCGTTTTTATGAACGGCGAGGAAATCCATCTCACTCCGATTGAATACAAGCTGCTTTGCCTTCTGGCAAGAAACATCGGAAAGGTGCTCACGCACACGTTTATCACAAACAGCATCTGGGGCAGCTCGTTCGACAGCGATGTAGCATCGCTGCGGGTGTTTATGGCAACGCTTCGCAAGAAGCTGGACAAAAGCTCCAAAACAGACCAGCAGTACATTCAAACGCACGTTGGAATAGGCTATCGAATGAACAAATTGTGAGAAAAAATCGGGCGTACCGTTAGTGTGTTTCCCATAAAGCGAATTTCGCTCCGCCGAGCAAATCGTCTATTGTATAGATGAAGTTTCGGCGAGGCGGAATTGCCAAAAGGGGCACCCTTTGGTGCGCCTTTTTGTTTTCCTGTAATATTTTGCTCTCGGACAAACTATATTTATAGAGAGAAAGGGGCGGGATTATGGGATATAAGGTCACGGCGTCGGTTCCCAAGGATAAAAAGGAAAATCTGCGAAACGAAGCGGCTCGGCGGGTTTACGAGGAGCTTTTGCGGTACAAGCAGAAAATCGGCAAAAACGCTTGATTTGGGGGAACGATAAATGACGGCGATTTACGCTCGGCAAAGCGTTGATAAAAAGGACAGCATTTCCATAGAAACGCAGATTGAGGCTTGCAGGCGGTGCTGCGAGGGAGAATTTCGCATATACACGGACAAGGGCTGGAGCGGGAAAAACCTTGAGCGTCCGCAGTTTCAGCGGCTTCTTGCGGACATAAAATCGGGGGAAATCGCAAAGCTTGTCGTGTACAAGCTGGACAGGATAAGTCGTTCTCTATGCGATTTTTCGGGACTTATGGAGATTTTCAGGAAATACGGCGTGGAGTTCGCGTCAACCGTGGAAACCTTCGATACCTCTACGGCAATCGGGTGCGCGATGCTCGGGATAATAATGGTTTTCGCGGAGCTTGAGCGCGAAAATATCCTGCTTCGCGTTCGCGACAACTATTACGCGCGCGGTGAAAAGGGAATGTATCTGGGCGGAGTTCCTGTGTACGGTTTCGACAAAATCCCGACAACTCTGGACGGAGTGAAAACGTCAACTCTCGCGCCAAACGGCGATATAAGGACGGTTGAGTACATATTCGGCGAATACGGAAAAAACGGGCGCTCGCTCGGGGATATCGTGAAAACGCTGAACGAGCGGGAAATTCCTTCGCCTGCGGGCGCGCTCTGGGACAGCAGCAAAATAAGCCGTATTCTTCGAAGTCCCGTGTACGTTCAAGCGGATATGGAGGTTTTTCGGTATTTCAAGGAAAAGGGCGCAAAAATTTCAAATCCTGCGGAGAATTTCACAGGAGAACGCGGCTGTTTTTTATACGGAAAACGCGAGGCAAACGAGCGGAAATACACGGACGTCCGCGACCACGTTTTGTCGATAGGCTTGCATAACGGCGTGATTTCATCGGAGCTTTGGCTTGACGTTCAGAGAAAGCTCGATGGCAACACACAGCTCAAAAAAGGCAAAAGCGGCTCGTATTCGTGGCTTACGGGGCTGCTTAAATGCGGGAAATGCGGGTATGCAATGCGGGTTGTTTCGGGGGAGTATTTCTATTGCTCGGGCAGGGCAAACCACCACACCTGCGCGGGAATTTCAGGAAAGCCGCCGATTTTTGCTGCGGAGGACGCGGTTTATTCGCTGCTTCGAGAAAAATTTTCCGAGATACGCGGCATTTGCCCGAGCGCAAAACCTCAGACTTCTCCGAAAGCAAACCGTCTGAAAATGCAGCTCGAAGCGCTTGACGAGCAGATTGACAATCTCGTGAGCAAAATCTCCGAAACTACTGTTTCGATAGGGAAAGTTCTCGAGGAACGTCTGGAAAAGCTGATTTCCGAGCGCGAAGTCCTGCGAAAGGAGCTTTCAAATTCGCTTGTCGAGCCGCCTCGGGAGAGCTATGAAACCGTGATAGAACTGCTGGACGATTTCGCGGAAATGCCGGTTGAGGTTAAGAGGAGGATTGCGGGAGAGTTTATTTCGCGGGTGTTTTTGTGGGAAGAGCGCATCGAAATCGAGTGGAAATTCTGAAAAATCCCCGCAGCGCGAAAAGCATTGCGGGGAGATTTTATTGAAAATGTAAATTAAAGCTCGAAGCCGTCCGTCATATTTTTCAGCTCCTTGAGCGGGCTGAGCTTTTTCTTGATTATGACGAACAGAATGGCGGTGTCAAGAACAAGTAACAGCGCGAAAATGCCGATATAAAGCCCGACAATTGCATAGATTTCCTTGTAGAAAGTCGATGTTACCGTGGAGAGGATAAGGTGCCAGCCGGTGGTGTTGATGGGCTGTTTTGCGAAAACGCAGGACTTGTCGGGTCTGCCCATATAGAGCGCGTAGATATCGCTGTCCACACCCGAAAGCCCGCGAAAAAATTTGTAATCCTTTCAGATAATTAATCCACCATATTTTCAAAAATTACCTCACATAGTATGATTATTTTATCATAAATGTTATTATCTGTCAACAACAATTTGTGTATTTAACAAAAATTTCATCAGCGTAAACCCCGCAGAAAACCGTAAAACACAACCCCCCCAAGCCTTACCGAAACGGCATTGCAAGGGGGATTCCATCCGTATCGTTTGGTTCAACGTCCCATTGGATTGTTTTCAAGCCCATACCCTCGAGAGTTGTGAGGAGCGAGTCGTCGTATTCGCCGTAGGGTGCGCGGTAGAGGACGGGTTCTTTTCCGGTAATCATCTTGATTTTTCGGGAACATTCGCGGGTGTCGTTGATTAAGTCGTTGACGTTTATGCCTTCAACGTGAGGGTGCTGGTCGGAGTGATTTTCGATTTCGTGACCCGCGTCTGCGAATTTTCTGACGTCATCGGGATAGCGGTCGCACCAGTCGCCCGTGATGAAAAATGTTGCCTTTGCGTCATATTCGCTGAGGATATCGAGCAGCTCGTCGGTGTTCGAGTTTTCCCAGGCAACGTCGAAGGTAACGGCAATTTTGTTGTCGGCGCGCTCTACTCGGTAGATGGGGAGCTTTCGCTGTTCGGCTTTTGTCCCGACGGACGTTACCGCGGCGGTGATGATAACGGCAGCGGTTGCCGCGGCTGCAGCAGAAATGGCGGCGATGCGTTTTATTTGTTTTTTTGTTATTGAAACAGCTCTCATAAAAATTCCTCCGTAAGATTAGCAGATTTTTTGTTATATTGTTATGAAAAAGCGCGGACAGATATGACAAGCAGAAAAAAATGGAGAAACTTTTTCAAAGCACTTGACAAAAAGAACCACAAGGTATATAATAAAAGAGTATAAGTGCGCGAAAAACGCGGCACGGAAATGAGGGAATTGGTATGGCTCTTGTTAACGTAATGGAAAAGTTTGTGGACGACAAACTCGAGGAGATGCTGAAGACGGAGAATTGCTGCCAGTGCGAGCGGTGCATTGAGGATATGAAAGCGATTGCGCTGAACAAGCTGCCTGCGAAATATGTCAGCACGCACAACGGCGAGCTTTTTTCGAAGCTGGATTCAACGCTTCGGCAGAGCGCTGTGGATATCAATGTCGCCGTTTCAAACGCGATTGCTTGCGTTTCCAAAAATCCCTCCCACGGACAGGCAAAGTAAGCGCGAGCCGTGATTTTATGCGATTTAAGCCGCCTTTGGTGAAAATCAAGGGCGGCTTTTGTGGTTTCGGGCAGATTTTCGGACAAAAAGCAAAAATGCCCGAGCGTGTCCTCGGGCAAACTTGTTTTTTAAAGCTCGTTTCTGTTTTCGAGCGCCTTGACGAGCGTTACATCATCGGCAAATTCGAGCGCCGAGCCTGCCGGCAAGCCGTAAGCAAGGCGCGTGACTTTAACGCCGAGCGGCTTTATAAGCCTGCTGATGTACATCGCGGTTGCTTCGCCCTCGACAGTCGGGTTGGTTGCCATAATGACCTCTTTCACGTCCGACAGCCGCCCGAGCAGCTCCTTAATTTTCAAGTCCTCGGCGGTTATCCCGTCCATCGGCGACAGCAGCCCGTGAAGAACGTGATAAAGCCCTTCGTAGCCGCCCGCTCTCTCAAACGCGGACACGTCCTTCGGACTTTCCACAACGCAAACCACGCTTTTGTCGCGGTTTTCATCGGAGCAGATTTCGCACACGTCGCGCTCTGTGAAATTCTGGCAGCACGAACAAAGCCGCACGCTTTTTCTTGCTTTCACAAGATTGTCGGCAAGCTCGCAGACTTCGTTTTCGGGCAAATTCAGCACATAATAAGCCAGCCGCTGGGCTGTTTTTATGCCAATCCCCGGCAGCTTAGCAAATTGTTCCGCCGCAAGAGCAAGCGGTAAAGACACAAATTCGGACATCGTTTTATCAGAACAATCCCGGCATAGAAACGCCGCCTGTTACCTTTGACATTTCCTCGGTGCTGTACTCCTCGATTTCGGAGATGATTTCGTTCACGCCGCTGATGATGAGGTCCTGAAGCATCTCGATATCCTCGGGGTCAACAACCTCGGGCTTGAGCGTTACGGACTTGAGCTTCTTGTCGCCGGTCATAACCAGCTCGAGCGCGCCGCCGCCAACCTGCTTTGTGAACTCTTTTGCTTCGAGTTCCTCCTGAATGCGGGTGATATCCTCCTGCATTTTCTGCGCTTTTCTCACCATCTGGTTCATATTTGCTCCGGAATTCTGATACTCTGCGGGAAGTCTTGATTTCATAAAATTTACCTCTCATTCTTGTTTAATTTCAATTCCAAGCTGCTTCGCTTTACCGAGCAGCTTGTCTATTTCGCTTTGATTGTTTTCGCTATCGGCTTCGGGCGCGGTTTCCTTTTCGATAATCACGCCGATTTCATAGCCCAGCGCCCTTGAAATCTCGTTTTTGAACGCGTCCAGCTCCTCGTTTTTCACGTTATTCACGAGCATATTGTTTGCGGAGCGTATAACGAGCGTTTTGTCCCTGATTTCAGCCGTTGAGCCATCGAGCATCGACTGCGTCATAAAGTCGAGCTTTTCGATTGCGCTCTGCCATTCCTCGGGAGAAATTTTCTCGGGAACAGCGGTTTCTGCGGCTTTTTCGGGAACGGTTTCTTCGGCATTTTCGGGAACTTCAGCAGTTACCTCAGCAGCCTTTTCTTCGGTTTTTTCGGGAACTTCGGCTGCTTGTTCAACAGGCGTTTCGTCCGCCTTTTCCTCACGAACGGGCTGTTCCGTTTCGGGAACGCTCGGTTCTTCAAAAACCGGCGGCGCCTGAACGGGAGCGGCCTCTTCGCTTTCAACCAGCTTTGCGGTTTCTTCGCCGAGCGCGCGCATTCGGTTAAGATTTATCAGGCTTTCGCGCGACATTTTCTCGGGCGGCGTGGGGACGAAATCCTCCTTCGGAAGCTCCTTGACGCGCATTTCGGGCTTTACGCTCACCGAGCGGACTGCTCCCTCGGTATCGCTTATTCCCGCGCACATCTTGACGAAACACATCTCCGCGAGAATTTTCCGTCCGCGGGTTTTTCCGATATTGTCCGCGCACTGCCGCATCAAATTCAGGCAGCGCAGGATTTCTCCCAGTGAAAACAGCTCTGCGGCAGCTTTTATATCCTCGTGCTCCGAGGGCAGCGCCGCGAGCAAATCAAGGTCATCGGGCGCAGCCTTGCAAATCATAAGGTCGCGGAAACGCTCGGACAAATCGTCGATAATCAGCGCGGGGTCTTTCGAGCGCTTGTACAGCTCCGACAGCAGCCTTATGCAGCCCGCCGCGTCATGTCCGGCAATCATTTTCGCAAAAGCCGTGAGGTGAGATGTATCGGCAACTCCCGCGCATCTTCTCACAATCTCGCTTGTGACGTGCTTGTCCGCCGAAGCGCATCTGTCTAAAATCGAGAGCGCGTCACGCATTCCTCCGTCGGAAAGCCGCGAGATAAGCTCAGCCGCGTCGTTGTCGAGAGTAATTCCCTCTTCCTTTGCCGCGAAAAACAGCCGTTTTGCGCTCTCCGCAATATCAATTCTCCGAAACTCAAACCGCTGACATCGCGAAACTATCGTTGCGGGAACTTTCTGCAGTTCCGTTGTCGCGAGGATAAATTTAACGTGAGCGGGCGGTTCTTCAAGCGTTTTCAAAAGCGCGTTGAACGCGGCAGCCGAAAGCATGTGAACCTCATCGATTATATAAACGCGGTATTTGCAGGAAACGGGCGTGTAGTTTACCTCATCGCGCAGCTGCCTTACATCGTCAACGCCGTTATTTGAAGCCGCGTCCATTTCCACGATATCGGTAGCCGAGCCGTCCAGAATTTCGCGGCAGCGCTCGCACTCAAGGCAGGGGTTTCCGTCCTTTGGGTTAAGGCAGTTTACCGCCATCGAGAGGATTTTCGCGCAGGTTGTTTTTCCCGTGCCGCGCGAGCCGGTGAACAGGTACGCGTGACCTGTCGAGCCGTTTTTTATCTGATTTTTGAGAGTCGTGGTGATAGGCTCTTGTGATACAACGTCGTCAAACGTTCTCGGACGATATTTTCTGTATAAAGCAAGATACATTTCCCCACCGCCGTTTCTATCAAAAATCGCTATATTTGTTCCCGTTAATTTGCCAAAAATATCATCAATATCATCTAAATTTTCGGCAATTATGAAAAGTGTTCTCGATTATGGGAACAGGCTTGCCGTACACACGCGGCAAATCGCTTAATGCTGCTCGGTTCCCCGCCTGACATGGTTCACGGCGCCGTGTTGTCGGGGTCTGCCCCCATAATCGAAAACACTTAACTTTTATATTATACAACATTTTCCCGAAAAAATCAAGTACTTTTTGTAATTTATCATATTGACAAACGTGTATTACATAAAGTATAATGTAATATAGTGATTTATTGACAAAGGAGAATAGAAATGTCAAAATATTTCGGCACGGACGGCTTTCGCGGCGAGGCGAACATCGGTCTTACCGTTGAGCACGCTTTTAAGATTGGCAGATTTATCGGGAATTATTACGGCAGGGAGCATCACTGCTCGGTTGTTATCGGAAAGGACACCCGCCGAAGCTCGTATATGTTTGAGTTTGCGCTTACTGCGGGACTTACGGCTTCGGGCGCGGATGTTTATCTGCTTCACGTCACCACAACTCCCTCGGTATCTTATGTTGTGAGAACGGACGATTTTGACTGCGGAATTATGATTTCGGCTTCGCACAATCCTTTTTCCGACAACGGAATAAAGTTGTTCAACTCGAAGGGCGAGAAAATGGAAGACGCGGTTATTGACGAGATTGAGAAATATCTTGACGGCGAACTTCCCGAAATTCCGCTTTCCACGGGGAACGAAATCGGCAGAGCCTCGGACTATTCCGCGGGGCGAAACCGTTACATAGGCTATCTTATTTCGCTTGCAACGCACTCGTTTAAGGGCAAGCGGATTGGACTTGACTGCGCGAACGGCTCTGCGTTTACGATTGCGAAGAGCGTTTTTGACGCGCTTGGGGCGAAAACGTATGTTGTGGGGAACAAGCCGGACGGGTTTAATATAAATCTCGCCTGTGGTTCAACGCATATTGAAAATCTCGTCAGCCTTGTCCGTGAGGAGCAGCTTGACTGCGGATTTGCCTTTGACGGTGACGCGGACAGATGTATTGCGGTTGATGATAAAGCGAATGTTGTTGACGGGGACAAAATCCTGTATATCTGCGGAAACTTTCTCAAGGAGCGCGGGCAGCTCGACAACGACACGGTTGTAACCACGGTTATGTCAAATCTCGGGCTTTACAAGGCTTTTGACGAACTTGGGATAAAGTACGAGAAAACGCCTGTCGGGGACAAGTTTGTTTACGAGTGTATGAATGAAAAGGGGCATATTCTCGGCGGCGAGAACAGCGGTCACGTCATTTTCAGCAAGTACGCAAGCACGGGTGACGGAATTATCACGGCTCTGAAGCTTATGGAGGTAATCTGCTCGAAAAAGTGCGCGCTCTCGGAACTTTCCGCGGGAATGACCGTCTATCCGCAGATTTTGAAAAACGTTCGCGTCAAGGATAAGAAAGCCGTGCTTGATGACTTGGACGTTCAGGCGGCTGTAAAGGCTGCGGAGGACGCGCTGGGAGCTGACGGACGCGTGCTTGTCCGTCCCTCGGGAACCGAGCCGCTGCTTCGTATTATGGCTGAAGCGGCAACCAAAGAAATCTGCAAAAAGCACATCGAGGACATCGAAAAAGTTGTTCGGGAAAAGGGATTTTGCGTTGACAGCGAGCCGGCTTTTTCGTGATTTATTGTAAAAAAATACCCGCGGGTGAAAACTCGCGGGTTTTTTATTGTTTTATCGAAACTTGCTCTATGGGGTTTGCGTGTTCTCTTGCATTTTCGTTGGCGTTTAGCCAACGAAAATGCTTGGGGGAAAACTCTTGTTTTCCCCCAAACCCCTTTAGCGCTTTTGCCGCGTATTTGCCGCGCTTCGCGCGGAGTCCGCGGCTTCGCCGCGAGTGCCTCCGGCGGCTTGAAACCTTTTTCTGAAGAAAAAGGTTTCAAGACTTCCAAAAAGACTTTAGGCTTCGCGTGCTCAATTAACGCTTTGCGCTGATTTCACACAATCGCAAGCGCGCCTTCCTTTACGCCAACCCTAATCGTATCGCCCTGATGCAGCTTATCCGCAAGTATCTCCCTCGCAATCAGCGTTTCCAGATTTCTCTGAATATACCTCTTCAGCGGTCTTGCACCAAACATCGGGTCATAGCTCTCGTCCACAATCAACTGCTTCGCCTCATCGGTTATCTCAAGCGACAGCTGCTTCTCCTTCAGCCGCTTCGCCAAATCCGCCGCCTGCAGCTCGATAATCCCGAAAATATTCTCCTTCGTCAGCGGCTTGTAGAACACAATCTCATCAAGTCTGTTGAGGAACTCCGGTCTGAATGACCCTTTCAGCAGCTTATCAACATTGCTTCTCGCTTCTTCGGTAATCTCGCCGTTCTCGTCGATTCCGTCCAGAATATACTGCGAACCCAGATTAGACGTCAGAATTATAATTGTGTTCTTGAAGTCAACCGTCCGTCCCTGACTGTCGGTAACGCGACCGTCATCAAGAATTTGCAGCAGCACGTTGAACACATCGGGGTGCGCCTTTTCAACCTCATCGAACAGCACAACCGAGTACGGCTTTCTGCGAACCGCGTCCGTGAGCTGTCCGCCCTCCTCGTAGCCGACGTATCCGGGAGGCGCGCCGATTAAGCGGGATACCGTGTGTTTCTCCATATATTCACTCATATCAAGACGGACAATGTTGTGTTCGTCATCGAAAAGCGACTCTGCGAGAGCCTTTGCAAGCTCTGTTTTACCAACGCCCGTCGGTCCTAAGAACAGGAATGAACCAAGCGGCTTTCTCGGGTCGTTTATGCCGGCTCTAGAGCGCATAATGCTCTCGGTAACGCGCTGTACAGCCTCGTCCTGACCTTTAACTCTCTTATGGAGCGTATCGGCGAGATGAAGAATTTTTTCGCGTTCACCCTCGACCAGCTTGCTCACGGGAATACCCGTCCAGCGTCCGACAATTCTCGCGATTTCCTCCTCGGTGACTTTATCGCGGAGCAGCGAGTTTGCCTTTGCCTGCTCGGCGATTTCCTCCTCGTTTTTCAGCTCCTCCTGCAGTTTCGGCAGCTTTCCGTACATCAGCTCAGCCGCCTTATTCATATTATATTCGCGCTTTGCTTTCTCAATTTCGGCATTTGTCTGCTCGATTTCCTTACGCAAATCCTGAACCTTGGAAATCGCGTTTTTCTCGTTCTCCCACTTTGCCTTCATCGCGGAGAACTTCTCACGCTTTTCGGCAAGCTCCTTGCGGATTTCGGCGAGGTGTTCCTCGGAGAGCTTGTCGGTTTCCTTTTTAAGAGCAGCTTCTTCGATTTCAAGCTGCATAATTTCGCGGGAAATCTCGTCCAGCTCTGCGGGCATAGAATCCATCTCGGTGCGTATCATCGCGCACGCCTCATCGACCAAATCTATCGCTTTATCGGGCAAAAATCTGTCGGTGATATAGCGGTTGGAGAGGGTTGCTGCGGCGATTATCGCGTTGTCCTGAATTTTTACGCCGTGGAAAACCTCGTATCTTTCTTTCAGACCACGCAGAATGGAAATCGTGTCCTCGACATTCGGCTCGTCCACAAGAACCGTCTGGAAACGGCGTTCGAGAGCGGGGTCTTTCTCGATATATTTCGAGTACTCGTCAAGGGTTGTCGCGCCGATACAGTGAAGCTCGCCTCTTGCAAGCATAGGTTTGAGCAGGTTTCCCGCGTCCATTGCGCCGCCGTTTTTGCCCGCGCCGACAATGAGGTGCAGTTCATCGATGAACATAATAATCTGTCCCTCGCTCTTCTTTACCTCGTTCAGCACGGCTTTCAGACGTTCCTCAAACTCGCCCTGATACTTCGCGCCCGCAATCAGCGCGCCCATATCCAGCGAGAACAGCTTGCGGTCTTTCAGGTTTGCGGGAACATCTCCGCGAACTATACGCAGAGCAAGTCCCTCGGCAATCGCGGTTTTTCCGACGCCGGGTTCGCCGATTAAGCAGGGGTTATTCTTGGTTTTACGCGACAAAATACGGATAACGCTGCGGATTTCGCTGTCGCGCCCGATAACGGGGTCGAGTTTGTTTTGTCGCGCGAGTTCAACCAAATCCGTGCCGTATTTCTTGAGCACATCGTATGTTTCCTCGGGATTTTGCGAGGTAACGCGCTGATTTCCGCGAACCTCCTGAAGAGCCGCGAGGATTTTTTTCTTGTCGATACCAAAGCTCTTGATAAGTCCGGAAACGCCGCTGTCCGCCTTTTCGAGCAGCGCCATCAGCAGATGTTCAACCGACACATAATCGTCCTTCATACGCTCGGCTTGAGCTTCCGCTTCGGTGAAAACCTTGTCCAAATCGTTGGAAATGTAGATTTTCCCGACTTCTCTGCCGCTTCCCGAAACGCGCGGCATACCCTCGATGAATTTGAGCGCCGCCTGTTTCAAGCCGTTCGCGTCAATGCCTGTTTTCGAGAAAAGCTGCGGAACAAGCCCGCCCTCATCGTTCAACAGCGCATAGAAAAGGTGCATTTGCTCAACGCAGTTGTTCTGATAAGAAACCGAGATGTCCTGCGCCGCCTGAACGGCTTCCATGGATTTTTGAGTAAGTTTGTTTGCATTCATAAAGAGTCCCCTTTCTTATATAATAAATTTTTGCTTTTCAATAGCCGTTTTGTAGTAATTTTCGGCAGCCGCCCGAGCTTCGTTTTCATCGGGAAGCGCCCCGAAATACTCCTTCATCGTCCCGTCAATCATCGCCATATAATCTGCGACAGCCTCGCCGAGAGCGTCGTCTGAGATATTCTCGCGCGGCATATTGAGCGTTCTCGTGAATTTTCCCGCGTTTATCGTGAAAACTATATCATCTGACAGCGCCCGAGAAATATACTTTTTCTCCAGCTCAATCCAGCACCCGAAAAATCTCCCGAGCGCTTCGATAAGCTCGGCATTCTGCGTTCGGAACGACACGCGGATTTCGCCGGCTTTTTTGCCGTTTCGCGAGTAAATTTCGACCGAATATCGCGCAGTCGGCTTGTAGCGGTATTTGAGCGACGAGCGCGCGCAAAGCGTCCCCGAGCCGGGCATTTCCGTCAGCACAAAGCACTCTCCCATCGCCCCGCGAACCGCCTCGAGAATTTCCTGCAAGCGCATTTCGGGAGTTGTCATGGCAACGCGCTCCGCCAAAATCCTGTTTATCATCGCCGAGCGCGACAGCCCGTTTCCGTGCGCGAGCGCGTCAACCGCGTCAACAACCTCGTCCGACAGCACCAAGCTGTAAATACTGTTTCCCATTTTTATCACCTCTTTAATAACTTGATGATTGTATTATTAATTTTATCACACGTTTATTAATTTGTCAAGCGTTTTTATTAAAAAGTTGCACAAAACTTTGCGCAAATTTTTGGTAATTTTGAAATAATCTCTTGACAAAATACCCCTATAGGGTATATAATATAAGCAAAAGGAGTGTTGAAATGGAAGAAAAATGCTGTTGTTCAAAGAAAAAAGTCCGTTCGCCCGAGGAGAAAAAGCGGCTGATTAACCGCCTGAACAGGATTTCGGGGCAGATAAACGGGCTGAAGAAAATGCTGGAAAACGATGAATACTGCGCTGATATTTTAACGCAAAGCGCGGCGGCTTCGGCGGCGCTTGAGTCTTTTGAAAGAGTGCTGCTTGACGAGCATATCAGAACCTGTGTTGCTGAAAATATCAGAAAAGGGAACGATGAGGTTATCGAGGAACTTGTCGATATTCTGCGCAAAATGATGAAGTAGGTGGAAAATGGAACGGTACAATATTACGGGAATGACCTGCGCGGCTTGCTCGGCGCGGGTTGAAAAGGCTGTCAAAGCGGTTTCGGGCGTTTCGGAATGCTCTGTGAACCTGCTCACAAACTCGATGACGGTTGAGGGCGGAAAGAGCGCCGATATCATAAAAGCCGTGGAAAAAGCGGGCTACGGCGCTTTTCCGAAAGAGCAAAAATCCGCCGATACCGATGAAAACGCGCTTGAAAACAAGGATTTCCCGAAAATGAAGCGGCGGCTTTTTTGGAGCTTGGGCTTTCTGCTTGTTTTAATGTATATCTCGATGGGCGCGATGATGTGGGGATTTCCGCTTCCGCCGTTTCTGGCGAACGACCACGTTTCAATGGCGCTTGCGCAGCTTTTGTTAACGGCGATAATTATGGTTATCAACCAAAAATTTTTCATCAGCGGCTTTCGCGGGATAATCCACAAATCTCCCAATATGGACACGCTTGTGGCACTCGGAGCAGCGGCGGCGTTCGGGTACAGCGTCTACGCGCTTTTTGTGATGTCCAACGCGCAGGCTGTCGGCGACGGGGAAACCGTGATGAAATACATGCACGAGCTGTACTTTGAGAGCGCGGGAATGATTTTGACGCTCATCACGCTCGGGAAGCTGCTCGAAGCGTATTCCAAAGGCAAAACCACAAACGCGCTTCGGGGACTTTTGAAGCTTGCTCCGAAAACCGCCGTGCTTATCGAAAACGGAATTGAAACGGTTGTGCCGGTTGAACAGGTGAAAATCGGCGATATTTTCAGCGTAAAGCCGGGTGAAAGCGTGCCGGTTGACGGAATTGTGGTCGAGGGAGAAACGGCGGTTGACGAGAGCGCGCTCACAGGCGAAAGCGTTCCCGCGGACAAAATTGTCGGGGACGAGGTTTCCGCCGCGACAATCAATCAGTCGGGGTATATCCGCTGCCGTGCGACAAGGGTTGGCGAGGACACATCGCTTGCGAAGATAATCAAGCTGGTGAGCGACGCTTCGGCGACAAAAGCGCCCATCGCCAAAGCCGCGGACAAGGTTTCGGGGATATTCGTGCCGGTGGTTATCGGGATTTCGCTGGTGACGATTCTGGTGTGGATTTTGAGCGGATTTGGCGCGGGATACGCATTGGAGCGCGGAATTTCGGTACTCGTGATATCCTGCCCGTGCGCGCTCGGCTTGGCGACTCCCGTGGCGATTATGGTCGGAAACGGCGTCGGCGCGAAGAACGGAATTTTGTTTAAAACCGCAGTTTCACTTGAACAGACAGGCAAAACCGATATAGTTCTTATCGATAAGACGGGAACGATTACAAAAGGGCAGCCCGAGGTCACGGACGTTGTTCCCGCGGAAAATGTTGACGAAAACGAGCTGCTGAAAACGGCGTTTTCGCTTGAAAAACGCAGCGAACACCCGCTTGCGGCGGCTGTTGTGAAATATGGCAGCGAGCACGGATTTACCGCAGAAGAGCCGAGCGAGTTCAGGGTTTTGCGGGGAAGCGGGCTTGCGGCAACGCTGAACGGACGTGAGCATATCGCGGGAAATCTGCGGCTTTGTGAAACGTACTGTGACATCGCGGGCAAAATGCGCGAAAGAGCCGAAACGCTTGCCGAGGAGGGCAAAACTCCGCTGTTTTTCTGCCGTGAGAGCAGGCTGATGGGAATAATCGCGGTTGCGGACGCGGTGAAAGAGGACAGCCCGCGCGCGATTTCTCAGCTCAGAAATATGGGCATAAAAACGGTTATGCTCACGGGCGATAACCGCCGAACCGCCGAAGCAGTGGGAAAAATCGCGGGAGTTGACGAGGTAATCGCGGAGGTTTTACCGGGGGATAAGGAGGACGTTGTTCGGGAATTGCAAAAGAGCGGAAAAGTCGCGATGGTCGGCGACGGCATAAACGACGCTCCCGCCTTAACCCGCGCCGATACGGGAATTGCCGTGGGCGCGGGCACGGACATCGCGATTGACGCGGCGGACGTTGTGCTGATGAAAAGCAGCCTGCTTGACGTTCCCGCAGCAATTCGGCTGTCGCGCGCGGCTCTGCGGAACATTCACCAAAACCTGTTCTGGGCGTTTTTCTACAACGTTATCGGCATACCGCTTGCGGCGGGCGTTTGGATACCGCTGTTCAATCTGCGGCTGAACCCGATGTTCGGCGCGGCGGCGATGAGTTTATCGAGCGTGTTCGTGGTGACAAATGCGCTGCGCTTGAATTTGGCGAAAATCTACAACGAAAAGCACGACAAAAAAATCCGCGCAAAACGCGGAAAATCACACAAGGAGGAAAAAACGATGGAAGTCACGATGAAGATTGAAGGAATGATGTGCGGGCACTGCGAGGCGACCGTTAAAAAGGCTCTTGAGGCAATACCGACGGTCGAGAGCGCGGAGGTTTCGCACGAAACAGGCACGGCAAAAGTCAGGCTCTCCGCGGAAACCGATTTCGCGGTGCTGAAAAAGGCTGTTGAGGACAAGGATTACAAAGTTATCTAAGGCTGACGATAAAGGCGCATCTGCTTCGTCAACGGCGCGGTCGGCAGGCAAAAAGCCTAGCCGCCGCGCCGTTTCCTCGTATCTGTGCCTTCCTCGCCAGCCTTAATTTAGATGAACCGCCCGAGAGCAAAATCTCGGGCATTTTGTCAATATGAATTTTTCAATCTATCGCCGACGTATTCATACTCGTCGGCTTTATAAATTAAATCGGGAGCGGTAGTGCCTTTTTGTAGTTCTATAACAATAAACAGCTCGTCGCCTTCTTCAAACTTGTTAAAATACATATGTTGTGTAATTCTGATGTCTTCGTCAATGCCCCTGCATCTGATGTAGTAACGATGGTCTGCCGTTGCGTCCGGTTTTAAAGCGTCACCGGGGTTCTTTTTCTTATATTTGCTGACAACCTCGCTTTGAATGACGACAAAATCTTCCGTTGTCGCTTTCTTGCCGAAAAGCTTTGGAAATCCGATGATAAAGCAAATCAACCCCATTATA